>JAYEGA010000029.1:0-19963 GCA_034658835.1 Thermodesulfobacteriota bacterium
GTAGTAGACTTTTTTTCATAAATAACTTTAGCTCACTTTAGGCACTTAAGATTTCCTATCTCATCAGCAGGTTCAGGTTGAAGGTTGAATCAGGGATCTTCTTGAGCCTGATTTTGCTGTAAGTCATAGTGGTAATATTCTCTTTTATTACGACGTCCGTAATGATCATTTTGGAAACAAAGGGTTTAGGTTTTCCCTCTATCGGGATACTGTTTCCGTACTCGAAGGTTGCTGATTTAAACATCTTTCCCGATACTGTGAAAAACTCCGCCCTGACGCCGATAAGCCGCTTTTTGGAAACCCAGTATTTAATCCGATCATAAATAACCTTTTTGTTGATGGCGGTCAGGTCAAGGAGATAGCATAGTTCTCCGTTAACTGTATCTTCGGATACCAGAGTTGCGTGATAGTCTCCGGCATAGTTGGTTGAAGCGATGTCACCGTTGGAAGCGCCGCCCATTAGCTTTTGCCTGGGAGAAATGGGGACAGGTTTTCGTAATCCCGGTTTTATAAACCACATATTCCGGTCTATCATCAACAATTTTCGCCCCTTTACCTTGGGCGGCGAGAGAAATTCCGCGAGGCTGTTGAAGTCGCGAGCCTTTATCTTGAGGGTCCGGGATTGTTTACGACCATTTTCGATTGATTTCAGTTTTATCTCCCACTCAATACCCTTTACGCTTCCCCTGGCCTCATCCGATTTTTCCAGGATCTCTTTGGGTGTCATCTCTGCAAGCACCGGTTTTGAACAAAACACGATGCCAGACAGCAACACTACAAACATAACTGTTAAAAACTTTTTCATCGGTAGCCTCCGCATGTTTTTTTAGTTATTTACCTTTCACCTTTTACCTTTCGCCTATTCACTACACATGCCCCAAAGCATCCACCACATTCTGTTTGGCCGCGCGTCTGGCCGGCAGTATGGCGGCCATCAATGAAAGTAAAATCAGAAAGAGCATCAGGACAAGCATGGACTGAGGCACCAGATTAACGATCAAAGGCACAGGACTCGAGGATCCCGGCGGTATATAACTCGGTTCTACAGCCCGGATGACCGCCCATACGACTACATTCAATATAACGCCAAAAATAGTTCCCAGGAAGCCGAGCATCGCACCCTCCACTGCAAAAAGAAGGTTCACACCCCGCCTTTTCAGGCCAAGTGCCCTGAGGGTGCCGATTTCTCTCGTTCTCTCAAGGACAGCCATACCCATCGTATTAACCACGCTCATAATCACGATGATAAAGACAATGGAGAATATAAACATGAATATCATGTCAAACATACCGCGAACTTTTAAGTAGAAGAGCGAAAGTTCGTTCCATGTCTTTATTTCGCACGCAATCCCTGCGCCTGACAGGGTATCCTCCAGTCGCTCGCGGGTCACATCCGTCTTTTTCCAGTCATTTAGCAGTACCACCACCCGGTCTGCCTTTTCCGTGTCATAGAGGGATTGAGCAAAGGTAAAGGGAACACGTATGTATTTGTCGTTGGTAGCACTACTGCCGGTGTCATAAGTGCCGGCAACCTCTATATCCAGGGCGTTCATCTGGCCGTCGAGGGTTGTGGCCATGATCACTCCGTAACCTCCGGGTTTCAAATCAAGGTGGCTCGCCAGGTCCTCCCCCATTTCCACCCCATAAGACTTTTTCTCGCTGAGACCTTCCCCTTTTACCGGCCGGAAGGCGGTCCATGTGCCTTTTATTGTCTTATCATCACGGGGTATCACGCCATTTGCCAGAAATATTGTGGAGGTGCGTCCATTAGAAACAAGCCCTGAAATATTTATCTGGGGAGTAGCCAGGATAACATCATCGTCCTCCTCCACTAAATCGCTTATCCTTTTAAGCTCTTCTTGAGAAAACATATACTTATCAGGGTCGATCTTTCCCTTTTCCAGCCATCCCTGCTTGTAGATGGTAAGATGCCCCAGACCTTCTCCCCGGACTGCCGAATTTCTCAGCCCTTTATATGTGTTGTGTATATATCCCTGAAAGATGCTCACGGCCGCAAAACCCATGGCGATGGCGATCAGAGTCACAAAAGACCGGCGTTTGTTTTTTAGTATATTGCGAAGTGCAATCTTTATCCATTTATTCATTTTTCATTACCTCCATTTAAGATCATCCCATCCTCAAGCCGAACGAGGCGATTTACTTTGTCCAGAAGCCTCTGATCATGGGTGGAAAAGATAAAGGTGGTTCCCTCCTTTTCATTGAGATCCCGCATAAGCCCGATGATCTTCCGAGATGTGTCGGAATCCAGATTGGCCGTTGGCTCGTCGGCGATAACCAGAGACGGATTCGTTACCAGAGCCCTCGCAATGGCCACCCGCTGCCGTTGACCGCCAGAGAGCTTATCGGGCTGGTGTCTGACAAAATCGGAGAGTTCCATTTCATCAAGACGCCGGAGTGCTGCTTCTCTGGCATCGGAGAAGGATGTGCCCATAATCTCAAGGGGCAGCATGACATTTTCCAGGGCAGAAAGAACGGGAATCAGATTAAACCCCTGAAAGATGAAGCCGATGGCCCTGTTCCTGAGTTCAGTTCGCCTGTCATCCGATAATTTCTTAATCTCCTGACCTTCGATGAACAGTTGGCCGGATGAGGCCTCATCAATAGTGCCAACGAGGTTCAGTAAGGTGGTCTTGCCGGAGCCGGAAGGCCCCCAGATTGCCACAAATTCTCCCCTGTCAAAGGTCAGGTCAACACCCCTTAAGGCGTGAACCACAGTTTCCCCTAAAAAATAATCCTTTTTGATTTCTTCCATTTCAATGAGTTTCATAATTATTCCTCCCCGTCCTACAGCCTCTCAGCCATTTTCCTGTATTTTTTGTAGGAACAGTATGAAGCGAAAGATTTTTTCCTGCAAGCGGGAAGCGATAAAACGGAAGAAAAGGGGGGTAAACGGTATATTTCAGGAATGAATGAAGAGGATGGATGGTTTAACCACGCCGGTTGGGGGCTAAACTGATCGGGAAGCTACGGTCAGACACTGAAGCGAATGCTCAAAACATCGCCGTCCCGGACGATGTAATCTTTTCCTTCCAGCCGGAAGCGGCCGTTCGCCCGCACCTCCTTTTCGGATCCGCATTCTATTAATTCGTCGTATGTAAAACATTCCGCGCGGATAAATCCCCGTGCGAGATCGGAATGAATGGCGCCGGCCGCACTTACCGCCGTATCTCCTCCGTGAATACTCCATGCTCGCACTTCATCTTCACCAACGGTAAAAAAGCTTACGTACCCGAGCGTCCTGTACGCGAATTGTGACAGTCTATCTCGAACCGACTTTTTGATGCCCATATCTTCCATAAAGATTTTCGCTTCTTCACCGTTCAGACGGGACAATTCCGTTTCGAAGCGGCCGGCGAATTCGATGACGTTGTACCGTAATTCGATTTTGCCCATAATATCCTCGTTCTGTCCGAAAACGATTTCGTCCGAGTTCAGGATAACAAGAAACGGTTTTTGTGTGAGAAATTGAAAACCGCGTATCGTTTTCTCTTCATATTCATCAAGATCGAGGTTCCGGATGGGTTGATTGTTGTTGAGTTGCTCCGCAACTTTTCGGAGGGCTTTTTCTTCCAGCGCAAGCGCATTCGTTTTTTGCCCCCGTTTCCGGAACCATTCGAGTCTCTCAAGCCTGTTCTCCACGATTATAAGATCGGTGAGGAGAAGTTCAGTGTCGATTTCGTCAATGTCGCCAAGCGGCGTGGGATCTCCCGCCAGGTCATCATTAAAGTTGCGCACCACCAGAGCCAGGGCATCTGTGTTTTTGATCCATTCCATGGAGTTTCCTGAAAAAGAACCGTTCCTTGCGGAACCTTCCTTCAAGCCGGGGAAATCGATCATTTCAATTGTAGCGCCAGTGGTCTTCTTCGGCTTGTACATATCGGTGAGGCGAATCAACCGCTCGTCGTCTACCTCGACGACGGCCACATTCGGTTCTGCCTTTGCGTTGGAGTATGCGGTGACGTGGGCCTCCATTTTCGTAAGCGCGTTAAAAATTGTCGTCTTCCCGGAATTGGGCAGGCCGATTAGTCCAATTTTCATATGATGTGCTCTCCTTTTTCTATTTGTGGGTCAGGTATAATAACCCACGCCCGTCCGCCGTCGTGGCGGTTGATTGGTCATTCTTGTTGAATCGATAGCGGTCTGTCAGCTTTGATCAGATATCAGGGTTTCGTCGGACTCTGCCGATTTATTCTTCTTTCCCTGTCGCCTCTCCATTTTTTCCTTTGCTTTTCGCTTGCGCTTAATTTCTTTTTGCCGTTTCTTAAACGTGTTTTCATTTCGATTTGCCATGTTCCTCCTGTTTTCGTTTCGGTACGGCCCATGCAGCTTTTTTAAAGAGACCTTTTTATTATACCAAAAAAAACCCAGAAGCCTTTCCCAGGCTCTGGGGAGATGGACCAAAACCGATTTTTAAATGTGACCGTAATATAAGCGTTACGGACGAGTATGTCAAGTTTTAACTAGAGACAGTTTGGGGAAACAGAAAAGAAAAAGCCCTCATAATAGTTATATTAGAGGGCTTATAGCAATAATGGACACTGAAACTACTTTTGGTGTATCATTTATGCCAGCAAGAAATCTTTACTCTATAATCATCAAAAGCTGATCAACATCCACGGCATCTTTCTCTTTTACCTTGATGTCTTTTACTACCCCATCTACTGGAGAGAAGATAGGATTTTCCATTTTCATTGCCTCAAGGACCAAGAGTTCATCATCTTCCTTTACCTGATCACCAGGTTTAACCAAAATCTGCCAAATACTTCCAGGCATCGGAGCAAGTATTTCTTCGCTCATTTGTGTTCCTCCTTTTAAATTTTTTATCGAATTACCCCAAATACTTCATGGCAGGGGATTAAGCCCTATTACCTTAATAAAGTTAGAAAGAGCCCGGCTGCTGATACTGTACCGATCACGCCGGCCACATTGGGCCCCATCGCATGCATCAGAATAAAGTTACGCTTATCATCTTTTGCCGCCACAACCTGCGAGACACGCGCAGCCATGGGCACCGCCGATACACCAGCCGACCCGATCAGAGGATTTATTTTTTCCTTCAAGAACAGGTTAAAGGTCTTGGCCAGGACAAGCCCTCCAAATGTACTGAAAGCAAAGGCAACTAATCCAAGGCAGAATATGAAGAGCGATTCCTTCTGCAAGAAGAGTTCTGCCGGCATAGCAGCGCCGATACATAAACTTAAAAAGATCGTCACAATATTTATCAATTCATTCGATGCCGTATTGGAAAGACGATCCACCACACCGCATTCCTTGAACAGGTTGCCCAACATCATCATTGCCATCAATGGTGCAGATTCGGGGATAAGAAGGCAGATGATTCCTGTTGCCAGCAATGGAAAACAAATCCTTTCAAGCTTGCTGACTGGCCGCGTCTGTTTCATCTTAATTTTGCGCTCTGCCTCGGTCGTCATGAATCTCATTATCGGCGGCTGGATAATCGGCACCAGGGCCATGTACGAATAGGCCGCCAATGCTGTCGCACCGAGCAGGTGCGGAGCGAGTTGTGCCGTCAAGAATATCGTTGTAGGTCCATCAGCCCCTCCTATGATTCCGATACAGGCGGCTTCCTGCAGGTTAAACCCTAAAAAGAGAGAAATAAAGAAAGCCACATAAACACCGAATTGCGCGGCCGCACCGAGAATCAAGGTCTTCGGATTGGACAAGACCGGTCCAAAATCGGTCAAGGCGCCTATACCCATAAATATGATCGGCGGTAGTAAGTCCCACTTATATATAGTGAAATGATAAAATACCCACAGAAGATGGTCTTCATGCATAAGGTTTGTCAGTGGTAGGTTTACAATAAATATTCCAAAGCCTATGGGGACCAGAAGTAAAGGCTCATAATTCTTAGTTATGGCGAGAAAGATAAAGGTAAAAGCTATTACCCACATCACAACATTTCCAAGGGTTATATTTAAAAACCCCGTACTTTTAATAACCTCTGCAACTACACTCCAATCCATAGCAACTATTTTACCTCCTTACCTGCTTTCTGGAGAATGAAACATCTTTGATTAACTGTTTTTCTCCTTTTTCACAAACAGACCTACGACTTTCCCAAAAATCATTACTGAGAACATTAATATTACAAGGCAGGAAAAAACCCCACCGAACCCGATAACAAACACCTTAAGTGCTTCTGCCATATCAAAACCAAACATTTCTAACCTCCTGACGACCTAATTCTCTTTCTGCCGCACAGCTCAGGAAACCCTTTTTCCTGCCCGACAGAAATTTCACGCCGCAATTCTACTGATAAAAATTTCCCCTTTTATCATTGATGATAAAGTTGAGTTCCGCTAATAACAATAATTTTGGACAATGTCAAGATTATTTTGCAATTAGAAAGCTTTTCAAAACATAATATTTCGTGTAATAATCTTTTTAAGAAAGGGAGTCAATCGAAATGATACCAACAGGTGAAATATTAAGCCGTTTTTATGAATATCTTTCTGGAAGAGGGAGTGATTTACTGGTAGAAGAGGTCAGGATAGGTCTCGGCTATCTGGGTGTGAAACTGGAAGGAGACCGGATGGGATTGGCCGCGGTGTTGAAGCACGAATTAACCCCGGCCTGTTCAGTTCTTGATGAGGCCGGCAACCTTGCCGGTTCAAGGGCACCTGTTCT
Source organism: Thermodesulfobacteriota bacterium (assembly GCA_034658835.1). Classification (GTDB taxonomy): domain Bacteria; phylum Desulfobacterota; class Syntrophia; order Syntrophales; family JADFWA01; genus JAUSPI01. The sequence goes on from JAYEGA010000029.1 coordinate 6,673, forward strand.
TTTGAGACGTCTCGTCGATGGCAGGAACCCCCTGGAGAAAGCGCTGGGACTGGCTACGGCGAATGCCATAATTTATACGGAGCCCACTAAAGAGGAAAAGGACACACTCGAACTGATTAATCTTGCATCTCAGGACAGGGTCGCCATGATAGGCCTTTTTCGTCCTCTGGTGCCACGGATAGAGAAAACGGGAGCATCCCTTTCCATTATTGAGCGAAATGCCGCCCTGATGGAGGTTCCGGATCAAAAGGACAGAGAAAGAATACTCAGAGAGTGTACGGTTGCCATCATTACTGCTACCGCACTATTAAATAATACAATGGAGGATGTGCTAAACGGTTTGGGAAGTCCACGACATGTGGTGGTGCTGGGTCCTTCCACTCCAATGTGTGGTGAACTGTTTGAAGGAACACCGGTAAACCATTTGGGGGGATCTGCACTGCTAAATACAGAAAAGATTATGCAGATTATCTCTGAGGGTGGAGGAACACCTGCTCTGCGGCCCTATCTGCGGTTCGTCAATGTCCTGTTAAAAAACGATGGAGAAAAAACATGATTCCAATCGTGTCCATTGTGGGCAAATCGGGTGCCGGCAAGACCACACTGATAGAAAAAGTGATCCCGGAATTAAACAGGAGGGGTTATCGGGTAGCCACCATAAAGCACGATGTCCACGGTTTTGACATCGACCACGAGGGGAAAGACAGTTGGCGTCATAAAAAAGCGGGAGCACGTACTACTGTAATATCATCACAATGGAAAGTAGCCCTGATTGAAGATGTCGAGAAGGATCATGAAATTGTCGAGCTGAGGAATAGATACATCAGAGATGTGGACATTATTTTAGCCGAGGGATATAAAGGAAATCCACACCCCAAGATTGAAGTGAGCCGCGCGGAGATGAAACAGGGACTGCTCTGCACAAAGGAGGATAACCTCATCGCCATAGTTAGCGATCAAAGATTAAATATCGGTGTGCCATGCCTGGACATTAATGATGTGTCAGGACTGGTTGATATTATAGAGGAGCGTTTTTTGAAATCATGATGAACGGAATCGATTTTTGGCAGATAATGAAATGGGTTCTGATCGTTCTGGTAGCCGGTTTCATCGGACAGTTCGGGAAGACATTAGCCAAGCATTTAATGGAAAAAGCAAAGGCAAAAAAAGGAGAAGCTCCTTCCGGGGCTGAAAAAACGGAAGTTATAGTAGAAAAAATAGGCGGTAAAGATCTCTCACCGAAAATTCCGGAAGACATGCCTCCCGAGCAGGCCGAAGAACGGGCGAAACAGGAGAAAAAAGCATTGAAAGCACTGGCAAAGCAGAAAAAGAAAGAGGCAAAGTTAACAGAAAAGCAGACAGAATAGCTAAAAGCTCTCGAAACAAGCAAACATGAAAAATACTAAACTTTACAAAGAGAGGGATATCATACTTGATTCAATTGCTGACGGGGTTTTTACGGTCGATCCCGGCTGGCGGATTACCTCTTTCAATAGAGCTGCTGAAAAGATAACAGGTGTGTCGCGCGATGAAGCACTGGGACAGCTCTGTAAGGATGTTTTAAAGACTGATATATGTGAAAGAGATTGTGCCCTGCGGCATACCATGGCTACCGGGGAACCGATAGTAGGTAAAACTGTCTACATTGTAAATGCCGATGGTGACCAGTGCCAGATTAGTGTATCTACTGCCCTGTTGAAGGATGAAAACGGTAAGGTCATCGGCGGGGTTGAAACGTTCAGAGACATAACTCTTGTAGAAAAGCTCAGGAAGGAAATCGAACAAAAATATTCTTTTGAGGATATTATTTCAAAGAGTCACAAGATGCATCATTTGTTCAACATCCTGCCGGATGTGGCCAATAGCTCAGGCACAGTACTTCTGGAAGGGGAAAGTGGCACAGGAAAGGAACTTTTCGCCCGGGCGATTCACAATTTAAGCCCGAGGAAAAACAAACCTTTTGTTGCTGTAAATTGCGGGGCACTGCCGGATACATTACTGGAGTCCGAGCTTTTCGGCTATAAGGCAGGAGCATTTACCGATGCGAAGAAGGATAAACCCGGACGTTTTAAACTTGCGGACAAGGGTACGATTTTTCTGGATGAGATAGGGGATATCTCTCCCGCACTTCAAGTTCGCCTTTTACGTGTTCTTCAGGAAAAAACCTATGAACCTCTTGGAGCTGTAGAAAGCGTGAAGACAGATGTTCGTGTAATTACAGCCACAAATAAAAGATTATTTGAACTGGTCAAGGCCGGCAAATTCAGAGAAGATCTCTATTATCGGATTAATGTGATACAAATGGAACTGCCGCCGTTGCGTGAGAGGATGGAAGATGTCCCTATACTGGCTGACCATTTCATAAAACGTTTTAACACCATTCAGAAAAAAGATGTTATCGGAATTACCGATGAAGCTCTTGCCTGTTTAATGTCTTACGATTATCCCGGCAACATAAGAGAATTGGAAAATATTATTGAACGAGCTTTTATACTGTGCAAAACAGAGATGATAAGAAAAGAGCATCTTCCTGAGCCGGTATGCACATTTTCCGGGGTAGATTATTCCAGGCATGAGGAGGCAATAACATTTAAGGATATGGAGGCAATATTTTTAACCAATGCCCTGCGCAGAAATAACTGGAATCGACTAAAGACAGCCAGAGAACTTGGCATCCACAAAAGCACGCTTTTCCGGAAAATCAAATCCCTTGATATAAAAATTCCTGACAAAAAAGATTAAATCATATCACTCCCATCATCTCAGACCTTCAGTTATGAGTTAACAGAAGTGTTTATTACATAGACAAGCGATAGTAAACAGCCTGGAATATAGCGAAGAGTAGAACGATGATGGTCAGCAAAATAAAACTGCTTGCCAGTATTCGATGGAAGAAGTTTTCACTTTTTCTCTCGGTGTAGCCGAGGGTCAGGCCGATCAGTATGCCTGTGACAAGTCCTCCTCCATGAGCCCAGTTGTTGATTCCAGGAACCATAAGACCAAACAGTACAAGACCTATCACCCATCCCAGGGCCTGTCTATAAATCGTCTCTCCGTAAAGTCCTCCACGGCTTTTACCGTAATACAGAATAGCGCCGATCAGCCCGCAGATACTGGCAGACGCTCCTATGGTGAGGAGGACACCGGCCAGATAGGACATGTAAAAACCGAGAAATCCGCTGAGCAGGTAGATGATTGCAAAACGATTAAAACCGTATTCTCGCAGTACAAAAGGTCCCAGTTGTCGCAAAGCTATCATATTGAAGAATATGTGAAGTATACCGCCGTGGATAAAGGAAGCTGACAAAAGTGTCCACCAGCGGCCGAGCTTGTCGATCGGGATAGTACCTGTGGCTCCTAAGAGAAGCAGGCTGCTGTTGGAAGGGGATAAAAACGTTAGCGGATTTGCCGGAGAACCGAGGTTAAGAGGAGTTAACATAAGGGAGAAGATGTAGATGGCAATATTGGAATAAATGACAACCTTTATGACATCTTTTGGTTTTTTGAAGAAGCTTCTTTTCAGCCGGGAGCCGGGTTTGGTTGTCCCGCAGTAGGGGCAGGTAGGTTCATCAGAGCTTATAAGTTTCCGGCAATTGGGGCAGAGAATCGATTTTTTTTCGGTACCTGGCATAGCAAAACCTTAAGTTGAGCAACGGTTCATATGGATTACTTTGCGAACTGTTTGTATATATTTGAGTCGCTTATCACAGAAATTTCAAAAGATGTCAAGGATTCCACAGGACAGGTAAAAAAATATTGACATGGGCATTAAACGCTGTTATGTTTCTCCGACGACTTAGGGAATTTTGGTTATGAGTAAAAAAACATTATTAGCAAATAACTGGTGGTGGCAGAACTTAAAGGTAGAGGTTCGTCCACCGCTTCGAGTATAAAATAGAAACCAGAAACTGAAGATAAGCCGTGGAGGATCTCTGTAAGTACTCCACGGCTTTTTTGTTCCAGGGAAAAGGGCCGTGATTATTCACGGCCCTTTTTTCGTTCGACGGGTGGCATGGACAAACAAGTTTATCCATACCACCCATACTTTGAAATTCGAAAGGTTTTTCAATTATGTACTATCCACAATTTGAGACATTTAAAAAATTAACAAATGAGGGAAACCTGATCCCCGTTTACAGGGAAATCATGGCCGACATGGAGACCCCTGTGTCAGCGCTGTTGAAATTAAGTTCAAAAACACACGCCTTCCTTCTGGAGAGTGTGGAAGGGGGTGAAAAATGGGGGAGATACACATTCCTGGGATCGGATCCGGATGTTATTTTCAGGGTCAGGGCAGATGATGTTGTTATCCGGGAAAATGGAGAAATCCGTTGTCACAAGCATGAGGGGAAACCCCTTAAGTTTTTGAAGGATCTGATGGGAAGATACCGTCCCGTGCATGTTGACGGTCTCCCGCGGTTTTACGGCGGGGCTGTGGGTTTCTTAGGCTATGAGATGGTGCGCTATTTTGAAAGACTGCCGGCAGAGGTTATAGATGATCTAAGAACAGACGAGGCCGTATTTCTCGTTACCGACACACTGATTATCTTTGACAATATCAGACATACGATAAAGGTGGTGGCATGTGCCTTCACCGGAGGAAGAGATGATCTGAAGGATGTTTACGAAGAGGCCATCCAGAAGATAGATGCCTTGATAGAGATGCTGAATGCCCCGATGAAAAGTAGAGAAGATTTTCACGAACAGGGGGAAGGCTTTCATCTTCAATCCAACATGACGCCGGAAGACTTCAAATCGATTGTCAGGAGGGCCAAGGAGTATATTGTTTCAGGCGATGCGATTCAGATTGTTCTCTCACAGCGATTTCAAATGGAAAATTATATTGCTCCCATCGATCTATACCGGGCGTTGCGTTACGTTAACCCTTCGCCTTACCTGTTTTTCTTGAAACTTGAAGATCTCATCCTCATAGGCTCCTCTCCGGAAGTGATGGTTCGTCTTGAAGAGGAGACAGTGGAATTGAGGCCCATCGCCGGTACGAAGAGAAGGGGCCAGAGTGAACAGGAAGACAGAGAACTTGCAGACGAACTTCTTAATGATCCCAAGGAGAGGGCGGAGCATATCATGCTGGTCGATCTGGGAAGAAACGACCTGGGAAGAATCGCAGAAACAGGGAGTGTCCAGGTTAATCAACTTATGGTGGTGGAACGGTATTCCCATGTCATGCATCTTGTTTCCAATATCCAGGCCCAATTATCCGGAGGTAAAGATTGCTTCGATGTCCTGAAGGCAACCTTTCCTGCGGGGACACTGACGGGCGCGCCGAAGATCAGGGCGATGGAGATTATTGATGAGCTGGAACCTACTGTGAGGGGTCCATACGGTGGGGCGGTTGGCTATTTCAGCTATACGGGGAATATGGATTTCTGCATTACCATCAGGACTATCATGGTCAAGGATGGAAAGGTTTTTGTCCAGGTGGGTGCAGGAATTGTGGCGGATTCCGACCCGGAAGCTGAGTATCGGGAAACCATTAGTAAGGCCGAGGGGATGATTAAGGCCATAGAAATTGCAGCTACAAAGTTTGAAATAATGGAGTGAAGGAGAAAAAGATGATTTTGGTGATCGACAATTACGACTCATTTACCTACAACCTGGTCCAGTATGTGGGTCAGATGGGTAAGGATGTCTTAGTCTACCGGAATGATGAGATATCGCTCGAAGAAATAAGGGAATCTGACGTGGATGCAATATTCCTGTCACCTGGTCCCCGTACCCCCAAAGAGGCGGGGATTTCAGTCGATGTTATCAGACAGTTTTACAAAACCATTCCTGTTTTAGGGGTCTGTTTGGGGCATCAGGCTATAGGGTTTGCCTTTGGCGCAGATGTGGTCAGGGCCGACAGGATCATGCACGGAAAGACCTCTGAGATAATCAACGACGGGCGGACGGTCTTCAATGGACTTCCCAATCCCTTTGTCGCAGGCCGTTATCATTCTCTTATATTGAAAAGAGATTTCATCCCGTCCTGTCTGGAAATAAGCGCTCAGACGGAGGAGGGGGAGGTCATGGGGGTAAGGCATCGTGAATATCCGGTGGAGGGGATTCAGTTTCACCCCGAATCCGTACTCACACCGAACGGGAAGAGGATAATCAGGAATTTTTTGGGACTGATAAATTAGAAATCATAAGAGGAGTCAAAACAATGATCAGGGAAGCGATTGGAAAGATTGTAGATGGTGTTGATCTGAGTGAATCCGAGATGATGGAGGTTATGAATATCATTATGGAAGGGGAAGCTACCCCCGCCCAGATAGGGGCTTTCATCACGGTGCTGAGGTTCAAGGGGGAGACTGTTGATGAGGTAACCGGTGCAGCCCGTATCATGAGGCGCAAGGCCACAAGAATCAATGCCCTTTCATCGGTCATAGTTGATACCTGTGGTACCGGTGGTGATGGTATGAACACATTCAATATTTCTACGACTGCGGCCTTTGTTGTGGCAGCGGCCGGTTTGACCGTGGCCAAACATGGCAACCGTGCTGTATCCAGTGGTTGTGGCAGCGCCGATGTCCTGGAAGCCATCGGTGTAAACATTGATGCCGGGCCGGAGATCGTGGAAGAATGCATTCAGCAGATAGGAATTGGGTTTCTCTTCGCGCCCAGGCTTCATGGCGCCATGAAATATGCCGTAGGCCCGAGGAGAGAGGTCGGCATCAGAACGGCATTCAACATGCTGGGGCCTCTGACAAACCCTGCCGGGGCAACCTCTCAGCTCATAGGTGTTTACGATCCCAGATTGACGGAGATGTTTGCCGGTGTCCTGAAAAACCTTGGCGCAAAGAGGGCGTTTGTGGTTCACGGATCAGATGGTCTTGATGAGGCCACCGTTTGCGGTGAGACGAGGGTTTCCGAATTGAATGATGAATTGATCACAACCTATAATATCAATTCGATAGATTTTTTTGGTGAAACATCTGATGGGCGGGAATTTCTCGGAGGGGATGCTACGATCAATGCGGAGATTACAAGGGGTGTCCTGACGGGGGAAAATAGTGCCTGCCGGAAGATCGTTCTTCTTAACGCGGCGCTTGCAATCATAGCGGGGGGGAAGGCGGAAAATATTCATGAAGGGATTGATATTGCCGCAGATTGTATCGACAGCGGAGCTGCCATCAAGAAACTGCAGGCCTTGATTGAGTTGAGTAATAGCTGATGGTGGAATGATGATTTTGGACAGGATCATAGCCGCAAAAAGGGATGAAGTCGCGCATCTGAAGTATTCGAAGCCGGTTTCCGAGTTAAAGAAGATCATCCGCGATCTGCCGCCTCCACGGGATTTCAAGAAGGTGCTAAATGGTGACGACTGCTCCATTATTGCCGAGATCAAGCGAAGTTCGCCATCCAGAGGAAGGTTGAGAGAGGATTTCGATCCACTTGAGATTGCATCGATATATGAGGAAAACGGAGCGGCTGCCATATCGGTTCTCACCGACAGGAAATTTTTCGAGGGGGATAAGGCATATCTTTCAGCCATCAAAAACATCGTCGATATGCCCCTCTTGAGAAAGGACTTTATAATTGATTCCTGTCAGATTTACGAGACAAGGGTCTTGGGCGGGGATGCCGTTCTTTTCATTGTGAGGCTGCTGGAAAATGAACAGTTGAGGGAATATATCCAGCTTGCGGACACACTATGGCTTGACTCTCTTGTTGAAGTGCACACAAGGGAAGAATTGGACAGGGCCATTGCCGCTGGGGCCGATATTATAGGGATCAACAACAGAAATCTGGAGACGTTTTCAACGAATTTGACGACCAGCATAAATCTGGCGTCCTGTGTCCCGGAAGACAGGATCATTGTCAGCGAAAGCGGCATCAACACAAGGAAGGATATCAAGATTTTGATGAAGGCGGATATTCATTCCTTTCTGGTTGGCGAGGTCCTGATGAGGGCGGATGATATCGGCGGGAAACTGAGGGAGCTTTTGGGTGAAAGTGATGACTGAGATAAAGATCTGTGGGATGACGAATATAGGCGATGCAACGAATGCAGCCGAATGCGGTGCGGATGCCCTGGGTTTTATCTTCTACCGGAAGAGTCCGAGATACATTACACCGGAAGTGGCGAGGGAAATCATCAGGAATCTTTCCCATAGTGTATGTAAAGTAGGGGTCTTCGTTGATCATGACGTTGATAAAATAAAAGAAATTGTAGAATTCTGCGGTCTTGACCTTATTCAGCTTCACGGTAGTGAATCACCGCAGTATTGTCGGCAATTCCCGAAATCGAAGTTGATCAAAGCAATAGCAGAGAAAACGCCGCATCTGTTTGAGTATTCGGTGAGCGCCATCCTGCTTGATGCCTACCACCCAAAACTCTACGGCGGTACGGGCGAAAAATCCGATTGGGATCTTGCCGTTAAGATAAAGGAGAACCATACTCTTATACTCTCCGGGGGGTTGAATCCGGAGAATATTCGGGAGGCACTGAAAAACGTTTCACCGGATGCCGTGGATATCAATAGCGGTGTTGAGCTGTCACCGGGGAGGAAAGACCCTGAAAAGGTCAAAAAAATCATTGAGATTGTAAAACAGACAGAAAGTATGGCGAAGGGAACTGTCTTTGAAAAGTGGTCAGCAGTCAGCAGTCAGAATTGAAGCTCCCCGCCGCAAGCCTGCCTGTGCATTGCATGCAGACAGGCAGTGGGGAATGCACTTGCTGTTCAGTTCAAAAGGTAAACGGAACAATTTATTTTGTCTTCTGAATTCGGATTCCTGCATTCTTTGTTTTAATAAAACATGAGGTGAAACGATGCAACAAACTTTACCCGATAAAAATGGGCACTTCGGAATCTTTGGTGGACGATACGCCTCTGAGACGCTTATGCCTGCACTTATTGAGCTGGAAGGTGCCTATAATGAGGCTAAATACGATCAGGTATTCAAGGATGAGTTGTCATTCTATTTACATGAATATTCGGGCAGGGAAACTCCTTTATATTATGCCGGACGTCTCACCGGGAAATTGGGAGGCGCAAAAATATATCTGAAGCGGGAGGATCTCAATCATACCGGCGCCCACAAGATTAATAATACCCTTGGGCAGGCGCTTCTTGCCAGGAGGATGGGAAAAGAAAGAATTCTGGCAGAGACCGGTGCCGGCCAGCATGGTGTGGCAACAGCCACGGTGGCGGCGCTGTTCGGAATGGAGTGCCAGATATTCATGGGAGAGGAGGATATCCGGAGACAATCTCAAAATGTCTTTCGCATGAAGATATTGGGAGCAGATGTGGCGCCGGTGACATCCGGGACCGGAACTCTGAAGGATGCCATGAATGAGGCGATGCGCCACTGGGTTTCGCGGGTGAGGGACACCTTTTATGTTATCGGCTCCACGGCGGGACCACACCCTTATCCTATGATGGTGCGGGATTTTCAATGTGTCATCGGGGAAGAGTCGAAGAGGCAGATCATGGAAAAGGAGGGGAGACTTCCCGATGTCCTCATCGCCTGTGTGGGAGGCGGGAGTAATTCCATGGGTCTGTTCTATCCTTTCAAGGACGATTCTGATGTGGCAATGATCGGAGTAGAGGCCGCGGGAAAGGGGATAAAGACCGGAATGCATGCGGCGAGCATATCGGCCGGCAGCATCGGGGTGCTTCACGGAAACAAGACCTATATTCTCCAGAATGCGGGCGGGCAGGTCAAAGACGCCTTTTCCATCGCTGCTGGTCTTGACTATCCCGGTGTGGGTCCGGAACATAGCTATTTTTACGAAACAGGAAGGGCTGAATATGTGGCGATAGATGATGAAGAAGCTGTAAACGCCCTGATTTTCCTGACGGAATGTGAAGGAATCATCCCTGCTATGGAGAGCGCTCATGCCATAGCCTATGTTATGAAGCTGGCTCCGACGCTTGCAAAGGATAAAATCATCGTGGTCAACCTGTCCGGCAGAGGTGATAAAGACATGGAAATCATTACTGATAGAATGGAGGGTAGAATTTAGTGAGGCGTATCGAAAGAAAGTTTGACGATTTAAAGAAAAGCGGTGAAAAGGCTCTGATCATTTATCTGACGGCAGGGGACCCAAGTCTGGAAAAAACTTATGAGATGATACTCGGTCTGGATAAAGCCGGAGTAGATATAGTCGAGATTGGAGTTCCTTTTTCAGACCCGACAGCGGATGGACCCATTATTCAGGCCGCCTCCCAAAGGGCCTTGAAAAGTGGAACAACTCTGCCGGGTATCCTCAATTTGATCGGAGAAGTACGAAAAATTTCTGAAATTCCCATTGTTCTGTTTGGTTATTACAATCCTGTTTTCATTTATGGAAACCAAAAGTTTGCTAAAAGAGCAAAAGAGGCAGGAGTGGATGGAATCCTGATGGTTGATCTTCCTCCAGAAGAGCCTAGTGAGTTGAGGCAATACACTGATGCTCAAGGGATCGACTTTATTTCTTTAATAACACCAACAAGTGATAACGGTCGTATTAAAAAGATATTGGAAAGGGCGTCGGGTTTTATCTATTATGTTTCGGTTACAGGTGTGACCGGAACAAAAAAACCGGAAATTGCCGATATCAGGAAAGATATGGAAAGGATAAAGAAAATGACAAGCCTTCCTGTAAGTGTTGGTTTTGGCATATCCACGCCGGAGCAGGTTGGGGAAGTTTCTGAATATGCCGATGGAGTAGTTGTGGGAAGCGCTATTGTCAGGCTTATTGAGGAGAACAGCAAAAGAAGAGATCTGGTCGAAAAGGTTTTCTCCTTTGCAAGGGAACTCAAAAAAATTCCGTTTTAAAGAGTTGACAATTTACCTTTATTTTTTTATAAATATAAAAAGGGAAATGAAAAATCATTTTTCATCAAGTCCAAGGAGATATTGAAACTCACCCGTATTGTTTGCTGAAGATTCCGGTTCATGGAGGAAGCAAATCAACCGATTTTTTACTAATATTCCAGAAAAATCTTTTTGTACATCAGGGATATTCTTTCTTAACAAATAGCGCCATAACTATGCGGAAGGGAGATTAATTATATGAACACATTGTCCAGAGATGAGTTAAAGACACTGATGCAGAAACAAAAAGGGTTGTGCGTCTCGATTTTTATGCCCACTCACCGGGCAGGAGCGGAAACCCAGCAAAATCCAATCAGACTTAGGAATCTGCTTCGCGAGACCGAAGATTGTTTGATCGCAGGAGGTCTACGTGCCCAGGAAGTGGAGGAATTGCTGACACCTGCCCATGCAATTTTAGGGAATGGTCTTTTCTGGCGGCACCAGAGCGAAGGGCTTGCGATGTTTCTCTCTTCCGAAGTGTTTCGCCACTATCGTCTTCCTCTTGGTCTTAAGGAATTGTTGGTCGTCACCGACCGTTTTCACATCAAGCCCCTTCTCCCCACACTTAGTGGTGACGGGCAGTTTTATGTACTTGCCCTCAGCCAGAACGAGGTCAGACTGCTTCAGGGCACACGACAGAGCGTGAGCGAGGTTGATTTAGCGGGTGTTCCGGAAAACCTTGCCGATGCACTCCAGAGTGATGTTTTTGGAAAGCAACTCCGATCTCATACCGGTGCGTCAGTGGGGGGTGGTGATCGTTCAGCCATGTTTCATGGTCAGGGTGCCGGGAGCGAGGTACCCAAAAAGGATAACATCTTACGATATTTTCATCAGATTAATAATGGTTTATACGAACTGCTAAAAGACAAACAAGAACCGTTGGTATTGGCCGGTGTTGATTATCTTTTCCCGATTTACAGAGAGGCGAATTCTTATTCCCATCTGTTAGACGAAGGAATTACCGGAAATCCCGAAGGGTTGAGTGCGGAAAAATTGCACAGGCAGGCCTGGGCAATTGTACAACCTTACTTCCAGAAAGCCCAGGAGGATGCAGTAGCCCTGTACCGGCAATCTGTGGGCACCGGGTTAACTTCCTACGATGTCGAAGAAATCGTTCAGGCAGCCTATCACGGGCGGGTCGGGACGTTGTTTGTTGCTGTTGGCCTTCAGCAATGGGGTGCTTTCGATTCTGACAGTAACGAGGTGCATCTACGCCGGGAGGCTGAGCCTGGTGACGAGGACCTACTGGATTTTGCTGCAATTCAGACCTTCTTGAACGGGGGAGATGTCTATGCGGTAGGTCCGGAGAAGGTCCCCGATAATGCATCGATGGCCGCAGTATTCCGTTATTGAAGGGGAGATTATGGCTGATTTCAAAGATCGGATTATTCGTGCTGCTAAGCTGGACCCAAATCTGTATGAAGAGGTTGAGGCTGATAAGGGTGCGATGGGGCAGGCCATGGGGGTTGTTGTCCTTTCCAGTGTTGCTGCCGGAGTTGGAAGTACAGCAAGTGGAGGGGTCACCGGGATTTTGATAGGAACGATATCCGCTCTTGTCGGGTGGTATATCTGGGCATATCTGACTTATTTCGTTGGTACGAAACTCCTGCCGGAGCCGCAGACTGAATCGAACCCCGGTGAGTTGTTGCGAACTATCGGTTTTTCGAGCTCACCCGGCCTGATTCGAATATTGGGAGTTATTCCGGGGCTGGCGGGAGTGGTTTTCCTGGTTGCCGCTATCTGGATGCTGGTGGCGATGGTGATTGCTGTCAGACAGGCGCTTGATTATCAGAGTACATGGCGTGCTGTGGGTGTTTGTGCGATTGGCTGGGTAATCCAGGTGGCTGTTCTTATGCTGTTTCTATCTATTTTTGGTGGTTCCGTAGAAACGGCGCATGGTTTTTGATTGCCTTTGTGATTTAAACTGGAATAAGGTTTTCACGAAAGAGAATGAATAATAAATCTGACAAGAGAGAATTTGAACGCTTTCCGGTGGACTTTGTGCTGGAAGTGTCTGCCAAAGATATTGAGGGAAACAGCTATGGTGATAAGGCCGTGTTAAAGAATGTCTCCGGAGGAGGCGCCAAGTTTATGACCCGGCAATCTGCCAAGTATTTTTTAGGTCAACCGTTGGAAATAACTATTTATTTACCGGGAACAAATGATGTGAATGCTCATATGAGAGGAAAAGCGACCGTTGTGCGGACATATTCACCGAGCGATTCAGGTGTTGGTGAAAAGAGTAAAGAAACATGTATAGCCGTCAGGTTTGATGCTCCGTTAAAAATGCATAGCTGGTAAATATAATAAAACAGGAAGGCAATAGAAAACTCCAAGGAAAAACTTAATATTATGTAGCACTTTAGCTCTTTGAAAAAAACATAAGAAAACACTGGCGACACGTTCGATAATCTGGTATGTAGTTCTTCAATATCAGGAGAGCTACATGGAATCAATACTTTTTCGATATCGGTCACGGCAGCTT
>JAYEGA010000030.1:0-3891 GCA_034658835.1 Thermodesulfobacteriota bacterium
ATGTAATTTTCGCTGTCTTAACTGCCAGAACTGGGAGATATCGCAGGCGCGACCTGAGGAAGTCAGATTTATGGATATGTTTCCAGATGCCGTTGTGGAGAATGCCAGGAAAGCCGATTGCCGGAGCATTGCCTATACATATTCCGAGGCAACGACCTTTTATGAATACATGCTGGACATATCCCGGCTGGCACGCGAAGCTGGTATCAAGAATGTATGGGTTTCCAATGGTTATATCAACAAGCCTCCCCTCTTGGAACTTTGCAAGACGCTGGATGCCGCAAACATTGATATTAAGAATTTTTCCGAGGATATATATTTACGGCTAAATGCCGGCCGGTTGAAACCGGTCCTGAAAACCCTGATGATCTTGAAAGAAAAGGGTGTCTGGTTTGAAATAACGGTCCTGATCGTGCCGACCTATACGGATAATATGGAGATGATAAAACAGATGTGCGAATGGATACTGGAAAATCTTGGCCCCGATTACCCGCTTCACTTTTCACGTTTCTTTCCCCGGTACAAATTGACACATCTTCCTCCGACTTCTATTACGTTTCTGGAAAATGCGAGAAAAATCGCCATGAAGATGGGAATTCATTATGTCTATGTTGGCAATGTTCCGCAGGCGGACTCGAATCACACATACTGCCCATCCTGTAAAAAGAGGATTATAGAACGCCTCGGATATCTGATTACAGAAAACAGGATTAAGGATGGTAAGTGTGCCTTTTGCCGGCAGCCGATTGCAGGTGTCTGGGAATAAAATCTCTTGACCGATTAACTGGTTGTGGGTTACTTTTTGATATTGGATAAATTAAATAAAAGGAGGGTCTTGTGTCGATGAGGATAGCAGTCCTAACAGGAGGAGGAGACTGTCCCGGTTTAAACGGGGCGATCAAATGGGTTACAAAAACAGCCCTCGATCCCCAACTTGAAGAGAAACGCTCTGTAAAGTTTGAAGTGGTCGGTATAATGAATGGTTGGCAGGGGTTAGTAGAGGTTGACCCCGATGATCCGGAAAGCCGTGCCCGGCACCTGAAACATTTAGACGAAGAGGTCGTCAGGACATGGGACCGCTTTGGAGGAACAAACCTTGGAGCATCGCGGACGAATCCCTTCAACCCGAAAAACGACCGGTCAGAAAAGCTGATCGAAAATATCAAGAAGCTCGGAATCGATGCCATCGTGGCAATTGGGGGCGAAGATACCCTGGGAGTCGCTCATAAATTATACAGGCGAGGAATTAAGACGGTTGGAATTCCTAAAACCATCGACAATGACCTGTCAGCAACAGATTATTCTTTAGGTTTTGATACGGCTGTAAACATTATCACGGAAGAGATTGATCGGCTGCGTACCACGGCAGGTTCCCATGGACGCATCTTTGTTGTGGAGACAATGGGACGTCATGCCGGCTGGCTTGCCCTTCATGGAGGTGAGAGCAGCGGTGCATATATGATCCTGATTCCCGAGTATCCTTTCGACATGAATCGTGTATGCGAACTTCTCCTAGAGCGCGAAGGACGGGAGATACGGTATAGCATTATCGTTATCTCTGAAGGGGTACGGCTGGTAGACATGCAAGAATTTTACAAGGACGAAAAAGTTGATGACTTTGGACACCGTTCCCTTGGTGGAATTGCCATGTATGTAGCGGACGAGATAGAAAAAAAGACAGGCTTGGAATCACGTTACGTGATTCTAAGCCATCTGCAGAGGGGTGGTACGCCATCGGCCCACGATCGCCTGATGGCAAGGAGGTTCGGCATTTCGGCAGTCGATATGATCATCAATGAAGATTTTGGTCGTATGGTGAGCCTCACGCATGGAAATATTACCTCTGTTCCTCTCAAGGAGGTCATCGACAAACTGAAACTTGTTGATGTGGACAGATATTACGATGTCGAGAGGTACAACGGGCGGAGATCTATACTGTAGATCGCTCAATTGGTCTGAGTCTGAAGCTCTATAGCTTCGAAATTACTAAAAACTTATCTTCCTGCAGGAAAAGAGGAACAGAAATGAAGGCAGTTGTAATTACCGGGGTATCCACGGGAATCGGAGAAGCAACAGCGAAACTTCTGGCAAGAGCTGAATATCATGTATTCGGTAGTGTAAGGAAAAAGGAAGATGCTGGAAACTTGCAGGATCAATTAGGTGATAATTTCACATCTCTGATATTTGATGTTACGGATGAAACAGCTGTGACGGCTGGAGCAGAAATTGTAAAAAATTCATTAGGCAATAATGACCAACTAGTAGCATTGATAAACAATGCTGCCATTTCAGTGGGGGGACCTATTCTTCACATTGATATAGAATCGATTCGCAAAGTGTTAGAAGTTAACCTGATTGGTGTTATATCCGTGACAAAAGCTTTTGCCTCTTTATTGGGGGCATATAAAGGAGCAAAAAATACTGGAAAGATTATCAATTTAAGTTCAATATCGGGGAAATTTGCCCTTCCCTTTATGGGACCATATACAGCTTCGAAATTTGCTTTAGAAGGACTATCCGATTCTCTTCGTAGAGAACTTTTATTATATGGAATCGATGTAATAGTAGTCGAACCCGGTCCTATTAAAACTCCTATTTGGGATAAAGTCCCTGATATAGAAAATAGTTCCTTCCGTGGAACAGATTACGAACTATCTCTTAAAGAATTTTATGATAAATTTGTTCAAGATGGGAAAAAAGGATTAGCAGCAGATGCTGTTGGGAAATTAATAAAAACAATAATAGAAAAGAAAAAGGTAAAAACCCGTTATGTCATAACCAAAAATAAAATCTTTAGTTATTATATGCCCACTATTCTCCCTGAAAGGAGTGTTGATAAAAGAATAGCTAAACTGTTTCGTATCCAATCATTGATGGAACAGGGTTGGAATTTAGGCTTTTAAAAT
Organism: Thermodesulfobacteriota bacterium; assembly: GCA_034658835.1. Classification (GTDB taxonomy): domain Bacteria; phylum Desulfobacterota; class Syntrophia; order Syntrophales; family JADFWA01; genus JAUSPI01. Next base: position 2,907 of record JAYEGA010000030.1, read on the forward strand.
AAAAATGGAGTTACGTTAGTTACATAACCCCATGTTATTTCTTTGGCGTCCCCACGGGGAGTCGAACCCCGGCTGCCGGCGTGAAAGGCCGGTGTCCTAGGCCACTAGACGATGGGGACGCAATATAGTAAAGTAGACGCTTATATATTGTTATGCATCAAGATGTCAAGCGGAATTGTGTGTGACCCCGTATTCTTAAAAATTATGGATGGCGGTTGATTTAAAAGAAATGTATGCCTCGATCCCCTCCTGAACTCCCAGTTCAAAGAGGGATTTTTTAGTAATCAGTGATTTGAAGGTCACTTCTCCTACCCTGACATGAATCTCATAATAAAATCCCCTGTCAAATACTCCCGAAACTATTCCTCTGAATGAATTTCTCATGCTTGAGGAGAATGTTTCCTTACTGAGTACGATGTCCTCGGGTCTGATGGCTATGTATCCGTGGTTGTTGACAGGAGTCCTGCCAAATTCGATTTCCAGATTATCTATGGTGGCCTTCGAACCGCTGAATCTTGCCAGAAAGAGATTTTTCATCCCCACAAAATCTGCCACAAATTTAGAGCATGGTCTTTGAAAGATATCCTCCATACTCCCTGTCTGTTCTATCCTCCCACCACTCATCACAGCAGCCTGATCTGCCAGAGAAAGCGCCTCCGCAAAATCGTGGGTTACCATTAGAAATGTAACGTTGGAATTTTTATGGAGCCTTTTCAGGCCGGCCCTTATCTCTTCTCTGAAGCTGGTATCCAGTGCCGAGAGGGGCTCGTCGAGAAGGAGTACTCTGGGGTTAACCATGAGTGCTCTTGCCAGAGCGACACGCTGCAGCTCACCACCGCTTAAGTTCTCAGGAAGGCGCTTTTCAAGATGCGAAATTTCCAGTTCATCGAGAAGGCGACTCGTTCTTTTCCCTGCCTCCTCCTTGTCAACTCTGTGGAAGTTCAGACCGTACTTAATATTCTCCATGACAGTAAGGTGGGGGAAA
>JAYEGA010000031.1:0-19580 GCA_034658835.1 Thermodesulfobacteriota bacterium
GAAAAAAGAGTGGGGAGAAAAGATTTTCGTTTACATGCAGGAGGTAAAGGATATCTTTGATTCCCGGGGAATCCTGAATCCCGGGGTAGTCTTTGGCGAGCAAAGAGTTACCGATAATCTGAAGTATCCCTTAGATTATATAAGTGAGGAGGATCGTCCCTGTATCGATTGTGGTTATTGTAAGGGGATCTGCCCCGTTTTTCGTACCGAAGGGGGAGAAGAAGGAGGCAGGTCGCTGATACAGTTAATCAGATTCAAAAATCGAGAGGATACGTCTCGGGAAGATAGAAAAAGAATTAACGAACAGGTTTCTCTCTGCCTGGGTTGTAAAAGATGTACGGTTAGATGTCCCAGCGGGGTAGATATGTATCAACTTCTCCAACAGGAAAAGGCCAAGAAACCAAGTGCTTTTTCTAATACCGGATGGCTTATCCAGCTTATGACCTATGATTTTGAAAAATTCAAGAAACTTGCCAGAATAATGGCCGTAACAAAACCCCTTTATGATAATGCTTTTGTGCGGCGTTTAATGGGACATATCCCTTTTCTCTATAATGATTCTTTAAAGTGGTCCCGTTGGGATAAAGACCGGTATCTTCCTGATCTGAGAAGAGACGATATAGAGGGAAGGGCTAAAAAATTGATAGTGCCGGTAAAAAATGCGAGGATGAAAGTCGCTCTGTTTATCGGATGTGGAAGCATGGTAGTGGATGATGGAGTAGTAGAAGCCACCATCCGGGTGCTTCAGAAAAATCGTTTTGAGGTAGTTATTCCCCGACAGGGGTGTTGCGGCCTTCCAATGAGTTATTACGGTTACGAAAAAGAGGCCCTCGATAATGCGCGCAGGATTCTGGATAATTTTAAAAGCTCGGGGGGTGCAGCAATTGTATCCACCTGCGGTTCGTGTACGGAGAGGTTAAAAGACTATGTTCATCTTTTTGAAGATGACAGGGAATACCGTGAAAAGGCAGCGTTTATCTCCAGTATATCTTATGATATCAGTGAATTTCTGATGAAATACTCCGAAAAACTTGAACTTGGACTGCAGGATAAACTTAATTTGAGAGTGGCCTATCATGATTCATGCCACCTGGTTGTAGCGGGAGTTACCAAACAGCCAAGAGAGATTTTAAAGAAAATCGTAAGAGAAGTTGTAGAGATGGAGGAAGGCTGCTGCGGTGGGGCAGGTGGTTATACTTTTTTGCATGCGGAAAAATCGAAAAAGATTTTTGATCTTAAGGTTACATCCATAAGAGAGTTAAAACCGGATTGTATCACTTCCATCTGTCCGGGATGTGTAATGCAGTTTAAGGAAGGATTACAAAGACATAAAATTTCTACTGAATCCTTAAATCTTGTGCAGTTGCTGGACAGGTACTACGGGTTGACACCTGCCGTCTAAAACATGGCCTTCAGCTTTGGATTCTTTTTCAGCAAGGAAGACACATGCCAGCCTGTTCATAAAAAATACCTGAAATCACTCACTACCCTCCCCATCGAGAGAGGGTAGTGATGTGTGAATCAATAGGAATTTCGAATCGCGGCGGTTATTTATGCATGGGCGCTGTAGGTCGCATCTGCTGTGCGGGCATTGTAGGTCGCATCTGCTGTGCGGGCATCGTAGGTCGCATCTGCTGCATAGAACCCGCAGGTTTCATTCCAGCACCAGTAGCGACATTTCCACCCCCGGATCCATCGGCCTGGACCTTCTGTGAACTTTTACCTTTGAGCATCGGATTTGGTCTGGTATCGGGGCGCGGGCGCGTCTGAAGAGTTTCTTCTTCTTCTTCCGCCGGCTCTTCCTGACAAAAGGCAATTCCACCAGAAAAAATCCCAATCGTTCCATTATAGAAAACACCACCCACTAAAAACAAACCGACAAGACATATGACCAGGACCCCCCAGAATATAGATTGTTCTTTCATAACCTTTTCCTCCTTTAAATTAATTGATCTGAACAAAATTTTTCCCTTTCACCATGAGAACAAAGAGAGACTTTTCTACTTCTCCCGTTTCTGAAAAGGATGTTTTTCCTGTAATTCCGGGATAATTTTTTAAGTTTAAAAGATTGTCTTTCAGATCGTCTCTTATCTCGACATTATTTTTATTCAAAGCGCTTACCATAATACTGGCCGCATCGTATATCAGGGCCTCTAAATCATCAGGTTCCCTGCCATAGACAACATAAAAATTATCGATGAAATTTCTGACATCAGGATAAAAACTGTCCTGGAAGAAACCATCGACGAAAATGGCTCCCTCGAGGTATTTACTCTCCCCCTCGAGAAGCTGTAGGGAATTCCAGCTATTGGTACCCAGCAGTTGAATTCCTGTTACATCATAAAAGGCCAGTTGAGGGACTATCATCCTTACCCTGGAATGTGAGTCAGGAATAAAAAGGGCATCGAAACCGATTATCGGTTCCGGTTTTTCCTTTGATTTCTCCTCACTTTCCATAAAATTGAGACCGGTTAATGATTTGATCTCTCTGCCGAAATCTGTCTGTTTGCTGTTATATGACTCCACACCTCTGATTTCTCCCCCCCAGCGCAGCACCTCATCCCAGAACAGGTTCATCATTTCAATACCATAGTTATCTGTTGGGTAGAGTATGGCAAATCTGGTCATCCCGAGGTTTTGAATAGAATACTTCACAAGGGTACATACCTGCATCAGACCGGTCAGGAAATCCCGGAATACATAATCTCCAAGTTTGGTTATTCCTTCACTCTGTGTCAGTGTCAATATCGGAACGTTCAGTTTTTGGGCTTCCCTGGCAGCCTCGAGAGCAGTTGCGCTTCCAAGAGGACCTAAGATACCAATTACCTTATCTTGTTTGACTAATTTGACCACCGCTTCTCTGGCTGTATCTGGATCACTTTTAGAGTCTTCAATAATAAGTTTTATCGGATTTTTTTTCTCAGGATCGAATATTCCGGTTGCAAGAATAATAGCTTCTAACGCTTTGTTTCCATAGTGGGCATATCTTCCGGTGAGAGGTAGAATGCACCCTATGGCATGGTGATCTACTATTTCAATCTCTTTTAGCCTTTGATGGAACTTTTTAGCTTTTTCGAAGCATGGGTGGCGGTCTCCGTTATAAAAGAGAAATTTGTTGATATATTTCTCCGCTTTTCCGATATTCCTGTTTTGATAATGAGTCCTGGCCATGGCAAAGAGGATATATCCTGAGGGGTATCCATACCAGTGAGATTGGCATATACTCTCAAGCTGGTCCAGGGATAACCTCTCATCGATAACTTCTACAACCTTCTTTTTTATATCATCTGTGAGAATTGGACAGGGTCTTTTTTTGAGTGCTTTTGTATAGTATATGAAGGCATCATAGGGTTTTCCCAGTCCGACAAAATTGTCACCGACAAGCGTCAGAATTCGGGCTCTTTGGTAGGGTGAAGTCTTTTCCTTCAGAAGTCTTTCTGTGATTTTGAGGGAAACATCATACCTTCCCAGCCTGGAGTAACAGAAAGCGAGTTGGTAGCGAGCCTCATTGTAGAGTGAATTTTCTGGAAATCTTTTTACTATTGCATCGAAATTTTTAACGGCTTCCTCAAATTTCCCTTTGAGAATATATATCTCGCCGATCTTGAAATAAGTCCATGCTATTAGGTCTTCCGGAGGATACTGTTTCAGAATTACTCCATAGAGACTCAGTGCTTCATCTAACATTCCTGCATTGAATGCCTTCTCAGCATTGTTGAATGTGAAACGAAATTCCTTAGAAACCTCAGGTGGTATCAACAATTTTTCTTTTTCAACTAAAGGTATCCTGGCACACCCCGCTACGAGCAGGGCAAAGATAAAGCAACAGACCACTAATATCTTAAGCCACCTTGTTAAAATCAAGTTTTTCTCCTCTGAACCCGGAACTATCTATACAGTGAATTTATGTAGTTAAGCGCCTCCCTGGCCACCTTCGGAGAATCTATTAATATTGAAAGCTCGTTGTTGTATTTCAGTGCAGAGTTGGTCAGATTATGGCTTCCCAAAAAGGTATACCTTCTATCAATTACAACCACCTTTGTATGGGTTTTAGTATGCAGGGAATCAAAATAAACGTCAACTCCTCCATTTTTCAACCTTTTTGCCGTTTCCATATTATTTTTGTTTATTAGTGAGTTTGATTTTTTCCCTATTTCGAGAAGAATCTTTACCTTAATTCCTCTTTCGGCTGCCCGAATCAGATTATTGAGGAGTCTATCAGGATAATTTTTCCTGTAACCGTTTGTCTTGAATAAAAAGAAGGACATGACAATTTCTTTCTTGGCGTTGCCCATTGCCTTTATCAGAGCTGGAAAATAATCCCTGTTTTTGAGCAGTACTACACGGCAGTCCGAATCGGAGAGAGGGGATCCCATTAGAAGAGGAGGGGAAACGAGGGTGCAAATTAAGAGAAGGAGGATCAAAGTAGCAATAATTTTGGAAAATCGAGTTGCCATTTGGAAATCCTCACTGTTTGAAATCAAGACGCCTGTCCTACCATCAACGGCAGGTCGGGCGTCTCGCCCGACAGGATCGTCTTTGAATGCAGATTCGTATTAAATATTTCCTATAGTTAAACTAAAATAAAAATGCCCGAAAGTCAAATATTATGTCTTTCGGGCATTTATTTAACAAGCATTCAGATCAAAACTGACGACTGCTTGCTGGTAGCTGACGTTACTTTACCTCTTCAAAATCCGCATCCACAACATCATCATCTTTCTTTTCGGGTTCCGCTTTTCCTTCTTCTTCCGGGCCGGCGGTTGAGTCTGCTTCTGCCCCGGCCTGTTCTTCTGCCGTTTTGGCATACATGGCCTCGGCAAGTTTATGGGATGCCTGGGTCAGCTCTTCCTGGGCAGCCTTGATGGCATCGATATCATCACCCTCTATGGCCGTCTTGACTTTGGCAATGGTCTCTTCGATTGTTGTCTTTTCTGCTGCTTCTATCTTATCTCCAAACTCTTTGAGGTTTTTTTCAACACTGTAAACCAGAGAATCAGCCTGATTTTTGACCTCGATCAAGTCTTTCTTGTTTTTATCCTCCTCAGCATGCGTCTCAGCCTCTTTTACTAAATTATTTATTTCTTCTTCAGAGAGACCGCTCGAAGAGGTAATCTTGATACTCTGTTCCTTTCCTGTTCCCATATCCTTGGCGGAAACATTAACGATACCGTTGGCATCGATATCAAATGCAACATCTATCTGGGGCATACCTCTCGGTGCTGGGGGAATACCTACCAGTTCAAATCTGCCCAGGGTCCTGTTGTCTGCCGCCATGGAGCGCTCCCCCTGGAGCACATGGATGCTTACGGCAGGCTGATTATCCGCGGCGGTAGAAAATGTCTGGCTTTTCTTCGTAGGGATTGTAGTATTCTTGTCAATCAACCTGGTCATAACACCGCCCAATGTCTCTATTCCCAGGGATAGAGGTGTTACGTCTAACAGGAGCACATCTTTAACATCACCGGCCAACACTCCTGCCTGAATCGCAGCTCCTATGGCGACGACTTCATCGGGGTTGACTCCCTTGTTAGGTTCTTTTCCGAATAGCTGCTTAACCTTCTGCTGAACTGCCGGCATTCTGGTCATGCCCCCAACCAGGATAACCTCATCTATGTCTTTGGTTGTGAGCCCGGCATCTTTGAGAGCAGTTTTGCATGGGACTTCCACTTTTTCTACCAGGTCCTCTACCAGCATTTCCAGTTTAGCCCTGGTAAGCTTTATGTTTAAATGTTTGGGACCTGATGCATCAGCGGTAATAAAGGGAAGATTAACGTCGGTTTCCATCGAGGTGGAAAGTTCCATCTTCGCCTTTTCTGCCGCTTCCTTGATCCGCTGAAGGGCCATTTTGTCATTTCTTAAATCTATACCCTGATCTTTCTTGAATTCATCCGCCAGATAATCTATCACATTCTGGTCAAAGTCTTCTCCTCCCAGGTGCGTATTCCCGTTGGTTGCTTTGACTTCAAAGACACCGTCTCCTAACTCCAGGATGGATATGTCAAAAGTTCCTCCACCAAGGTCAAATACTGCGATCTTTTCATCCTTTTTCTTATCAAGGCCGTAAGCAAGAGATGCTGCGGTCGGTTCGTTGATAATCCTCAGGACATTTAGTCCGGCAACCTTTCCTGCATCCTTTGTTGCCTGCCTCTGAGAATCGTTAAAATATGCAGGTACAGTGATCACTGCATCAGTAACCTTTTCACCCAGATAATCTTCGGCAGTCTGTTTCATCTTCGCCAGAATCATTGAAGATATTTCTGGTGTACTGTAATTTTTACCCTTTATGGTAACCTGTGCATCTCCATTTGTAGCCTTGGTAATCTTGAAGGGACTGATAGTTATGTCATGCTGAACCTCTTTGGTGGAAAACTTTCTTCCGATGAGTCTCTTTATGGCATAAACGGTATTTTCAGGATTGGTTATCGCTTGCCTCTTGGCAGTTTGTCCCACCAGCCTCTCGTCACTGTCGGTAAAGGCAACTGTAGAAGGTGTCGTCCTGTTTCCCTCCTGATTGGTTATTACAACCGGATCTCCCCCTTCCATTAGGGAAACACACGAATTTGTAGTTCCTAAGTCGATGCCTATTATTTTTCCCATTTTGAATAAAACCTCCTTAATATCTGAATAAATATGTTCTATTGGTTTAATTGGTTCTATTAGTTAACCAATGAAACGAATGAAACTAATTGAACTATTCTCTTTTTTTAATACTTTTCGAAACGGAAACCCTGGCTGGTCTTAACAGCCTCCCGTTCAAAAGATATCCCTTTTCAAATTCTTCCACGATATTGTTTTCTTCATGATTTTCACTCTCTACCTGCAGCACTGCCTCATGCACATTGGGATCAAAATTCATTCCCGTTGACTGAACCTTTGCTACGCCGTGTTTCTCCAAACAGCCGAGAAATTGTTCCTGAACGAGCATAAGTCCCTTTATGAAGGCGTCAAAATCCTCCGAGTTGCCGGCGTGTTCCAGCGCCCTGTCCAGACTGTCTATTATCAGCAGCATGTCTTTGATGAGGCTTTCATTGCCGTATTTGATAAGGTCTGTCCGCTCCCTTGTGACACGCTTCTTGTAATTATCAAGTTCCGCGGACGCGCGTAAGAACTTGTCGTAATTTTCGGCCGCCTCTTTCTCTTTTTCCTCAAGCTTTGCCGGAAGGTTTTTGGTGTCCTCTTCTGTGGGCTTTTCTATAAGATCAATTTTTACCTTGTCTTTGATATCCTTTTTCTTGCTGCTTTTTCCCCCTGATTTCTTTTCCATGCTACTTTGGTTATCCCTTCCTTCGATGGTCGTCGCTATTTACTGTCCGGTTTTTGAAACAACTTGTAGTCCACCATTTCGCAGATGGCATGTCCCGCTGTAATATGAACTTCTTGAATTCGAGGGACACTATTCGAAGAAACGTTCAAGGAATAATCAACTATTTTAATGATGTTGCCTCCACCCCTTCCGGTAAAGCCAACTGTAATCAGGTTCATTTGTTTTGCAGTCTCCAGGGCTTTTACAATATTGGGAGAATTGCCGCTGGTGCTTATACCCCAAGCTACATCTCCAGGTTTTCCTATCGCCCTTATCTGCTTGTCGAAGATTTCTGAAAAGTCATAATCGTTGCCGATACTTGTTATTACAGAAGTATCAGTATTAAGAGCAATGGCGGGAAGTGGAGGTCTTTCTATCACAAATCTGTTTACAAATTCTGCCGCCAGATGCTGGGCATCAGCAGCGCTTCCTCCATTTCCAAAGAGGAGTATTTTGTTTCCCCCCTTTAGAGCTTCAGTTATAGCTTCAATAACCTTTACAATTCCAAGAAGGTTTTCGTTAACAAAGACCTCTTTGAGTTGGCTGCTTTCTTTAAATATTTTTATGATGTGATCTTCCATATTCCTCATAAACTTGATGGTTTCACGGAAAAATTCAGCACAGAACCTTCAACCTTTGACAGTAATATATTTATCACCTTTCTGTATGTCAAGGGCAAGACCATGATTGGTTGAGATACATAAGAATAAAGGGGACAAATTTATTTGTCCCCTTTATTCCCTTATTCTTGAAGCTGAGCGATGGGGGCTCACCTTTCAGGCAATATTTTTGTTGTTTTTCCCATTTAATACCCTTTTTATCTGTCTTACCGCCTGTCTGATTCGGTTTTCATTTTCAACCAGAGCTATCCGCAGGTATCCTTCACCCTCATTTCCGAAACCGATACCGGGGGAAACAGCGACTTCTGCTTCCTCCATGAGCTTGATGGCGAAATTGAGTGAGCCCATTTTTTTAAATTGTTCGGGTATCTGTGTCCAGACAAACATCGAAGCCTTTGGTTTCTCTACATTCCATCCAATATTATTGAGCCCATCGCAAAGTACATCGCGCCTCCCTTCGTAGATAGAGACTTGAGTATCTATAAAGTCTTCACAATCCCTTAAGGCTATGATGGATGCGATCTGAATGGCCTGGAACAAACCGTAATCATAATAACCTTTTATTTTTTCCAGGGCGCCTACGATGGTTGGGTTTCCCGCACAGTAGCCGACCCGCCATCCGGCCATATTGTAGGATTTAGACATGGTTCCAAATTCTATCCCGACATCTTTTGCCCCTTTTACCTGGAGAAGACTTGGTGCCCTGTAGCCGTCAAAGGTTACCCTGCCGTAGGCAAAGTCATGAACAACAATCAGGTTGTTCTTCTTTGCCATCTTAACAATCTCCTCAAAAAATCCTATCTCCACCGTCTTTGTGGTAGGATTGTGCGGGTAATTGAGAAAGAGTACCTTGGGTTTTGGTAAGGTTGTTTTGCATAAATGATCAACTGTTTTCAGAAACACTTCATCTTCTACAATGGGAACATGTATGACGTTACCACCGGCAATAACAACGGAGTAGACATGTACGGGAAAGGCGGGGACTGGGACAAGGGCCGTATCCCCGGGACCCAGCAGTGCCAGGGAAAGATGTGAAACACCTTCCTTTGAACCTATTGTACATAACACTTCATCATCCGGGTTTAGAGAGACTTGATAATGTTTTTCATAATATTTCGTGAGCTCTTTGCGGAAGTTGTATATGCCTGCCGCTACTGAATAACGGTGGGTTCGTGGATCCTGGACGGCTTCACGTAGCTTATCTATGACCGGCTGGGGAGTTGGATCACTGGGGTTCCCCATGGCCAGATCTATGATATCTATCCCCGCTCTCCTTTTTTCCAGTTTAACCTTGTTAATTTTGCCGAAGAGATAAGGGGGCAGGAGATTCATCCTGTTAGACAATTTTATAGAGTTTTCTGTTGTTTTCATAATTGATATCTCCCGTAGAGTTTATAAGTTTGCAATCTGAATGACATAAAAGAAAAGCCCTGTATAATTGCTGTCCAGGGCCTTTGATAAATATAAAAAGGCCATGGACAGTATCTTAATCTGTTTTGCCCATGGCCTGAGAAGTTCTATGTTGTCAATGGTTACAGTTCACAACAAGCCACGGGCATTTTAGCCCTGGCTGCTGCTATTGCTGTTTGACGAATAATCTCTGTGAACTTCATAATCTTTCCCATTTCAAAAATGTAGATATATATTATAGAACAATTCAATGATTGTCAAGTCCTTTTATTCTTTGTAAATTTGATTTATCGAGACTCCGAAAGCTTTCTGCTGGGAATGCGAGTACTGTGCATTTTTAAATTCGCAGAAGTTCCGCGGGAGTGTCAATAATATAATCCGGGTTAATTAATTCCAGTTTCTCCCTTGAGTGCCATCCCCAGGTTACCGCAACAGTTTTGACCCTTGCCTCCTTTGCTTCTTTGATATCCCCTGTTGTGTCTCCTATATAGTATGTTTTTCCCTTTTCAACTTTTAGCTTATTCATGGCCAGGATAATTTTTTCGCTTTTGCTGAATGTAAGTTCATATCCCATGATATCTTTGAAATAATGGTCAAATTTATACTTTGAGAGCATCAAATTTATGGCGTAGTTCGAGTTGGATGAAACAATGACCAGAAAGTTGTTATTTTTAAGTTTTTCCAGAACGGGTGCCAGATCATAATATGGAGAAACCTGGGTATAATCTAATGTCGGTGCGATGGATGCCGACATTTTGATAAATTCTGTAACATTAACCCCTTTTTTGCGGATGGTATCGTAAAAATTCTCCTCAAAAAGTGCCAGAAAGTCGGCATGATCCCTTATAATCGGGCTTCCGATTTTTTCCAGACACAGGTTAACAGCTTTTTCGTATAGTTCTAACGAGTCGACAACAACTCCGTCAAAATCGAAGAGGAAAAGTTTTTTCATTGGCTATTCGAGAGATTTTGTGATGGTTCTGCAAAGCTTTCTATTCTTTAAAAATGGCCCCGGTACTTGCCGATGTAACCAGTTTGGCATATCTGCCGAGATACCCGCTCGTTATCGCCGGTGAACGGGGTTTGAAGTCTTTTTTCCTTTTGTCCAGTTCTTCCTGGCTGACTTTGAGGGCAATGTTTTTCTTCGGGATATCTATAGCGATAATATCCCCTTCCTTTATCAGGCCTATAGGTCCACCCTCGGCGGCCTCCGGGGATATGTGTCCTATGGCGGCGCCCTTTGTGCCCCCGCTGAATCTGCCGTCGGTTATGAGTGCAACCGACGTGTCAAGACCCATGCCGACGATTGCCGATGTGGGTGAGAGCATCTCTCTCATTCCTGGTCCGCCTTTCGGGCCTTCGTAGCGGATAACTACGATGTCACCGGGATTAATTTTGCCTCCCAGAATTGCGTCAATTGCGTCCTCTTCAGAGTCGAATACGCGGGCACGACCTTCATTGACCATCATACCAGGAGATACAGCCGATTGTTTGACCACACCGCCATCGGGAGCGAGATTTCCCCTCAGTATGGCTATGCCACCCTCCTTACTGTATGGATCTTCGATAGATCGTATAACATCACGGTTTTTGACCTTAACACCTTTTAAGTTGTCGCCCACCGTCTTTCCTGTAACCGTTAAGGATTCAAGATGGATGACACCCAATTTGCTGATTTCTTTCATAACACTCTGAATTCCTCCTGCCATGTCAAGGTCTTCAAGATGGTGAGGCCCCGCAGGACTGAGGTAGCAGACATTTGCCGTTTTTTTGCTGATTTCGTTGAACAGTTCAAGATCCAGGGTTATTCCTGCTTCGTGGGCAACAGCGGGAATATGGAGGACCGTGTTGGTGGAACAGCCAAGAGCCATATCCACGGCAATGGCATTTTTGAAGGCATCCAGTGTAGCAATATCTCTTGGCCGGATGTCCTTTTTGACGAGATTCATAATCTGCATGCCCGCTTTTTTGGCAAGGCGTCTGCGGGCCGCATCAATGGCGGGAATAGTTCCATTTCCAGGGAGACCGAGACCGAGGGCTTCGGTTACGCAGTTCATGGAATTTGCCGTAAACATCCCGGAACATGAACCACAGCCCGGACAGGCACAGTCCTCAATAGCCTTCAATGTTTTTTTTGTCATTTTACCGGATTTTACTTTCCCTACTCCTTCAAAGACAGTGATCAGATCCACCGTTTCACCATCCAGATGACCGGCTAACATTGGACCTCCACTGACAACGATGGCAGGAATATTCAAACGAAGAGCCACCATGAGCATTCCCGGTACGATCTTGTCGCAGTTGGTAACCATTAACAGGCCGTCAAAAGGATGTGCCGTTGCCATTATCTCAATGGAATCGGCGATTAATTCTCTGCTGGCAAGGGAATATTTCATCCCTGTGTGACCCATGGCTATGCCGTCGCATACACCAATGGTGGGGAATGCTACCGGTGTTCCTCCCGCCATTCGAATTCCTGCCTTGGCATCTTCTGTGATCGTGTCAAGGTGGACATGGCCGGGTATGATCTCGTTTGCTGAATTTACAACACCGATCATGGGCCGTGAAAGCTCCTCATCTGTGTATCCCATAGCCTTGAACAAAGATCGGTGAGGTGCTCTTTCCATGCCTTTTTTCATCAGGTCACTTCGCATTAATTCCTCCTTTATAAGCGTTTAGCGTTTAGCGGTCAGCATTAAGCCATCAGCAAAACAAATGGAGCAGTCTTCCGCCTAATTTTGTATTTTGCTGAAAGCTAATGGCTGATCGCTGATTGCTTCTCTTACTTCTTTCCCCTTTTTTCCGGTCTGAGGGCACGAACAGCGGTCCCAGCTCTCCACATTTCAGAATTTCGTATCTCCCCCAGTTCTTTTTGAAGTCCTTTCATGTAATCAGGCCTGCTGTTTGCTTCCAGAACAATCCTTGTCTCTTCACCAGAGACCACTCTTTCGTAAAGTTCATCAAATACGGGAACTACAGCATCCCTGAACTTCGGCTTCCAATCGAGTGCTCCACGCTGGGCAGTGGCGCTGCAGTTGGCGTACATCCAGTCCATGCCATTTTCACCTACCAGGCGTATCAGGCTCTGGGTAAGCTCCTCAACTGTCTCGTTAAAGGCTTCACTTGGACTGTGACCGTGTTTGCGAAGCACATTGTACTGGGCTTCCATAACGCCTGCCAGACATCCCATCAGCACACCTCGCTCACCGGTAAGATCACTATGAACTTCTTTCGTAAAGGTTGTCGGAAAGAGATACCCGGACCCGACAGCTATTCCAATGGCCAGTGTTCTCTCTTCAGCCCTTCCGGTATAATCCTGAAAAACGGCATAACTGGAATTTATTCCGCTTCCCTCAAGGAAATTTGACCTTACTGTAGTTCCGGAGCCTTTAGGTGCCACCATAATCACGTCAATATTGTCCGGAGGTATAACTTTTGTCTGATCCTTGTATACAATGGAAAAACCGTGGGAAAAATAAAGAGCGTCACCTTCTTTTAGATGTTCCTTGATCTTCGGCCAGACAGCCATCTGTGCAGCATCAGAAATCAACATGGCGATAATCGTTCCTCTTTCTGCTGCTTCTTCCAGTGAGAACAGGGTCTCTCCCGGTTTAAAACCGTCATTTACCGCTTTGTCCCAGAACACTTTGTCTTGTTCCCACTGGCCCACAATAACATTTATGCCGTTGTCTTTCATGTTCAAGGACTGTGCGGGACCTTGAACGCCATATCCAAGGACAGCAACTGTTTCATTTGCCAGGATTTCTCTTGCTTTTTCTATGGTAAACTCTTCCGAAGTTATCACTTCTTCCATACTGCCGCCAAAATCAATCTTTGCCATATTATTGTCACTCCTTTTTATTTATTTTTTCCCAGTGCGATTGTTCCTGTTCTGGCAATGTCTTCTATACCCACCGGTTTGAGGTGAGTCAGTGCATTCTCAATTCTGTCAGGCGTTCCTGTTACTTCCAGGATGCAGTAATCTGACTCCATAATTATAACCCTGAATTTAAAAGTGTCGATAATTTCCGTTATTTTCGATTTGTTTTCTTCTGTAACTTTCATCCTGATCAGGACCAGTTCTCTCTGAACGGAAGTTGCCTCTGTTAAATCAGAAACCTTACGAACATCAATTAATTTATCCATCTGTTTTTCGATTTTTATAATAGTGGATTTATCTCCTATCGTTGTCAGGATAATTTTTGATATTTCAGGATTCGCAGTGACGTTCACACAGAGACTTTCTATATTATAGCCACGTCCGCCTAATGTGCCCGAGACCCTGGCAAGAACATCCGGTTTGTTGTTGACCAGTAATGAAATTATGTGTGCTTTTTCTTCCATGTTTTAACCTTGCCTTTCTGTTTAATTAAGTGCCTAAAGTGAGCTAAAGTTAATGTACACGCCTTCGGCGCGGTCAATTTTAAAACAGGCTGCGCTGAAGGCGCATTCTTTAACTTTAGGCACTTAATTTCAGTTTATCATTTCCCGTCCCAGGTCCATTTCAGCTATGGATGTCCCGGGCTTTACCATGGGGTAAACACCTTCTTCACGTGATACATGAAAATCCATTATAACTGTTTTGGGAGTAAACAGGCCTTGTTTGAGTACGGATTCCACTTCCTCCGGCCTGGTGGCTCTTAACCCAAGAGCGCCATAGGCCTCAGCCAGCTTTACGAAATCCGGCGAAAAAGACATATCAGTTTGCGAGTAGCGTTTTTCATAAAAAAGTTCCTGCCACTGGCGAACCATGCCCAGATATCCGTTGTTCAAGAGCACAATTTTAACCGGGAGGTTATATTGCACAGCTGTGGCCAACTCCTGGATATTCATTTGTATACTCCCATCCCCGGCAACATCCACGACCAGTTTATCGGGGAATGCAACCTGTGCACCAATTGCAGCGGGAAACCCATAACCCATAGTACCCAGACCCCCTGAAGAAAGAAATGTATTGGGGTGGTCGAATTTGTAGAACTGAGCCGCCCACATTTGATTCTGGCCCACTTCAGTTGTGATAATTGCATCGCCCCGCGTGAGTTCGTACAGTTTTTCGATTACAAACTGAGATTTGATGACTTTGTCATCGTAACAATATGTTAGTGGTCCGTCAGTCTTCCATTGAGCTATTTGATTCAACCAGTCATCATATTGTGGAATAGCAAACTGCTCGTCTCTTATCAATTTATTTATAAGCTGTAAAGCATCTTTACAGTCGCTCACAATAGATATGTCTGCCGTAACATTTTTATCGACAGATGCAGGATCAATGTCGATGTGAATAATCTTTGCATCGGGGGCAAAGGAATCAATCTTACTTGTTATACGATCATCAAACCGGACTCCTATTGCAATCATAAGATCGCAATTGCTTATCGCCATATTGGCATAATAAGTACCGTGCATGCCTAACATGCCGAGCCATAAGGGATCAGTTCCCGGGAATGCCCCCAAACCGACAAGGGTAGAGGTTATGGGAATCTTGACATTTTGTACAAATTCTCTAAGTTCATTCGATGCCTTGCCAAGAATGACACCTCCTCCCGAGAGAATAATGGGTTTTTTGGCCTTACTTATCAGGTCGAAAACAGCAGGTATTCTTTTTAATGCAGTCTTGTATGTAGGAGCGGTTAAACTTACTTCGGGTAAAGCTTTATAGTCTGTTACAGCTTGCATGACATCTTTGGGGAGGTCTACCAATACCGGCCCCGGACGTCCCGAACGAGCGATATGAAAGGCCTCTTTGATTGTTCTGGCCAGGTCGGAAACATGTCTGACCAGAAAATTGTGTTTGGTGCAGGGTCTTGTAATACCAGTAATATCAGCTTCCTGAAAGGCATCAGTACCGATGAAGGGAGTGGGGACCTGGCCGGTAAAGACCACGATTGGTATGGAGTCCATATATGCGGTAGCGATACCGGTTACGGTATTGGTAGCGCCTGGTCCTGAAGTGACGACGCAAACGCCTACTTTACCGGAAG
Source organism: Thermodesulfobacteriota bacterium (assembly GCA_034658835.1). Classification (GTDB taxonomy): domain Bacteria; phylum Desulfobacterota; class Syntrophia; order Syntrophales; family JADFWA01; genus JAUSPI01. Next base: position 15,318 of record JAYEGA010000031.1, read on the forward strand.
CCCTGGCATATCCGTCTGCTGCATGTACCGCACCCTGCTCATGGCGGGACAGAATGTGGTTGACGTTACTTTTATGAAATTCATCATAAATGTCGAGAACTGCGCCTCCCGGATATCCAAAAATCGCGTCAACCTTCTCTTCTCGTAAGGTTTTGACGAAGATTTGTGATCCTGTTAATTTCATTTGAACACCTCCTATGTATCTTTTTCAGAAAAAAACCGCAACCTCGTACGAGATGCGGCTTTTTGGGTAGATAAAAAAAGCCGCGAGCAAATGGGGCCCGCGGCTCGAAATTCCTGTTATAAACCATCAAAGAACCCGAGCAGCGGACCCCCTTGCTACAATTACTACGCTAACTATTACGATGCTGCTCATAAGGTTTTGATGAATCATGAAACTTCCCTCACACTTTATATGTTCAATAATATTTAAAAAAAATGTTTTGTCAAGGAAAATTTTCAATCACGGGTTATTAGGGGGAATATCCATATCGTATTTGAAAAACTCCTCTTTTTCCTGATCTTCATCCTCCGGCGTATATTCGGTAGGGGCAGTTCCCTCAAGAAAACATGCAAAAACGGATCTTTTGGAATCAGGTTTTGCCAGAAGGCCTGTTTTAGGATCTACCCTGACGAATATAACCCCTTCAGGAACAGAGAAGAACTCAACAGGTATTTCTTCAAGAGTCTTTTTCATAAAATAGAGCCAGATAGGACTTGCTGCTCTGGAGCCGGTTTCATGTTTTCCCATTGGAGTCTCTTCGTCAAAACCGACCCATACTCCGCATGCAATGGAAGGAGTAAATCCGATGAACCAGGCATCCTTCAGGTCGTTTGTTGTTCCTGTCTTGCCTGCTACTGGCCGTTTGAGGGCCTTCACCCTCCATCCCGTACCGTTTTGAACCACACCCTGAAGGAGGTTGGTTGTGATGCATGCAATTCTGGGATCTATGACTTGCTCCGTTTTGGGCAGGTTTTCTTCAAAGACATGACCGGTTCTATCAATAATTTTTTTGATGTAATACGGTTCTACCTTTTTCCCCTGGTTGGCTAAGACGCCGTATGCCCCTACCATTTCCAGAAGGGTAGTTACTGAAGTTCCCAGCGCCATTGAAAGATCTCTTGTGAGGGGGGAGCTTATTCCCATATTGGTAACATAGTCTGCGGCGTAATTTATTCCTATATCCTTGAGAGTTTTTATCGTTACAAGGTTTCTTGAATGGACGAGAGCAGTTCTCAAGGTTGTAGGTCCATAAAATTTCTCTTCATAATTTCGTGGTTTCCAGAGACTGTCTTTCAGTGTGTCTTTAAATATAATCGGGGAATCCATAATGATGGTAGAAGGTGTCAACCCTTTGTCGAAGGCGGCTGTATAGATAAATGGTTTAAACGCAGAACCAGGCTGTCTTTTTGCCTGCGTCGCGCGATTGAATTCACTTTTTTTGAAATCTCTTCCTCCTACCATGGCCTTTATTTCACCTGTCTTCACATCCATACACAGGAGTGATCCCTGCACGGCAGGTTCCTGTTCCAGGGCCAGTTTCAATTGTGTTTCTTCGGTTTCTGATATTTCGATAATTCTTGCTTCCACTACGTCACCGACATTCAGGACATCTGCAGGATTTCTGATCTTGACGCTGCCTGAAGCCACATCCGGATCTGGTATCCTTGCCCAGGACATATCCTTTAAGGTCATGGTACTACTATATTCGCCGATTCTTAATCGTACAATTTTTTTCTCACTGTCAATATTTACTACGAGGGCCTTCACGATACAGCCCTTTTCTATCCTGTCGTCCATTTTTCCCAGGAAGGAATCAAATTCCTCCATCGGTATTCTCTGTAGAGGACCTCTGTATCCCTGTCTCTTGTCTAACTCTCGTAGGCCCCTGTCCACAGCTGCCCGGGCGGCCTTTTGCATCTCTATATTCAGGGTGGTATAGACATCGAGCCCTTCTCGATAGAGAACATTGCTCCCATACTTGGTCTGAATGTACCTGCGGATATTTTCGGTAAAGTAGGGTGCTATTTTCTCCTCTTGTTTCGATTGCTTGAGTTCTAAAGGAGCTTTCAGCGCATGTTCTTTTTCCTCTTCAGTTATATATCCGTCTTCGGTCATTCTGCTCAGGGTGTAGGCCTGTCTCCGGCGTGCCCTCTTGGGGTGGGAGAAGGGAGAATATCTGCTGGGGGCTTTAGGGAGACCGGCTAAAAGAGCTGCCTCAGAGAGTGTGAGATCCCGTGCGCTCTTTCCGAAATATCTTTGCGATGCGGCCTCTATTCCGTATGTGCCATGTCCCAGGTAGATCTGGTTTAGATAGAGATTCAAAATTTCATACTTTTTAAGATATTTGTCTATCCTGTATGCTAAAATTGCCTCTTTGAATTTTCTAATATAACTTTTTTTAGGGGATAGAAAGAGTGATTTGGCCACTTGCTGTGTTATTGTGCTTCCGCCCTGCACGATTTTTCCGGCCTTCAGATTTTTGAAGAAAGCCCTGATTATACCATGTGGATCTAACCCCTCGTGCTGGAAAAATCGCGCATCTTCTGCAGCAACAAAGGCCTGAATAACGACTTTGGGGGTCTGCGCAATAGAGATAACCTTTCGATCCTCCAGGTAGAATTCGTCTATTAGTTTATCATTGTCGGAATAAACCCTGGTGATTATGCTTGGTCTGTAATCCTTGAGGGAGGCGATGCTCGGCAGGTCTCTTATTACGATATAGAAGAAACCACTTCCAGTCAGGGCAAGAATAATGAAAAGAAATAATATTCCAAGAAGAATTTTCTTGAAAATGGAAATCTTTCTGATGCCACTCCTTTTTTCTATATTTACGGGAGAGGAGGTTTTGTTGTCCATTATGTTGTGACTTTCCCCTCCTTTTTTTCTCCTAATTTTACGACCCAGATGCTTATTTCGTACAGCAGCATTACCGGTATGGCCATCATTATCTGGGTGACAATATCAGGAGGGGTAAGCAGTGCGGCAATAACGAAAGTAAGTAGTATGGCATATTTTCTCTTGGCGGACAACATCTTGGAGTCTACCAGACCTATCTTGGCCATGAAAAACATAAAGATGGGAAGTTCGAAAATGATCCCGAACGCAAGGAGAAGTTTACATGAGAAAGAGAGAAATTCCCTTAAGGTAAGCATAGGTTTGATAAATTCCGTGGCGAAACTAACGAAGAATTTAAACCCGAAAGGGAAGACAATAAAATATGCAAAAAGAGATCCCCCAACAAAGAAAATAGTGGAAAAAAAGACAAAAGGAAAAACATGTTTTTTCTCCGATGGGAAAAGCCCTGGAGAGATAAACATCCATATCTGATACAGGACAAATGGGCTGGCAAGGAATAGTGATCCAAACAGGGATATCTTCAGATAAGTGAAGAATGCCTCAGGGAGACTGGTAAATATCATGGAGCTATTTTCGGGGAGTATGGCAACAAGAGGTAAGGTAAGAATTTTGAATAGCCATTCCTTGAAGGTGAAGCATATTAGAAAACAGATACCTACCGCAATTAGACTATATATAAATCTCTTTCTCAGCTCTTCCAGATGGGAAGTGAATGCTTGTTTCTCTTCTGTAGTGTTGTCCATTTTCAAGTTTCAAGTTTCAAGTTTCAAGTTTCAGGTTTTAACTTTAAACTTGAAACTATTTTTTTATTATTTTTTGTCGTCTTTTTCAGACGTGGGAGATTTTTCTTCATCTTTGCCATATACAAGTGAATCTTTCATGTCATCTATTTCGTCCTTGAGTTCGTCTACATTGAGGGTTTCCTTAACATCATCTGTAGCCCGTCGGAATTCAGACAAACCTTTCCCTAAGGCCTTAGCAATGTCAGGCAATTTTTTCGGTCCTATGATAATCAGTGCCACAACAAGTATGACTAAAATCTCAGGCATGCCTATGCCGAACATGATACCATCCTCTATCGTTGGGTTTCGAGTTCAAAGTTCTGAGTTTCGTGCCTCGATTTGAACTCGGAACACAAAACCTTGAACTCGGAACTTTGAGTTAAGGAATATATATAGTTTTCGATGTTTGTCAATGGTTTTTGCAACAGCAGGGCATTTCCCAAAATTTTTGCTTTTTACAGTGTTGTATGGTAGAAACTTCGAACTATATCCACCTATTTTACATCAAGCAATATGGAGGTGACAGATGGCTTTAAAAACAGGAATTGTAAAAGATTATAGATATCTGAGACATGAAACAGGCTCTTATCATCCGGAAACGCCTAAAAGACTGGAGGCGAT
>JAYEGA010000032.1:0-3828 GCA_034658835.1 Thermodesulfobacteriota bacterium
CCCCATCATCTTCAATATTGAGGGTCTTACAAACTGTTCAAACGAGATCATGGATGACACCGGATTACCGGGGAGTCCTAAGATAGGGATATCTTCGATAGCGCCATAGGCAAGGGGTTTACCGGGTCTCATTGCCACCTGCCAGAACTCTATTCTGTTTCCCACTTCCTTCATGATTTCCTTCACAAGGTCATAATCTCCCACTGATACGCCACCGGATGTGATAATTATATCGCATCGCATCGCCGCCTTGAATTTTGCGATCAGGTCATCTCTGACATCTTTTGCTATACCGATCTGTAAGGGAATGCCGCCACAATCTATGATCTGCGCAGCGATGGAATAGCTGTTGCTGCTTCTGATCTTTCCCTGTGATATTTTCTCATCTATATCGACAAGTTCGTCACCTGTGGCCAGGATTGCCACCATGGGTCTCTGGTAAACATGTATGAAGGAACGGCCGAGGGAGGCCATCATACCTATTTCTGCAGGTCTTATGACAGTTCCGCATGAAATAACAAGCTCACCATCCTTGACGTCCTCGCCTGCAAACCTTATGTCCTGTCCTCTTGCGGCCTCGCTAAATATTTTCACCCTTGTCCCGGTTTTTTCGGTCTCCTCCACTCTCATGACCGCGTCGGCCCCGGGTGGTATATGAGCCCCGGTCATTATCCTGGATGTCTCACCGGAATTGACGATCTTCCGGGGGACATGTCCTGCCGGGATGTCTTCAATAACGTTAAGAATAATTGGATTTTCCCTGGAGGCCCCCTCTGTCTCTTCCCAGCGGACCGCATAGCCGTCCATTGCCGAATTGTTTTTCGGGGGGATATCCATATCGGCGTATATATCTTCACCCAGGACTCTTCCGAGTGAGTTCAGTATATCGGTTTTTTCCAGATTGAGGGGAGTGATAGAACCGAGTATCCGGCTAAGTGCTTCTTCAACTGTTGTCATGATAGATAATCCTTCGTAATTACGATGACGTATTTTCGGTTTCACCCCACCTTGCTCTCCACCTTCAAGGGAGAGGGGTTGGGTGGGAGAGGTGGAAAAAGGAAAGCTATCTTAAAAAATCTTTCTTGTCAATATGGAACGTGGGTGTTTTTCCCTTGAATAAATATAATTGATGTTATAGATAAATACAGCTATCAGTAAGCCGCTTTTCTCTATTTTACTGGCGGCTGTTTCTGATCGTTTACTATTTATAGCAGGCGGTAAAAGTAATGGGACACCTTGAGTTACAGAAAAAGATAAGAAAATTACTAAAAGAGAGAAACGCCGTTCTTCTGGCTCATTATTATCAACGGGACGAGATTCAAGAGATTGCTGATATTCTGGGTGATTCGCTGGCTTTGAGCATCGAGGCCTCCAGAACGGATGCCGATATTATTGTTTTTGCAGGTGTTCTCTTTATGGCGGAGAGTGCTTCTATCATATCTCCTGATAAGACCGTGCTTCTCCCCAGGCTGGATGCGGGATGTTCCCTTGCAGATATGATTACCATTCCACAGCTTAAAGAGGCAAAGAAAGAAAATCCGGATGTCGGGGTAGTAACCTACGTGAATTCTTCTGCCGAAATCAAAGCCCACAGCGATATATGCTGTACCTCTGCCAATGCTGTACGGGTGGTCAATTCACTTAAAAATTACAAAAAGGTTCTTATGGTTCCCGATGGAAATCTTGCTCGTTACACTTCCAGATTTACCGACAAGAAGATCATTCCATGGGATGGTTACTGTTCGGTTCACAATTTTGTCACACCACAAGAGGTAGAGAATGTTAAGGCTAAGTATCCACAGGCGCAATTTGCCGCCCATCCTGAGTGCGCTCCAGAGGTGCTCGACATAGCGGATTCCGTCGGAAGTACTGAGGGAATTATCAGATTTGCCGGAGAAACTGATGCCCGGGAAATCATTGTCGGTACCGAGATAGGAATCATGTATCAGCTAAAAAAACAAAATCCGGGAAAGAAATTTATCTCTGCATCGGATAATCTCATCTGTCATTCGATGAAATCCATTACACTTGAAGATATCTTAAACTCGCTTTTGGAGATGAAACATGTAATCAAGGTGTCTGAAGAGGTGCGAGCTCCGGCCAAAAAGGCCCTTAACGGAATGTTGGAGGTCGGAGCTGAAGACTGACGGTTGATGATAGCCGAATGTTTTCAATACTTCAGGAGTGTGACTGTTTTTGGTGAGAAGAATTGTAGATGAAAGAAAATTTCTATCTGATCCTGATTTTAATGCCGTTATCGAGAAGATTAACCAGGGAGAGAACGAATTAAAGGTTAGCGGTCTTCACGGTTCGGCAAGGTCCTTCCTTTTTACAGTGCTTTTTAAAAGCATAAAGAAACCCCAAATTATAATTTGCTCCACCGAAAGAGAAGCAAGGAATGTACATCGGGATGTCTCTTTTTTCCTTGATGGTGGTAATGCTATCTTTTATCCACCATGGGAAATAGTGTCAACCGATATGCTTTCTTACCAGAGGGATGTGGAGTCAAGGAGGATAGAAACCCTTTTCAGATTGGTTTCCGGTAGTCCTGCTGTATTTGTTATTCCGCTTTCTGCCCTTTTACAAAGAGCTGTTCCGAGAAACATTCTTGAAAATTATGTTGAGACAATATCTATAGGTGATACCCTGGAAAGGGATAGTTTTACTGCGAAGCTGGATGAGGGGGGTTACAGAAGAGTATCCCTGGTGGAAGGGGAGGGAGAGTTTAGTGTAAGGGGTCATGTAATTGACATTTTTCCTCCAATTTCTGCTATGCCCTTGAGAATGTTGTTTATAGGAGATGAATTGGAGTCGATCAGGGAATTTGATACGGTTTCGCAGAGATCTGCTAAAGAGATTGATGAGTTTGTTCTCACCCCTGCGAGGGAGCTTATACTGTCAGGGGATATACAGCGACAGGCTGTAAGAAACTTGAAGAAGAGAGCAGGTGAGCTGGGCATTTCCGGAACCATGCGAAATCGTATTGCCGAGATGATAAAAAATGACCTTTCATCTTCGATCAACCCGCTGTTTTTACCTCTGTTTTATAATGGCCTTGATACGATTTTTAATTATGTTCCTGAGGATAGCGTTGTGATTTTTGACGATTTTATCTCCATGGAACATGCTGAAGAAAAAATTGTAAATGATATAGATAGATTTCTACTCAGGGCTGAAAGAGAAGATAAATTCTATCTGGGAAGGGAAATGTTTCATGTATCAATGGCGGATCTGTTTCAACGCTTTAAGGATCTTCAGAGGATATATGTTGATGGATTTGAAATTGGCATTGATGGTGAAAATGATTCTGCAGTCAAATTTCATGTTGAGACCAATACCGGGCTGAAGAAGGAAGCATCTGAATTGAGCATGGAAGATGGCATTCTGTCCCCTCTCGTGGAAAAGATCAGAGAATGGATGGATGGTGGAAATCTTGTGTCTTTTCTGTGCAGTGGAGAAGAAGGGATTCAGAGAATGTCCAACCTGCTTATGGGATATTCCCTCCCTGTTACGCGGTCATATGTTCCCATCTTGTCTGAACTGGCACGGCATGATGGCAAGGGAAGACTGATCTTAAAAGATGGTAAGATAACCGAGGGGTTTCATTTTCCAGGTCCCAAGCTCGTTGTTGTCAGTGAAGAGGAAGTTTTTGGGAAAAAGAAAAAAAGGAGAAAGGCAAGGCCGGTCAGAGAGGGATATTTTCTTAAGTCATTTGGGGAGTTAAAGGAGGGGGACTTTATTGTCCATACCGATCATGGCATAGGTAAATACCTGGGTCTTAAAAAGTTATCAGTGGGAAAAATCGAGAATGATTTTCTTCTCATCGAA
>JAYEGA010000033.1:0-18843 GCA_034658835.1 Thermodesulfobacteriota bacterium
CACACCTTGTGCAGGGTAAACTGCCAAATCTCCCACACTGAACATATTGCTACTCCTAACTAATTTTTGTTTACTGAATTGCGTATAGTACCATATTTAAAGATTTTGGTCAAGGAATGATATGGAAGGAATTCTGGATGGACACTAAATGTAGTTATGCATAATACTATACAGATCCCTATCCAGCTGGCCCTGATCTTTTGCCCGATATTCTTCCACGATATTTTTTAATCTATGATACATCCCCAAATCCGAAAGATCGTCGAGCTTCCTGTAAATTCCCCTTCTCCTTCCCAGCCTGTATACGACACGCTCCTCCTCCGACAGACTGAAATATCTGTCTATTATGGTCAGAAGCCTTTCCTTATCCACTGGAAGAGTCCCCTCTAACTCTTCCAGAAGATTTAATATATGATCACTGACAATTGTACTTTCAATACCATCAAGGTTTTTAATGAACAATCCTGTTTCTTTTAATATGTCTTCATCCCCTATTGGTCTGAACTCTCCCTTCTTCATCATTTCAGAAAGGTCAGTATCCCTTCGCACCTGGAGTGTCCTAAGCCTTATAAATTGAGGATTTATCTGATTCAATACCTTTGCTGTTTCCTCTGCATGTTCCTTCGACCACCTGTCACCTCCAAGCCCTGGCATTACATACTCGGAAAGGGAGATACCCGATGCCCTGATCCTCTTACCGCCTTCAATATGTTCAGCGGCTGTAACACCTTTTCGGATAAACTTCAGCAGGGGATCATAACCGGTCTCCATACCAATATGTATTCTGGAAAGACCCGCCTTATGGAGTCGCTTGAATTCTTCAACAGATTTTCTGGAAGCGGTTTTTGAACGGCAGTATGAGGTAATCCTCTCCACACCTGGAAATTTCTCCCGGATGAACGAAAGTACCTCAACCAGGTCATCAGTCTTCATAATAATAGAGTTTGCATCCTGGATAAATACAGATTCACCACCGAAGTAAAGCCAGGCAGTAACAGACCTGAAACTATCGTCGAAACGCTCGCCATTACTAAAGATAGTGCTCAATACGGGTTCTGTAACCTCTCCACTCTCTCCATTTCCCCATGACATCTCTCTTATCTGATCAGCTATATCCCTTGCCTTTTGTATATCTTCTTTAATTTCTTCAACAGTCCTCAGCCCAAACTTTCTTCCACGGTAAGTATGGCAAAAGGTACACTTGTTCCAGGGACAATTTCTTGTAGCTCTGACAAGAAGGCTTTTCGCCTCACTGGGCGGCCTTATCGGTCCCTGCTCAAAGGCAAAATTCATTTTCACTCCTCCAATATTATCCGGTTACCTAATATAATCATCGGACTGCAAAAGGTCAACACACTTGTAAATAGCCCAAAAAGCCTGAAAAACCCTTGATGCGTTTCATATTACATGTTATATATCATAAATTGGAGAGAGATAGGGAAGTTGGGTTCGTAAAATTACAGAAGAGGGGGAGTAAAACATGAAAAAAAGTATCCTTAGAATTGCAATCTGTTTTTTTGTTCTGATTTTTACACTTGCAGTCATTCCATCTTATTCAGCAGCTAAGAGCAACAAAATTAACATCAATACCGCCGGGTTAAAAGAACTGACCAAACTTAAAGGAATTGGTCCTGCTTTAGCGAAACGTGTCATTAAATATCGCCAGGGACATGGCCCTTTCCAGAAGGTTGAAAACATAATGAAGGTGAAGGGCATCGGTAAGAAAACATTCAAGGTAATCAAAAATAAAATTACCGCTGAACCAATACCAGAATAAAAACCCGTAAAAACACTCTCCTGCCTCCTCCAGCCATATTTTACTGTCTGTGCATTTTGGGGTGGGGTTAAAGCGTGCCCCTGCGTTGTTCCTGCGGGGCAGGGCAAGCCTTCTGGCTTGTTAATGCGATTGATTTGTCAAGATGAAAGTCTCTAACGCGGAAGGAAAAAAACAGGATTTCTTGGCTTGTTTCTACGCCGGATTTCAAAGTGAACATAAGGTTTGTTACTGTTTTCCGGTTTTCCTAAAAGGGCAATCCGTTCTCCCTTTTTAACACGAGCACCCGCTTTTACTTTTCTACCTTTCAGATAAGCATAAACCGTCGCATATCTATCTTTATGCTTTATTATAATTGTATTCCCATAATATCTAAGTGGTGCAGAATGGATCACCGTTCCACTTGCCGCAGCCACAACAGGTGTCCCTTCCTTCGCGGCTATGTTGATCCCGTTATGTTTCATACCGCTTGGCTGGATACCAAACCTTGAAACAACCTTGCCTTTTACGGGCCATATAAAACGCTTCCTGTCAAATCTGAGTTTCCCATCCTGCCTGGTTTTTCGCTTGGTACTGTAAACCGTTTTACCCTTCACATCCCGCTTAGCCGGCGCCCTCTTTTTTGAGGAACTCAATTTATGCTTGACGGAAACTTTAGGCTTTTTGACGGGATGGTTTACATCCACAGCCTGATCAGCGCCAGGGATAAAGATTACACTATCGGCCTTTATAAGGCCGGGATCTGTTATATTATTTATCTCGGCCAGATCCTGAATATCGGTATTGTATGCTTGAGCGATCCTCCAGAGACTTTCTCCACTCTGCACACGATGGTACACACCCTTTGCCCGTTCTGACTTCTTAATATGTGCCGTACATGCGGGAATGATAAGAATTATCAGAAAAAGTAAGAATATTTTTTTTCGCAAATCGTGCCTTTCCCATTCATGGATGAAATCGTATCAATATAAATCCGGCCACAAGAAGAAGTACAAAGATGACCGCAAGGATATTAAAATACTTTTCTATAAATGCTCTTATTTGTGCCCCGAATACGTATATCAATCCCGCAACAATAAAAAACCTCGCTGATCTGCTAACTATAGAGGCAAGCAGAAACACGCCAAAGTTAACCTTGAACGCCCCTGCCGAAATCGTGAAAACCTTATAAGGTATGGGTGTAAATCCGGCTATTCCAACCGCCCATGCATTATACCGATTATAAAGTTCAGCTACACTTTCATATTTATCGGTCAACCCATAAAAATTCAAAATACCAAAACCGACGAATTCCATGAATTGATATCCGATTATATATCCGAATATGCCGCCAAGTACAGACCCAACCGAGCATATCAAGGCATACCGGAAAGCCTTTGAAGGAATTGATGCCGCGAGAGCAATGAGGAGAATATCCGGGGGCACCGGAAAGAAACTTGATTCAGCAAAGGCGAGCAGAAAAAGCGCCCATGAACCGTATGGTGTCTCTGCAAAGTGTTGGACCCAATCGTATAATCTTCTTAACTTCCCCACCCATGCTCCCCGATAAGATTAACAAAACGGCATCCACCAAAGTCTTCCTTCTTTATATCTTCAGCATCTTCCGACAGGCGCGTCAGCTTTAATAGTGTCTGTGAATATTGACTTCCAACCGGTATAACAAGTCTCCCCCCGACGGCCAGTTGCTCCAGAAACTGTTTCGGAACATCAGGGGCACCCGCCGTAACGATGATCGCGTCAAAGGGAGATTCTTCCCTCCATCCGTATGTCCCATCCCCCACCCTGATCAGCACATTGAAACAACCGAGTGAATCTAATAGCTCCCTCGCCCTGCCGGCAAGAGAAGCTATCCTTTCAATTGAAAACACCCTGTCAGCAAGCTTCGACAGTACCGCGCTCTGATATCCGCAACCTGTTCCAATTTCCAGAACCTTCTCGTTCCCTTTTATTTCAAGCGCCTCCGTCATAAGAGCGACTATATATGGCTGGGATATTGTCTGCCTTTCCCCTATTGGGAGAGGATTGTCATTATACACCTGATTAATTAATCCTTCATCCACAAAGAGATGTCTTGGAATCATTTCCATCACTTCCAGTACCCGATCATCACTGACCCCTCTTGACCGTATCTGGGAATCGACCATTCTTGTTCTCTGTTTTCTATACTTGTCCATTACAGCCCCTGCTAAAATCAGTGGTCAGTGGTCAGTGGTCAGCAGTATTCGATTGAACTAACTGCTGAATGCCTACCATGACAGATGCCTCTTTTGTGGAGGAATCCTGTATGTCTCCTCAACATGTTTATGTCTGCGAAAACCTACAGCCTCTCTGATAACAATAAGGTAATAATATCTGAGTTTGGCATATTCCCTTGTCCCGTTATATCTGTCTATCTCCCCGTTGATTTCTCTTACTGCTGCTTCTACTCCATCGTTATTGGATTGAACAGACTCTAATTTTGAATGAATGTTTTCCTCTATTTCTTTCAGCTCTTTAAGGACGGCAAACAGTCTTTCGCCGGCACGTCCAAGGGCTTCCGCTCTCTCCTTGAATATTTCTTCCTGTGTCTTATCAAATCCATTCTTCAACATATCTAATACTTCTACAACAGATTACATGACCCTCGTCTAAAAATCCACCCACCTTACACTTTCAATTGAAATGGCTCTGTCGGGCGAGACGCCCGACCTACTGTGGGGATCAGGACAGGCGTCCTCGTATAAGTTAATCCGTGCTTATATAATATTGAATAGCGTTAAAAGTACCGCGACCGATCCCTTCCACTTTCTTTATATCTTCGATAGTTTCAAACCGGGTATGCGTATCTCTATATTCCACGATCCTCACAGCCAAGATAGGACCAATACGGGGAAGCGCCACCAATTCGGTGAGCTTCGCTCTGTTGATGCCTACAGTCCCCCGCAATTCCTTTTTCATAATCTTTGTTATAAACTTGTTGTAGTGATTCTCAAGATGCTTTTTTGCGGTATGCTTGTTTTTTGGATTAAGCCATGTCTCTCTTTCCAAAGTTCCCAGTACGTATATCAATTGCTCTTCATCGAGTTTGCCGTTTAGATCATGGTGGGGGCAGTGGCGCAGCTCCTTGCCGGTTTCATCTGATTCCACCAAAGCAAAAGATGAATCCGGAAGAAGACGTATTGTCAGGTCAGACCACCCCTGGCAAATACCCGAACCTTCGCCCAACAGGAATAAACCAAGCATGCTGAAGAGGAATATGGAAAAAGTCGAAATGCTCTTTGCTTGTTTCATTCAGTCACTCCTTTCCTTGAAGATTGCAGGGTCGGGTTTTACACCCGACCGTAAACGGTGGCATATAAAATACCACCCTACAGAACTGTCGAAAAAATGCTTTGCCTGCCTGTGCGTGTCCGCACGCAGACAGGAGCATCGAAGAATCATATTTTCTAAAGCTCTCAGCCTATCAGCTAATACTTAAGATAAGGATATCTGTCAAGATTTTTCAGGGGTATTTTCTTGTTGACATACAAGTGTCAATTTTCATATGATTCATTGTCAATATTGTTAAAGAAATGTTTTGCCTGCCTGTGCGTGTCCGCACGCAGACAGGAGCATCGAAGAATTATATTTTAAAAGGTCTTCGATGAGGAGAGTTACCATGCAGATTTTTGTCTCCGGTTCTTTGGCCTATGATCGCATAATGGATTTTCCCGGAAAGTTTGTTGATCACATCATGCCGGATAAACTTCATATCCTCAATGTTTGCTTTATGGTCAACGGCCTCAAGGAAAAATTCGGCGGCACAGCCGGTAACATCGCATACGGCCTGGCCCTTCTGGGAGAAATGCCGCTGATTCTGGCCACGGCCGGTACGGATTTTGACCGGTATGAAGACTGGTTGAACAAACAGGGTCTTCCCCTGAACGGAGTCAAGCGTATTGATGAGGAATTAACAGCGGGGGCATATATCACCACCGACATGTCGGATAACCAGATAACCGGATTCAATCCTGGAGCCATGAAGCACCCATCCCTGTTCCAGTTTGACGGGATTGATCCTCATAAGGCCATCGCCATCGTGGCACCCGGCAGCCTCGAAGATATGCTTATCTACAGCCAAATCTACCGGGAACGCCAGGTTTCCTATATCTTTGACCCGGGCCAGTCCATACCTGCTTTCACGGGAGACCAGCTTACCGAAATGACTACAGGCTCGGATATTTTTATTTCCAATGATTACGAGCTGGAAATGATTATGCAGGCAACCGGGCTGGACAAAGACGGTTTATTGGAACGGACAAAGGCCGTCATTACCACGCTTGGCGAAAACGGCTCCCTGGTTGCTACGCGCCACCAGGAAACGGCTATCCCCGCGGCAACTCCGACCAGGGTGCATGACCCCACGGGTGCCGGAGACGCTTATCGGGCCGGTCTCATCAAGGGGCTGGTCATGGGAAAAGACCTGGTGGACGCCGCAAAAATCGGGGCAACGTGTGCCAGCTACGCAGTCGAGTGTTACGGCACCCAGGAGCACCGGTTCACCGAGACGGAATTCTGGAAGCGGCATCGGGACAATTTTGATATTTGACATTTTAATTTTCCCTTACATTTCTACCTTCCGTGTCACATCCCTTTTGATAACGTCGACCGCATCCTTCAAGACAGGAAATACATTCTCCCTGAAATCGCCGGCTACCACGACAAGCATAATATCATCCCCGGGAAAGAGCTTGCCCTCATTTACCTCGGCAAGTACCTCTATTATTCCAGGACGTTTCTTCATCTCTGCAACAATCTCCGCCAATATTTCCTCATTGGCCTTAACCAGAAGATGGGAAACGGGGTTCCCATCCCTCGATGTCTCTCTTACCACACCGTTGTGACAGAGTATCATTCCTGCCTTATGATATTCGGGATGTTCTTTTACCTTCTTGATCATATCGGATAAATTCATGTTGTTTTCCTGATAACCCTCCCTGCAGCAAGTTGCAGGATATCAATTGACTAAAAAAGATAAATATGAAAGAAAAAAGTATGTATCCAAGAAAACGTCAAAAAAATCTCCAGAGACTTGGAAATATTCTGCCAAAGATACTGAAGGGATTGAACGTCTCCAGGAATTTTACGGATCAGAATATATTGAATGCCTGGAATAAAGCAGTAGGGCCACAGATATCAGCCCAGACCCATCTTGATAGATTGAGAAAAGGCACTCTCTTTGTAAAGGTTTCAAGCTCCATCTGGATGCATCAGCTCCAGTTCATGAAACTGGACATAATCGACAAAACTAATAAAATCCTGGACAAGGAAATGATAAAAAATATCTACTTCTCCATCGGGGTGATACCGAAAGACAAAGAAAATTTTACATTTCCCGAACAATATCCATTGAGCGAGCGGGACAGGAAAATTATCAGAGAGAGTACAACCTCCGTATCTGATAAAGAGCTGGGCAACATACTGAAAAAGGTAATGACTAAAGAAATAATCAGGAGGAGAATAAGGGAGAACCCGAAATCTCCCTGAAAATAGTCTCCATCTCTTCTGTATACCCGCCATCTTCTTCATAAATAAAAAGTGGTGGCAAAACCTTCAGTTCTTCTCCTCCCCCTTTTTTACCCTCCACCAGTAAAAATCCACCCTCTGAAAAATGGCTGGAGAATACCATCCGCAGTCTCTTGGGCTCAATACCGCAAGTTCTCATCTGGAAGAGTAGCTCCACCATCCTGATCGCTGGATAGATAAGGTATACACGGCCTGCTTCCTTTACTATATACTTAGCCGACAACAGAAAATCACGGAGCGTGCCTTTTATCTCATGTCTTGCCACAGCCTTCTCCGGATCCGGATTTATCCTCCCCGAATCTAACCTTCTGTAAGGAGGATTGAAGATCACCACATCGAATGACTGCGGATCAAAAAGGGTCTTAAACTCACTGATATCACCCAACAGAATCTCAATCTTACTCTCAAGATTGTTAATTTTTACGCTCCGCCTGGCCATATCAACAAGTTCTTCCTGAACTTCAACTCCAACCATCTTTCCACATTTAAATCGCTGAGAGAGAATCAGCAATATAACTCCACCCCCGGTCCCCAGATCAATGACACTATCACCTCTCTTCATCTGGACAAAATGGGTCAGGAGAAGAGAATCAATAGAAAATCTGTATCCCCTTTTCTTCTGCAGAATCTTGAGTTGGCCTCCGAGAAGATCATCAATCGTTTCCCCTTCCTTTCTGAGGCTAATCTTTTGAGACCTTTGCAAAACGCCCCCCTTCGTTAAATTTGAGGGAATGTCTAATTCTTTGTTATTGCTGAAAGTTGACGGCTGATCGCTGAATGCTCTCTTTATTCCAATAGATGAACAAATATGCCGCTCCTGAGCTTAGGTTCAAACCAGGTAGATTTCGGAGACATTATCCTGCCCGCATCAGCAATGTTCATCATGAGAGACAGCGTCGGCGGATACAGAGAGAACGCCACAGCAAACTCACCTGAATTCACAAGCTCCTCCAGTCTCCCCATTCCAGCTGCGCCGCCGATAAACTCAATCCTTCTATCACTCCTGAGGTCATTAATGCCAAGTACGGGTTTTAATAAATTGTTCTGAAGTATAGAGACATCAGAAATACCAACGATATCAGCTTTATCATAACTGCCATCCTTTGCTTTCAGTCTGAACCACATGCCACCAAGATACATACCAAATTCATGTAATCGTTCGGGTGATTTATCCTTAAAGTCATCAAATATCAAAAATTTCTCACCAACTTTACTGATAAAATCTCTTTCGCTCCGGCCATTCAAATCCTTAACAACCCTGTTGTAATCCATTATCTTGAGCTGATTATGTGGAAACAGCACGGCCATAATATAATTATACTCTTCATCCCCCCTGTGATTCGGTTTCTCTGCTCTGCGCATCCCGGCAACTACCGCGGCAGATGCCGCCCGGTGATGACCATCGGCTATATACAATGAATCCACCTTAAAAAATTCTTCCTTTAGATCTTTGATATCTTTTTCATTATCCACAATCCAGACTGTATGAGAAATACCATCATCAGCAGTAAAATCATACTCAGGCCGAGTATCCACATTCTTTTCAACTATACGATCAATTGAATCTTCGGCTCTATAAGTTATCAGTATCGGTCCAGTATGAGCATTTACCGCAGCTATATGTTTTGTTCGATCAATCTCCTTGTCAGCCCTTGTCAACTCATGTTTCTTAATATGACCAGATTTATATTCCTCAACTCTGACCCCGGCAACTATTCCATACTGCTCATGCTCACCCGCTCTTTGACGGTAGATATAAAAACAGGGCCGACTCTCCTGAAACAAAATGCCCTCATTCAACAGACTGTCCAAATTCTCCTTTGCCGTTTGGTATACCACATCATCATGGACATCCACTTCCGGCGGCAAATCTATTTCCGACTTTATTACGTGTAAAAAGCTTCTCGGATTTGCTTTAGCTATTTTTCTTGCCTCTTCCGAACTGACAACATCATAAGGACAAGAAGCCACCTCCTCAACAAATTTCTTCAGTGGCCTAACAGCCCTGAAAGGAACAACAACAGACATAAAAAAAACTCCTTTACATGAGTCTATGGGGCTGTTTTAACATACCGACAAATTCAAAGCAACGCAAAAACATACAACAAGAGGCCTTTCACTTTTCTCTCGGTTGTAGTATTAAGCCTGAGATGTTTTGAAATTTCATCAAGAAGAAAGGATTGCTCATGAACATTACCAAACTATTTATTCATGGCCTCGAAAGCAGCAGCCAGGGAACCAAGGGTATATTTTTCAGTGAAAGATACCCGGACATGATAATTGAAGACTACAAAGGATCACTTGAAGAAAGAATAAGTAAATTGAATATAATCCTTTCGGATAAAACAGATTTGATACTGGTAGGCTCCAGTTTCGGGGGGCTTATGGCTGCCATTTATACATGTAACAACGAAAATAAAGTAAAAAAACTCATTCTACTGGCGCCGGCTCTCAACCAGAAAGAATTCAAGTCATATCTGGAGAAGAGGATCGATATCCCGGTTATTGTTTTTCATGGCAGGAATGATAATGTGGTACCGGTAGAATCCGTTCAGAAGATTGCCCGCAAGGTCTTCACAAACATAACCTACAATATTGTTGATGATGATCATCCCCTCAGGGAAACATTCAAATCCTTCGACTGGGATGAGTTGTTGATGTAAGGCATTTTATTTCTTGACAAGATTTTTTTGCTAACTTAACATTAAACCCAAAACTTACAGGAGATCAAACAGTTAATATGTATTCAAAAAAGGTGGTTATACGCTATTCCGCGGATATTATAGATCAACCGATCATATATCAGCTTGCAAAGAAACATGACCTGGCATTCAATATACTGAAAGCGAGGATATTCCCTCGAAGAGAAGGGATAATAGTGCTGGAACTGAGCGGTACAAAGAAAAACTTTGACAACGGTATCCGGTTTCTGAAAGAAACTGGTCTAAAAGTCGAACCACTCTCGAAAAGTGTAGTCCAAAACGTGGATAAATGTGTGCACTGTGGCGCCTGTATAGCATTCTGTCCAACAGACGCACTATACTTAGACAAACAATCGATGAAGGTATTGTTCGATCCGGAAAAGTGCAACGGATGTGAATTATGTGTTTCAGCCTGCCCGGTAAGAGCAATGGAGATAGATCTTTTTTAACTATTAATCCGAAGTGGCTTTCTTCACCCGTTCTACTATCCCGTCCAGGTCCCTAACAATTTTTTTTCCTTTTTTAACCACCTTTCCGGTCTTGTCCTTAACTTCACCAATTGTGCTCCTGACATTCTCGGGAAATTCTTCAGGAGCTTTGTAATAATAATATCCACAAAGAGCCACCAGAATGAGACCAGCTATCAATACCATTTTTAACAATTTCTTGAAAATAAAGAAAACAATCAAAAGTACAAGGGCTGCAAGTATAATGAGGACGATGGGATGGGTTGACAAATAATCGATGAAATTTTCCACAACAAAACCTCCCCGGTTGATTGTCCAAGCATTAGCATAAATGTTCATTAAAATCTAAATATTCTTTTACACTTGACAAGGATGGTCGTTAGACTTAGGGTCTGCCATGAAATATCCATTGGAGCTCTATAGATCTTATGAATGGAAAAAAGGTGCTGGTTGGTATAAGCGGTGGTGTAGACAGCTCAGTTGCGGCAGCTATCCTCATGGAAAAGGGATATAATGTTGAGGGCCTGCACATAATAAACGGATTCCCGAACAGGGGGGAAAGAGATGCACAATTGGCAGCCGCAAGGCTGAAAATACCGCTCCAAAAAATAGATCTGACAGTAGAATTCAAAAGGGAGGTCGTAGATTATTTTATTTCGGAATATATGGCTGGAAGGACTCCCAACCCTTGCATTAAATGCAACAAGGAAATAAAATTCAAATATCTTTTGAAAAAGGTAAGGGAGTGGAATCTCGATTATATCGCCACGGGTCATTACGCGCGTATTGAACATAACGCAGCGGAAAACAGATTCAGGCTCCTCAAGGGGGTTGACAAGGACAAAGACCAATCTTACTTTCTCTTCTTTCTGGGTCAGGAGGAACTTGCGAAAATTCTATTCCCAAATGGAGATAAAATAAAAGAAGAGATAAAAAGGATGGCCTCAAAAACCAGCCCTGAATCTTTGGCAATAAAAGAAAGTCAGGAAATATGTTTCATCCCGAACAACAATTACAGGGAATTTATCAGGGAAAATATTGAGGCAGTACCTCCTTCGCCCGGAAATATAGTCGACGGAAAAGGAAACGCCCTCGGCAGGCACTCAGGGATACATTCATACACCATAGGTCAGAGAAGGGGCCTTAACATCTCTTCAACACACCCTTACTATGTTCTGGAAATAAACAAAGCAAGAAACGAAGTTATAGTCGGCAGGGAGAATGAACTGGACTTCCAAGGACTTACAGTTAAGGATGTTTGCTGGGTTTCCCCTGATTATCCTGACCGGAAAGAAATAGAGGCCACAGTTCAAATAAGATACCGCCACCGCGGCGTTGATTCCGTAATAACCCCGCTGCTACAGGACAAAAAAGCTCTCGTTAGATTTATAAACCCCGAAAAAGCAGTAGCACCCGGTCAGGCGGCGGTTTTTTACCGTGGAGAACAACTTCTCGGGGGTGGATGGATCGGGTAATTACCAGTTCCGGGTTCTGAGTTAAAAGACTCGAAACTAACTCGGAACTTTGAACTTTAAACTCGGAACTTTGAACTTTGAACTCGGAACTCTCATATAAAATAGCCATAACTACGCTCGGATGCAAGGTCAACCAGTATGAATCCGCCGGGATCATAGAAAAACTTGCAGAAAGAGGTTTTATCAATGTGCCTTTCAGCAACTCGGCGGACATATATATCATAAATACCTGCACAGTTACAGCCAGAACGGATTACCAGTCGAGGCAACTCATAAGGAAAGCCTACAGGAAAAACCCGGAAGCCTCGATAATAGTAACGGGATGCTATGCCCAGATAGCCCCCGGTGAATTATCCAGACTTCCGGGAGTAGCCGCTGTTGTGGGAAACTCGGAAAAAGAAAATATGCCCGATATTATCCGGAATATGGTGAACGGGAGACAGCAAATCCTCGTCGGCAAAATTGGTCAAGTTAGAAATATTTCAGGGCTTGCTGTCTCAAAGTTTCCGAAACACACAAGGGCATTTCTCAGAATACAGGATGGGTGCAATTCCTTCTGCAGTTACTGTATTATCCCCTATTCGAGGGGAAGAAGCAGAAGTCTTCCCGAAAAAGCTGTTCTCGATCAGATCGAGATACTTGGAAGGACCGGACACATGGAGATTGTCCTGTCGGGCATCCATTTAGGCGCCTACGGTAAGGATCTCTCTCCACCTACAAGCCTCCTCAACCTCCTGAAAAAAATAGAGGAAAACAAAATAGTGGAAAGGTTGCGCTTGAGTTCCATAGAACCAACCGAGGTAACAGATGAAATGATTTTCCACATAAGGGATTCAAAAATAATCTGTCCACACCTTCATATACCGTTCCAGAGCGGAGACAATAAAATATTGTCATTAATGAAAAGGAATTACAGCACTGAACTCTTCAGAAACCTCACGGAAAAGCTTCTGAACGCGGTACCAGACATGGCTGTGGGTATAGATGTAATGGTTGGGTTTCCCGGAGAGGGGGAGAAGGAATTCGAGAATACCCTTGAATTCATTGAAGGGCTACCCGTTGCATACTTACACGTCTTTCCATACTCTAAACGCCCAGGCACTCAATCAGGAATTCTCCCCGACCAGGTTAAAGATGATGTTAAAAAGGGACGCGGGGAGATATTGAGAATGCTTGGAAAGAGGAAAAGAGCTGCCTTCGCTGAAAGATTTACAGAGAAAAGGCTTTCTGTTTTAATTGAAGATAAAAAAGACAGGGATACCGGACTACAGAAAGGATTTTCAGAAAATTATATCCCTGTTCTTATTACAAACAATGCCTCATCTCTTGCCAACAATATAGTTGACGTCATAGCAGACCATGCAAATGAGGGAAAGATATTCGGAAGGAAAATCGTAAATGGATAAAGAAAGAATTGAAAAACTTAAAAACTTTGAAGAAATAATCTCTTGTACCTTTAACGATATCAGCCTGCTGGATAATGCTATGACACATCGATCTTATGCAAATGAAAATCAGGAACTCTCTTGCGGGGATAATGAAAGGCTGGAATTTCTGGGAGATGCTGTGCTTGAACTCTGTATCAGCGATATATTGATGAAAAAATTTCCGGATTATACAGAGGGACAACTCTCAAAACTGAGGGCCTCCCTGGTAAATGAACAACCCCTGACAGAGCTGGCAAAAAAATTCCACCTTGGTGATTTCCTTCTGCTCGGCAAGGGGGAAGAATCCTCCGGCGGGAGAACTAAAAACTCCATTCTCTCGAACACCTTTGAGGCCGTGATTGCCGCCATATATCTCGATTCCGGATACGAAGTGATTCACAAGCTTATAAACGACCTGTTTCAACCCTTAATCGAAAATGGGTTTGATGAAACCATCTACAGGGACTATAAAACCTGCGTCCAGGAGATCAGCCAGAACAGATTCAAGGTAATACCAAAATACACCCTGATTCACGAATATGGTCCCGATCACGATAAAATGTTTCAAATAGAACTGGTTATTCCAGACATACTGACAACAACCGGTATCGGAAAAAACAAAAAGGATGCGGAGCAACAGGCAGCAAAGAAGGCATTAGAAGAGCTGGAAGAGAAATGACGCAACTCATAATTCCCATATTTGTTATATACCACGGATGTCCGAATCGATGCATATTCTGCAATGAAAAAAAGACCGCCGGAGATTTCCCTGACAGAATAACAGAAAGCGCATTCAGGGAAACGGTGTACAGATATCTCAATAATAAACGGCGAAAGGCTGATCGCATCCAGATAGCGTTTTACGGCGGCAATTTCACCGGCATCGATAGAAACTATCAAACCAAACTTTTAGGATTTGCACAACCCTTCCTAAAAAAAGGAGCGGTTAATTCCATCAGGATCTCTACAAGACCCGATTATATCAACAACGAAAGTTTAAACCTGCTCGAAAAGTTTCATGTCAGGACTGTGGAGATCGGCGCCCAATCAATGGTTGATGAGGTCCTGAATCTTTCTAACAGGGGACATTCAGCCGTGGATGTGAAAAATAGTATAAAGATCCTCAAAGAAAGAGGTTTCGAGACAGGTGTACATCTCATGGTGGGACTTCCAGGAGACACCAGAAAAAGATTCCAATATACCGTTGATGAAACCATTGAACTCCATCCCGATACGGTGAGAATCCATCCAACTATCGTCTTCAATGATACAGCACTGGCAGAGTCTTACCTCAATGGAAACTACATTCCAATGACCATGGACGATGCTGTCGAATATTGCAAATACGCCCTTATAAGATTTAAAGAAGCTGATATCCCTGTTATAAGATTAGGGCTCCAGACAACAAGAGAGATGGAAGAGGATGGAAGTATTGTAGCAGGTCCATTTCATCCCGCATTCAGGTCACTCGTAGAAGGATCTATCTTTCTCGATATGGCATCGTCACTCCTGGAACTTGTGAAAACCGGAAACGAAGGGGCAACCTTTACTTTAGCACCGGGAGATGTTTCAAATTTTCGCGGCCTGAAAAACCAAAACATATCAACGCTAAAAGAGCGATTCAAACTAACGAAAATTACAGTAAAAACCGATCCCAATCAGGGCCTGGGAACTCTTGTAATGGTCGGCGGGAGAGATAAAAATTGTTTAAATCCGGTTTTATAGGAATCATAGGAAGACCTAATGTAGGAAAATCTACCCTGCTCAATGAGATAATGGGTGAAAAGATAGCCATTACAACCTACAAACCACAAACGACGAGAAACAGGATAACCGGCATTAAAAACCTCGAAAACGGCCAGTTCATCTTCCTCGACACTCCGGGAATACACAAGGCTAAAACACCCCTCGGCAAATATATGGTCAAAGCCGCCGTTGACACCTTTGCAGATATGGACATCATACTCCTTCTTGTTGAAGCAAACACCGAACCTCATAATGACGACATCTTCATCATAAAATCGCTGCAACGTGAAAAAATCCCGGTCATTCTGGTCATCAATAAAATCGACCTCGTGGAAAAGAAAAAACTCTTGCCCCTGATAGACAAGACCAGGCACCTTTTCCCATTCAGGGAAATTATACCCGTATCAGCATTGAAAGGCGACGGCCTGAATATCCTCATCGATACAATATGGGAAATCTTACCTGAAGGGCCGAAATACTTCCCCGACGATATGATAACAGACCTGTCGGAAAGATTCTTAGCCGCCGAGATAATCAGAGAAAAGGTGATCCTGTTAACCCATCAGGAGATACCCTATTCCACAGCTGTTGTCGTTGATTCGTTCAAAGAAGATGAAAGTAGAAACCTGATCAGCATTCATGCTACTATCAATGTGGAAAAAAAATCGCAAAAGGGAATACTCATCGGGAAACAGGGTTCCATGCTGAAGGAAATAGGAATACAGTCAAGACTGGAAATGGAAAAATTCTTTGCTGTTAGAATATATCTGGAACTTTTCATCAGAGTCACTAAAGGCTGGACCAAAGACTCAAAGATGCTCAAGGAATTTGGATACTAAATAGTTCGGAGTTCCGGGTTCAGAGTTCTGAGTTAAAAAACTCGAAACTAACTCGGAACTTTGAACTTTGAACTCGGAACTAACGAGAGGTTATCAAGTGAAACCGGTAGTTGCAATAATCGGAAGGCCCAATGTCGGAAAATCGACCTTCTTCAATCGTCTGTCCAAAAGGAAGAAGGTCATCGTAATCAATGAACCGGGCGCCACAAGGGATAGAAATTACGAGGATTGTGCCTGGAACGACAGGGACTTCATATTGATCGACACGGGTGGATTCGAGCCTATCTCCACGGAAAAAATACTGATCCAGATGCGTGAACAGACTACTCTTGCCATAGAGGAAGCTGACACAATCATCTTTCTCATGGATGGAAAGGAGGGGCTGACACCATCGGATGTTGAAATCACAAATCTCCTGAGAGAGGTTGAAAAATCTACCTTTTTTGTAATTAACAAGATCGATGGGCCGAAACATGAGGGGTTCGCCTATGAATTCTACCGTCTTGGAATTGAAAGACTTTATACCATATCCGCTGAACATGGAATAGGTGTCGGAGAACTAATGGATGATGTTGTCGAACATCTTCCTCCTTCCACCGCGGTAAGTGAAGATGAAGATAGAATAAGAATAGCGGTGATAGGAAAACCGAATGTTGGAAAGTCCTCCCTGATCAACAATATACTGGGTTACGAGAGAACCATAGTCAACCCCATCCCCGGAACCACGAGAGACGCCATAGACACCCCTTTCGAATTGAACGGCAGGAAATATCTTTTGATCGATACCGCGGGTATAAGACGAAAAAGTAAAATAAGCATTACCCTTGAGAAATACAGTGTTATTCAGGCAATCAAGACCTTAAGCAGAAGCGACATAGCTCTGATACTCATAGATGCCGAAGAGGGAATAACCGATCAGGATACAAAAATCGCGGGACTGGCCTTAGAGCGGGGGGTTGTCTGTATCATAGTTGTCAACAAATGGGACCTTATCGAAAAAGATAACAGCACCATGGGAAACTATGTAAGAGATATCAAAGACAAACTGAAATTTCTCAATTTTGCGCCAACGCTCTTCGTTTCAGCCCTTACCGGACAGAGGGTTATCAAGACATTTGACATGATTGAAACAGCGTATAGCCAATATACCAGAAGGGTACAGACATCCATGTTAAACAAGAAGGTCAGGGAATTCCTTGAAATAAATCCTCCTCCACGATATCAGCACAAGGCACATAACTTCAGCTTCGTTACTCAGGCATCTGTAAAACCCCCTACGTTTGTGTTCTTTGTCCATGAGCCAAAAGCCGTCCATTTCTCATACCAGCGTTATCTAACCAATAAAATAAGAGAAGAATTCGGTTTTGATCAAGTGCCGATTAAAATAATATTAAGGAAAAAGAACAGGTGAAGAGATCATTAATTTATCAACTTAGGAGATGAGAAATGAAGGTTAAAAAGTTGTTTGTCTGGTTTCTGGTTTTGTCTTCAACTTTATGTTTTTCCGGCCTTGCTCCCGCCGCAAAAAAGTCAGGCACAGTTAAAATCGGAGTTTTTCTGCCGATGACAGGTTCGGCAGCGGCTTATGGACAGACGGAATGGGCCGGCATCAAAATAGCCAACGAAATAAAACCCACGGTCCTCGGCAAGAAGGTGAAACTTATTCTAATCGATACCAAAAGCGACAAGATCGAGGCAGCTAATGCCGTCAGCAGATTAATAAAAAAGAGTGGGGTTTGCGCAATAATTGGAGAAGCCATTAATGAAAATACGATAGCAGGAGCACAAATTGCCGAGAAGGCGAGGATACCGATCATTTCACCTTCAGCTACAAATCCAGTGGTTACTCAAAATAGAAAATATGTTTTTCGGGCTTGCTTCAGTGATCCCTTCCAGGGAGAGGTGGCCGCTAAATACGCATACAATACCATGGGGGCGAGGAAAGCAGCCATTATGATCGATATCGCTCAGGACTACTGCATCGGTCTTGCTAACTTATTCGTTAAAAGCTTTATCAACATGGGCGGAAAAATCGTTGCAACAACATACTGCCAGACAGAAGATCAGGATTTTACGGTACAGCTTTCAGCCATCATGGCAGCAAAACCGGATGTTCTTTATCTGCCAAATTATTATGCCGAAGTTGCCCTCACTTGCAAACAGGCCGCAGAACTGGGTCTAAATGTTCCTATCTTTGCGGCTGATGGCGCCAGGGCCGAGGAACTCATTAAAATTGGCGAAAAGGATGTTGAGGGACTTGCACTCACCTGGCACTTTGCCAGGGAAGCGGCAGCAACCGATCTTGCAAAAAAATATATCAAGATATATGAAATGAAAAACAGGAAATATGCAAGCGCCTTTGATGCATTAGGAGCTGATGCCTACTTTGTCCTGTTAGATGCCATCGAAAGGGCTAAATCAATGAGAGTAAGTAGAATCAGAACCGCCCTGGCAGCCACGAAAGATTTCGAAGTAGCTTCCGGCATCATCAATATTGATAAAGATGGAAACACAACTAAGAGCGCAGTAATACTTCATGTGAAGGACGGTAAGTTCCAGTATCTGGCAACCGTTAATCCATAGTGTTATAGGTTTTTTTCACAAATGGGGATGGCATCACTCTCAGTAGAGTGTTGTAATTAATGTCAAATTCAATCTCACTGCCAACCCTTAAATTGGTTTTTTTGGCGTCCAGGATCAAATGATCACTGCTTGCCCCAATTATATCCACATCTATTCTAGTGTCATGTCAAGCTTGAAATGACGTATTAAGTATGATATACTTTTTCATAATCACCCATGGAGGACTGAATATGAAAAAGTATATCGTCACTTTAACAAAAGAGGAAAGAGAATATTTAAACAAAAT
>JAYEGA010000034.1:0-3682 GCA_034658835.1 Thermodesulfobacteriota bacterium
AACTGCAAGGCCAAAACCCGGTAGAAACGGTACTGAGTGCGGTAAAAAGTACAATCGAAAGCAAAAATGCATCAATAGGTTATTTCAAAAAAGCAGCTTAGATTTTCAAAGAACTAAAGTGTTACAAATTTTTTAACTTCTGATGTCCCTCCACGCGACTTCATTCTAACCTGGCTATCTTCACGCATCGGGGGCGCTTCCACCGTCTCTTCTTTTTTGATAAATTCAAACTTTGATTCCCCCCATTCAATGTCAGGACTTCCTGATATATGAATGGCGGTGTCGTAAAAACCTTCGAACTTGCTGATTTCACCTCTCTTCTGATTCAACAAGTAATCTGCCACTTCATATGGAAGGGTGATTTTAATCGCGGAGAAATCTCCCTTTATGGCTTCTGATTTAATTTTCCTGAAGACACCAAGTGCTGTGTATTCCAATGACGGTCGAAGTCCGCTCCCCTTGCAGTGAGGACACGATGTATAGCTGATTTCCTGTATTGTGGATTGCTTTTTCTGTCTGGACAACTCAAGGATGCCAAACCTGGATATTTTTGAAAGTTGTATTCTGGATCTATCCAGGCTCAAGGCCTCTTTAAATGTCCTTTCCACTCCTGCATTATGTTTACTGTCCATCATATCTATGAAATCGATTACAATCAGCCCCCCCAGATCTCTCAATCTGAGCTGCCTGGCTATCTCCTCGGCCGCTTCAAGGTTTGTCTGAAAAGCCGTTTGCTCAATATTCATTTTTTTTAAAGAACGTCCCGAATTAACATCTATTGTTATCATTGCCTCCGTGGGATTTATGATAATATATCCACCTGATTTCAGGGCTACACGTTCCCTGTAAATTGCAGCTATCTGGTCCTCGAGTTGATATTTGTTGAAGATCGGTGCCTTCTCGTTGTAATGCTTAATCATCTTCATACTTCTCGGGGAAACAACCCTGCAGTAATCTTTCATTTTTCTGAACGCTTCAATATCGTCGATCCGGATTTCATCGATATCGGGAGTAAAATAGTCCCGCAGCGAGCGCACTCCAAAGTCGCCTTCCTGATATATAGGTGATGGCGCGCGGGCTGTTTTGGCCTTTGCCTGTATGTTCTTAAGCAATCTGAGAAGACGATGGTAGTCACTGGAAAGTTCCTTTTTTTTCCTGTGTATCCCTACCGTACGGACGATATAACCCATCTTCTCATCCTTGTTTATCTGCTCCATCAATTCTTTTAGTCTTCTACGATCCGCCTCATTTTCTATCTTTCGAGATATGCCGCCACTCTGCTTGTTAGGCATCAGAACAATATATCGTCCAGCCAGCGATATATAAGTTGTGAGCATTGCCCCTTTCCGGTCGGTCTCTTCCCTTTGCACCTGAACCAGTACTTCCTGACCGGCTTTGAGTGCAGGTTTTCCTTCCGGCACATCTCTCTTTCCTTCGGTCAGGTACTCTGAACTGACGTCGTGCAGAGGAAGGAACCCGTTTCTGCTGCTTCCGTAGTTTACAAAAGCCGCCTGAAGACCACGTTCCACCTTTACGACAATTCCTTTATAGATATTTCCAGTTGTCCGTTCTTTAATAGACATCTGAATGTTATATTCCACCAGCTTGCCATCGGCATCAACAATCGCCATGCGGCTTTGTTCTTCATCGATAGCATTTATCAACATTTTCTTTTCCATCATAAACCCCTTCTTCTAACTCATATAAAATCGGTTACATCACCTTTACCGGTCCTGATAACCTGAGGCATATCATCAACCAGAGTCACTATACTGGATTGTTCTGCACCCAGGATACCACCGTCGATAATCAAATCTATGCAATGCCCCAGTTTTTCCTCAATCTCAAATGGATCACTCAATACCTCACCCTCCTGCGTCGTTGCGCTGGTGCTTATAATAGGGTGCCCCAACTCCCCGGCAAGGGAAAGACAGATTCGATTATCAGGAACCCTGATTCCTGTTGTTTTTCTCTTTGGCAGCAGGATTTTCGGGACGAGTCTCGATGCCTCGAGTATGAAAGTATATGGGCCAGGTAACAGACGCTTCATCGTCTTGTAGGCGTAGTTTGATACCTGGGCATAGCGGCTTATATCCTTGAGATCTGCACAGATAAAACTGAAAGGTTTTTTCTTGCTCCTCCGTTTGATCTCATAAATCTTTTCGATTCCTCTTTTGTTGAAAAGATCGCACCCGATCCCATATACCGTATCGGTAGGATAAATAATTATTCCTCCATTCTGCAATATCTGGACGGCCTTTCTGATCAATCGAAGTTGTGGATTTTCGTCGTTGATTGAGAGTAACATGCCATCCCTTCTAATTCTTTTTAGACAGACTAACCCCAAATTCAGGGAATTGAGTAAAACAAGCTATTTTCTAATTTTTTTAATAGCTTAATATACCAGAAATAGCAAGGTTTATCAATGAGATTGTTTTGTAATTATGGTGGGAGCAAACGAGGTGGAAGATGAGTTCCCCGCCCTGCCGGAAGAGGAACTCATCTTTTAGCTGACGATAGTTCTAAGGGCGTTTACTACAGGTGCGGTAAACAGGGCAATGAGAACAGCATAAAGAGCGAAGGAACCGATAGCCTCGCTGAGATACATCCTCTGATATTTGTGCTTAAGAGAAGTGATGATCAAACCACCGACAATCAAACATCCCAGATGAAAGTAAGGGAAATTGCTCGCTCCTGCCACCGCATATTCGGCGTATCCGAATGTAGCTGTGGTCAGCACCACGAAAACCGCAACTATCGTTGTTGAAAGTACCTTTTTCATGATTCAATCCTCCTTTCTGTTTTTCAGTCTTTTCCTTTGCCCTTTATAAACGAAAATATCATGCCAGTTTGAGTAACTTATGCAAAAAAGTTATAACCTCTTGATATTCAAGTTATATCTAAAAATCACAACGATCTGTTAATATGAAAATTCGATGTAAAAACAGGAAATATTGAAAGAAACGTTAAATGGGGATTAATGGAATGTTCTTGACCAGCCATACAATGTTGTGATATTTTTCTTTAAATTTCGTAATGATATTACAAATACAAAATGCTGTCTCTCGTAATTAATCAAAGACGAAAGGGGTAAATAACCATGAAAATCAGGTACTGCATTTTTTGTTTTCTGATTCTTTTCTTTTCATCCACAACAGCAGCGGATCAAACAGTATTTAAAAGCACGGTCGATGACCAGATAGCCGTTGAAGTGACTGTATATAACAACAATCTTGGTCTTATAAAAGATACCAGGGAAATCAAACTTCCAGTGGGTAAAGGCGAACTCCGGTTCATGGATGTTGCGTCACATATCATGCCTGTTACGGTCCACACAAAATCGCTGAATTATTCAAAGGATTTCACGGTTCTTGAACAGAACTACGAATATGATCTCATGAATGCGGACAAACTCCTCGACAAGTATGTTGGAAGAAAAATCAAAATTATAGACTGGAACAAGTTTCAGGACAGAAAAAATATAACAGAGGCAATTCTGCTCAGCAATAACCGGGGCCAGATTTACAAAATAAACAATGAAATATATCTTGGCCACCCTGGCATAAAAATCCTTCCGGAAATACCGGAAAATCTGATCGCAAAGCCAACCCTTACCTGGCTCTATGAAAACAGAAACAAAAACACCCACAAACTTGAGGTCTCCTACCTCACTGGCAATATC
>JAYEGA010000035.1:0-18356 GCA_034658835.1 Thermodesulfobacteriota bacterium
CAGCAGTTTTTTTCATTTTAAGCATGTAATATTTTTAGGATATCCATTGATGTTATATCTTGTCTCAGAAAAATATTATCTAAACCCGCAGTCAAATCAACTCTTACTGTCTCATTTTTTTCTGCCTGAAGATATCTTAGAATATCCTCCAACTTTTCTCTGGAAATTCCAAAGAGCTTATAAGGTCCGCCATCACAATTATCATCGTAAAAACCCGACACTGTCAAATCATGCCTTTTTTTATCTTCAGCAAATTTATACAAAGAATAAGCGATTGATATTGGATGGATTTCATTTGAACCTATTTTACTAATTAATTTTACAGCCTTTCCTTTCTTAGCTAAGACCCCTAACTTCAATTCATTTCCGAACGGTGAACGATCAAACATACTCACTAAGGCGTCTACTGAATTATTTAATGTCCTTTCTTTATAACCTGGAAAGTCAATTTTTATTAATTCCTGCAATTCATTTTTTGTATGATTTCTAAATTTCACATTTAAATACCAGCTAACTATTGATGAATTATAACTCAAATTAACCCAAATCAATTCCCATATAATTATATAATTTTTTAATCTTATATCGTTTAAAATCGCAGATAATTCAAGAGGCCTATTCTTTAAATCAATCAATTTCGACTCTTTTAACCAAACTTTCATTGCTTTTATTTGTTTAACTCCAAGATGATTATCATCAATCCACTCATCTGGATTATTTAGAAAAGCATCTAACCATTCTGCTCTAATACCGAATCCAGAATATCTATCCGGATTAGAATATTTAGTTTTCATATTGTTACCTCCCTCTGATTCTGTTAACGATCTAGCAATTAAGCAACCTCTATCAGTGAAGTTTAAGCATTTTGAACAATGAACACATAAATTTTTATTAATTTTAACTTTTGGTATAACTCGAAGTGCATCTGTTGGACATTCTACTTCACAGGCGCCACAATGAACACAATAAGTTGTTTTATATATGATTTTTTTTAACTTGCTTTGAGAAATGATGTCTTTTCCAACATCCTGTATATCAATGACTGTAATATTATCTTCAGTATACTTGATATTAAAATTAAATGTTTCATTATCAATTCTTATTTCCCCAATTATTCTCTGCCCATCATTTTTATATGAAGTCTTTCCAATTACGTTCAACCATTCTAAAAAAGATTCTTTTGGATTTCGAATAACAGATTTGAGATTATTTTTTCCTTGAATAAAGTCCACTCCTGTTCCATTTGTAATATTTAAGTATTTTCCTCCTCCTCGTTTTTTCCATTGCCCTTCTGAAATATACTTTTTGATTTTGTTATTATCCTTCATTCCTGAGCTTATTAATGTATTTTCTATACTTTCTAAAAACCTATTAGAAAATTCAGGAAAAACAGAATTTAGAATATGTTCTGACCAACCTGTAGTAAAAGGACAAATAGAACATCCAACACGATGCAACCCATATCTATAACTTGTATTTAAACTAATATTCCTTCTTAATAGGTATAAAAAATTTTCAGATATGCTCCAACCTAAAATCAATCTCCCATTAATTTGATTTATATGTTTTAATCCTTTTACTAATCGTTTGTACTGACTCCTTTTGTTACTCTCTTCCGATCGGACACCTTCAAACACCAAAATTTTGGGTTGTCCATCAGAACCATTTTCTTTGTGAAGTTTTTTTATAAAACGTGCAAATGGAACTGTTTTGCAAACAGAAGAGCACCATCTTTGGATTCTACTGGGAGGCCCAAACTGCTCCCAAAACTCAAGAGCGTCTTTGGGAGGCCTTGCGGTATGAAATTTTAATCCGGGGTATGCCTTTTGATATGTCTCTTTTGTTTTTTCGACGATTTCATGGGTGAAGGGAATTTCCATAGTCGTATCCGTAAAAATCACCATATAGTCATCAGGAGCCAAGACTCTGCTTACAATATCCAAGACAACCTGGGAATCTTTTCCTCCACTAAATGCAACCGCAAAATAATCAACTTTATTCTTATATTTTTTGTGCGTATATTCCACAAAGTCCATTGCTTCATTCTCAACAATAAATAAAGCGTCTTCGTTTTTTTCTATTAGAAGCTTAACGTCTATCGGCTCCAAGGTAAGTTCATGCTCGACTATCAGTTCAGGGCTTTCGTAAATGTTGCCTCCCTTTGCTTCCGCTACGCAAACTCCTT
The DNA here is from genome assembly GCA_034658835.1 of Thermodesulfobacteriota bacterium. Taxonomy (GTDB): domain Bacteria; phylum Desulfobacterota; class Syntrophia; order Syntrophales; family JADFWA01; genus JAUSPI01. The sequence continues at coordinate 2,186 of JAYEGA010000035.1, forward strand.
TATAATAATACCGCCTGCCAATTGCCCATAATAACGGCTCCTTTTTCTTAGGATAACCCCAATATTTATTAAAGCCTAAGAGATCTAATTCTTCATAAAAGACAGGTCTTGGTGGTACAATTTCTTCTTTATCATTTATTTTGTCGTCAAGCAAAATACCATTAATTTTACTATCCCATTTAACCTTGTACATAAATACTCCGGATTTTATTCGAGATTAGCAAGTTTGCTAATAATTCTCGATTTGTCGGGTAATTAAACCCAAATGTGCTGTAAGACGGTAGGAGATTAGATGGGCTTAGAGACATGACCTGTTCCGGCCGTTGTCGGGACCATTATCTTCGGAAGTCCCCAGCCGGGAACCTTATTCAATCCGAGACAATCGACGGCCTTCCCCCTATTGACAGCAAGCACGGCTACTGCCTTTGCAACATCCATGGCACTGCCGCCGCAGATTCCCACAACTGCATCACATTTATCTTTAAGCAATCTCTGTTCCCTCATCTCGTGCCTATTTTTAAGCGACTACCGATAATATTACGTGTTTTTCTAGTTTTTAATAAGTTTCCGGTCGGACAAAGTCAAGTCTTTTTGTCCTCGATATACCTTTCAACGCTCCGGCAGATCCCACGGATAATTTGCACCTCTTTTGAAAAGAGTTTTGTCCTTGAGAGAAAACGGCGTATACTTGTCATCCAGTATTCGGGATTTTCCAGATTGATAAAGCCTATCTTCACAAACACTTCCTTCAGATGATCGTACATTCCTTCAAGCTCAAATGACGTGGCCAGTTGCGGTGTAAATCTTTCAGGAAATGGCGTGCGGGCTGTGAATATCTCATGGCAGAGGATCATCACCGCATGAGAAAGATTGATCGATTTAAGATCATCGGAGGTGGGAATGGTTACCAGAAGATGGCAGTACTTCAAATCATCATTGGTCAGACCTGCATCCTCCGGCCCAAAGAGGATAGCAACCTTATTTTTCTGAGATATTTCTACTATCTGTTCCGCCATCTCCCGTGGCTGAACGACAGGCCCCCGTACACTTCCCAGCCTGGATGTGGTTCCAACAACATAGTGGAAGCCCGAGAGAGCCTCCTCCAACTGGCTGAAACATTTCATGTTTGCGACCACATCGGAGGCAAAATGGGTTGCCATCTTTTTTATTTCCTCTACATCAGAATTACTATGGCCAACTACAGAGAGCCTCTCAATCCCCATATTTTTTGCACATCTTGCCACAGAACCAATGTTTCCGGGATATTTTGGATTATTCAAAACAATCGTAATGTTTTCTGTTACCGCACAATTATAGATCATAGAGCTTCTCGTCCACTCGAGGCTTTGATCTCCTGATTTTCCCCTTCATCTTACGATTCAAGATAAACGGGTCCTCCCCCTCCAGCAGGCCTCCCATCTCTTCCTCAATCTTATCAGGATCTTCACCTGCTTCCATACGGCTCAAGGCCTCTTCCATGCCGGAGCCCAGATCCAGACCTGCAGTATCCGAAAGTTTTCTCATCAGCATTGCGGCCTGGCGCGGGTCATCTTCATTTATCTTTTCTGCTTCATCTGCAAGCATCGCCATCGCCTTTTCCATTTTTGCCTCATCAATCGGTGGCATGTTTCCATCAACTTCTTCTTTATTTCCAGAAACCGTAGCAAAAACGGACATCTGCCGTTTCAATTTCGTCGTCTTGCAATACGGGCAAAATGGAACCTTCTCGGTATTCACGAACTTTGAAAAAAAGTTGTAGATGGTGTTGCACCCTTCACAGTAAAACTCGTATATCGGCATTTCTGTTGACCTCACACAGTAAACTTCTTTAATTATAATAACTTTAACATTAAAAGCAACGTTCTTCTATCATTTATCGAAGCAGCTTTGATTAGCATTTACACGCGAGGGATAAAGATGATATAGAAAACAGCAAGCAAAATGAAGAATAATCTGCAAAAAACACTCTCCGAGGCCTCAAGTGCTATAGGTGTGAAACTCGGGGAAAGGGAAATCGCTCTCTTTCAGGAATACTACAGGGAGCTTCTCTTCTGGAACAATAAGATTAATCTTGTCTCCGTCAAGTCTGAGCTTGATATACCAATAAAACACTTCATTGACTCGCTTACTCCTTTAAGTTTCATAAAAAACAAGAAAAGTTCTCTCCTGGATATCGGCACAGGCGCCGGTTTTCCAGGCATCCCTCTAAAAATAGCAGAAGGCCAATTAAAGGTGACCCTTCTGGATTCTTCCCGCAAGAAGACCTCCTTTCTTAAAAATATCATTCGTAACCTTCAGCTTGATCATACAACCGTCATTAACAGGAGAGTTGAGCAATTGACGAAAGACGAAACATATCATGGATCCTTCGATGTCATAGTATCCAGAGCTTCCTTCAAGCTGCCGCAATTCCTCGAAATTGGGGAGGCCTTCCTCTCACCGGGTGGAATCTTAATCGCCATGAAGGGATCAAACATCAAGGCGGAACTCGAACAGGCCGAGGAGGTCTCTCAAACAGTGGGACTGGAACATGTCGGCTGTCATGAATTCAGGCTGCCGATTACAGGAGATTTCAGAAATATTATAATCTATAAAAAGCTCCGAAACTAAAATATCCCTTCAAAAAAAAATTTTTTTATGATAGCTTTCAACATCTCTTACCTTGCCGCAAAAATCCAATAATGTTTCGATGAATAATGCGCAAAATTATATGTATAGCCAATCAAAAAGGTGGTGTCGGCAAAACGACAACGGCAATCAACCTGTCAGCATCTTTAGCAGCAACAGAAAAGAGAACGCTTCTAATAGATTGTGATCCCCAGGGAAACGCCTCAAATGGCATAGGTATAGAGAGTTCATTGATAGACAAAAAGAGCCTGTATCATTCATTGGCAGGCAAGGTTCCCCTAGAGGATAATATTGTCAGCACACAGATCCCGACTCTTGACATAATTCCTTCAAACCAAGATCTCGTCGGTGTAGAAGTAGAATTCGTTTCCCTTGCGGACAGGGAAAAAAAGCTAAGAAATTTAGTAAGAAACCTATATACTCCCCATGAGTTTATTATTATAGACTGTCCTCCTTCTCTTGGATTTTTGACCGTTAATTCCCTTGTTGCCTCCGATTCTCTAATTATTCCACTGCAGTGTGAATACTTCGCGATGGAAGGTCTCGGGCATCTGTTGCAAACGGTGAAGATCGTTAAGGCAAGGCTCAACCCGTCTCTTTCTCTCGGCGGAATACTTTTGACCATGTTTGATACAAGAAACAGGCTTTCTCACAGGGTCGCTGAAGATGTTAGAAGTCATTTCGGTGAAAGGGTTTTTAAAACAGTCATTCCAAGAAATGTGAGGCTTTCTGAAAGTCCGAGCCACGGACTGCCTATAATTCTCTATGATATCAGGTCGCGTGGTGCAATTTCCTACATGGAACTTGCAAAAGAAATCCTGTCTAATGGGAGGATATAAATGCCGTCAAAAAATTCGCTGGGAAAGGGTCTGGGAGCCATGTTTCCAGACCTCCTTGACGACTTAAATGATAAACCAAGGTTTATGATATGTGGAATTGAAGAGCTTTTCCCTAACAGATTTCAGGCAAGAAAAGAGTTTGGGGGAAAAGAACAAAAAGAACTCGTATCTTCCATCAAAAAAAATGGGATCATTCAGCCAATAGTCGTTAGGAAATCAGATGCCGGCTACGAAATTATTGTGGGAGAACGTCGGTGGAGAGCCGCCCAGGAAGCCGGTCTAAAGGATGTCCCTGTAGTCATCAGGGAAGCTGAAGACCGCGAAATGGCTGAAATTTCAATTATAGAAAATCTACAGCGTGAGGAGCTGAACCCAATCGAAGAGGCAGAAGCTTTTCAAACCCTTGTAAATAAGTTTTCCCTCTCTCAAGAGGAAATCTCATCCAGAGTTGGTAAAGATAGATCGACAATTGCCAATTCTGTCAGACTGCTCAAACTACCCTCAGCAGTAAAGGATGCCCTGATCAAAAAAAACATATCCGCCGGTCATGCAAGGACACTTCTCGCCCTCAGTACTACTGAGGAACAGACCCGGGTACTTGGAGCTATTCTAAAGAAGGGGCTAAGTGTTCGAGAAACGGAACGTGTAATTAAAAATATAATGAAAATTCCTCCAGAGAAAATGATGCCTCAGAAGGATAAACATATAATTGATCTGGAAAAGGAGCTATCGTCCAAGTTGATGACAGCAATCAAGATCAGACAATCAAAGAAAGTCGGCACCATCGAAATTAAGTTTTCAAATCTGGAAGATTTGAACCGACTGGTAAAATTTATAATGGAAGCAGAAGGTAAATAAATATAAAAATATCTTTTGTGTTTTTGTGATTTTCGTATTATATATTCAGCAACCAATCGTCAACAAGTACGGCTTTGTAGAGGATGGGGCGTTCTGTAACTGCCCGTTATTATTATGAATGTAACGCTTGTAAGAGTCTTGCATTCTGTTTTAAGTTTTAGCATGAAAGTTATCAACAGTTGTTGGCAAATCTGTTAATAAGGTTGTTCTGCCGTGGAAATACTCTGGGAAAAAAGTTGTAAAATTATTAAAGAAAAGGTTAGCCCGCAAAATTACGAAACTTGGATAGGTCCGGTAAAGATTGCCTCTATAGAAGGAAAGAATATAAATCTCTCTGTGCCTAATAAGTTTTTCAGGGACTGGTTAACCGAAAATTATCTGCCTGTGATGAGGGAATCCCTCTCCGGGGTAATGGGTATCGACGCAAGCATAAATTTTACCATAAGGGATGAAAAAATAAACATAACCAGTGAAAAGATTAACAAAACCAAACCTAGTGTAAAAAGAGTTTATCCCTCACTTAACCCTCACTACAACTTTGAAAGATTTGTCGTTGGTTTAAGTAATCAGTTTGCACATGCTGCATCTATAGCTGTTGCTGAGCAGCCGGCAAAAAACTACAACCCCCTGTTCATATATGGTGGAGTTGGTCTTGGAAAGACACATCTTCTTAACGCTATCGGTCTTCATACCGTTTCTTTATACCAGGAAGCGAATGTATTGTACCTTTCAGCTGAGGAATTTATGAATGAACTGATCAACGCCATCAGATATGATAAGATGCAACGCTTCCGCGAGAAATTCAGAAGCATAGATTCCCTTCTAATTGATGATATTCAATTCATAGCTGGAAAGGAAAGAACACAGGAAGAATTTTTCCACACATTCAATACATTACATGACTCTGCCAAACAAATCGTTGTTACAAGCGATAAGTTCCCCAAAGACATCCCAAACCTCGAGGGAAGATTACGCTCAAGATTTGAATGGGGTCTCATTGCAGATATTCAAACACCGGAAACAGAAACAAAGGTTGCCATTATTAAAAAGAAGGCGCAGGAAAACAATATCTCAATACCGGATAATGTTGCCCATTATATTGCCTCAAAAGTAGAATCAAATATAAGAGAACTTGAGGGTTACCTTATAAGAATAGGCGCATACGTGTCTCTTACGGGAAGAGAAATAGATATGGACCTTACAAAAGGAGTACTTGAAAAACTTCTCGGGCATGAGGGTATAAAAGAAATTACAATTGATGAGATTATTAAAGCTGTTGCCAATAAATTTAATGTAAAAAAAACTGACATTAAATCTCAAAAGAGAAACAAAACATTTGTTCTGCCAAGGCAAATCGTAATGTATCTGTCAAGAAAAAAAACAAACCTGTCATATCCTGATATAGGGTCAGAAATAGGCGGAAAGGATCACTCAACAGTCATATACGCCAACAACAAAATAAAGAAGCTTATAGAAAATGATATTAAAACAAGAAATCTAATAAAAGAAATAGAGGATTCATTACAGATCCAGACTTAATGTGTTTATGTAAAACTTAGTAACAGATATTATTTTTTTTATTAACAGAAACTATATAATAAACCTGCTTGAAATGATTTAATAAAAACAGTTATCCACATATTAACTGATCCTATTACTACTACTAGTTCTTTTTTATATATAAAAAAGAACTAATATAAGAAAGGTGGGGAATAAAATGCAATTTAATATAAAAAGGGACATATTCTTAGATGGAATACAGAAAACTCTTGGTATTGTGGAAAGAAAAACAACCACTCCAATTTTAAACAATATCTTAATAAAAACAGAGGGTGAAAAAATAAAAATAGCCGCTACGGACAGGGAAATAGGTTTAGTTTCATACTATAATGCGGAGATTATATCTGAAGGTGTTATAACACTTTCAGCAAGAAAAGCATTTGAAATGATAAGGGAAATTCAGGGAGATATTATAAGTTTTAAAAAAGAGGAAAAAGATTGGGTAAAGATAACGTGTGGAAAGATTGTTTATAATATTCCCGGTATTTCGGCAGACGATTTTCCGGAGGTGTTGGGTGATGAGGGGATAACTTTCTTTAAAGCAAAGGGTAGTATTCTAAATGAAATGATAGATAAGACTTTTTTTGCGATGTCGAAAGAGGAGATGAGGAGCAACCTGAATGGAGCCTTTTTAGAAACAGAAAAGAAGGATAAGAAGTATGGGATGAGAATGGTTGCGACTGATGGGCATAGATTATCTTTTGTAAGCTTTTATGAGGAAAGGGAAGAATTTATAGATATCAGTGGTGGAATAATTATACCAAGGAAAGGAATCAGTGAGGTTAGAAAGTTACTTGATAATGGAAGTGAATATATAGAAATTGGAGTTAAGAAAGGGATATGTGTTTTTAAAAAGGATGATACGATATTGAGGATTAGTCTGGTGGATTCAGAGTATCCTGAGTATAAAAAAGTGATCCCAAACGATGAAGGAATTCCGGTTCAGTTGGACAGGGAGCAATTTTTACACTCGCTAAGGCGGATGAGTGTAGTATCGAGCGAAAAATACGGTGGTGTAAAGATTAATATTGTGGAAAACAGAATGATTTTGAATTCAACAAATCCCGATGTTGGAGAGGCAAATGAGGAAATAGACATTTCGTATAGAGGTGAAGAGATTGATATAGTGTATAATGTTAGTTATTTGATAGATGCAATTCAGGTAATAACTGGGGATAATATAATATTTAGTATAAGGTCTGGACTGAAACCAGGGGTAATTAGTGAGGCAGGAAATGATAGTTATATGTGTGTAGTTATGCCGCTTAAGATGTAAGGTTTAATTGCAATTATTTTTTTGAAACTTTAATGAGGGGAACTTTTAAGGAAGAATGACAGAGACTTATCGTGCAGATAGTATAAAGGTGTTGGAGGGTCTTGAGGCTGTGAGGAAGAGACCTGCTATGTATATAGGTAGTACCGGAAAGGAAGGTCTCCACCACCTTCTTTATGAAGTCGTGGATAACAGTATTGATGAGGCATCCGCCGGCTTTTGTGATAAACTCGATATTAAGATCAGAGTGGACAATAGTGTCACCGTAGATGATAACGGTCGGGGAATTCCTGTGGATATGCATAAGACTGAGAAGGTCTCGGCAGCGGAAGTTGTGCTTACAAAGTTACACTCAGGTGCGAAGTTTTCCAGTGATAATTATAAGATATCAGGTGGGCTTCATGGTGTGGGGGTTTCTGTGGTGAATGCTCTGTCTGAGTATCTTGAGCTGGAGGTTCGACGGAATGGCAGGGTGTATAGACAGTCTTACAAAAAGGGTGTACCTGTAAAATCACTTGAAGAAGTTGGTAATACAAAGAGGAAGGGTACTAAGATTACCTTCCAACCCGATCTGGAAATATTTGAAGAGATAGAGTTCAGCTTTGAGGTTCTTGCTAATAGATTGCGGGAATTGGCTTTTTTAAATAAGGGTATCAAAATCAACCTGAAGGATGAAAGATCTGATAAAAAGACCGAATTTTTTTATAAAGGAGGGATAACTTCCTTTGTTGAATACATTAACAGGAACAAAAGGACTCTTCATAAAAAGCCTGTTTTTATAAGTGGTTCTAAGGAGGATTGTGGGGTTGAAGTTGCCATACAATATAATGACACGTATGCAGAAAACATTTTTTCTTTTGCAAACACCATTAATACTACAGAAGGCGGTACGCATCTGGTTGGATTCAGGTCTGCCCTTACAAGGGTGATTAATAATTATGCAATCAGTAATAATATTTTAAAGAATGGCAAAGAAACTTTAAGAGGTGAAGACATACGTGAGGGGCTTGCGTGTGTCATTAGCGTAAAATTGGCTCAGCCTCAATTTGAAGGACAGACAAAAACAAAATTAGGCAACAGCGAAGTCAAGGGTTTGGTAGAAGGTATTGTGTATGAAAAGATGGGGAATTACCTGGAAGAAAACCCGGTTGTTGCGAAACAGATTTTAAGTAAGGCGGTCGAGGCTGCAAGGGCCAGAGAAGCGGCGAGGAAAGCGAGGGAGCTTACCAGGAGAAAGAGCGCACTGGAAGTTAGTTCACTCCCTGGAAAATTGGCAGACTGTCAGGAGAAAGATCCTGCAGAGAGTGAGCTGTATCTTGTGGAGGGAGACTCGGCTGGTGGATCAGCAAAGCAGGGTAGAGACAGGAAAAACCAGGCCATCCTGCCACTGAGAGGAAAACTGTTAAATGTTGAAAAAGCAAGATTTGACAAGATGCTTAACAATGAGGAGATTAGAATAATCGCTACAGCCCTGGGGGCAGGTATAGGTAAGGATGAATACGACATTAGCAAGCTTAGGTATCATAAAGTCATTATTATGACAGATGCCGATGTAGACGGTTCTCATATCAGGACACTCCTTTTAACATTCTTTTTCAGGCATATGAAAGAACTGGTAGAAAAAGGACATTTATATATAGCGCAGCCTCCACTCTTCAGGGTGTATAATAAAAGTGAAGAACGATACATTAATACAGAAGAGGAAATGGAAAACTACATTCTGGACAATGGTGTCAATAAGGTTCAGGTTGCATTGGGTGATGGGAGCAGTGTTACGGGAAGTCGTCTGTCGGGTCTGATCAAGAAAGGAATAAGACTGGATGCTATATTGAACAAGTTTGAAAATGAGGGGAAGAATAAAGATATCATTAGATTACTGGCAGGGGACCCGGTTTTTAAAGAAGATGATTTCAGGCACGAAGAGACTCTTATCAAGGTTGGAAAAAGGATCAATATGGCTATGGGAGATAAGATTGCTGATTGCTGGGTTGAGATGGATGAAGAGCATGGTGGATATAAATTGTTTTTTAATATAGCGGAAAACGGCCGTTTCCTTAAGGTGTATCATGACAAAGACATATTTAATGTGCCTAAGTTTGCCAGGGCAAGGGAACTCCTAAGCCAGTTAAGCTATCTGGGAGAAGCGCCTTACCTGGTGATGGAGAAGGAAGCCGATGATGAACCACGTGAACGGCTTGACAGTATGACTTCTCTCATAAAATGTGTGCTCGATAGTGGGAAAAAGGGAATGTCTATTCAGCGTTATAAGGGATTGGGAGAGATGAATCCTGAACAGCTATGGGCAACGACGATGGATCCGGAGAAGAGAACGCTCCTTCAGGTGAAAGTGGAGGATGCGGTTGTTGCTGATGAAATTTTTACAACGCTCATGGGTGAGCAGGTGGAACCAAGAAGAGATTTTATATACGAAAACGCACTCAAAGTATCTAACCTTGATATATAAAGACACGGATATGCCTGCGTCGCAAAGCTTGTGCTGAACTTGATTCAGTATCGCTCCAACTCGCCATGCTCGCTACTGCAAAATTCGGGTTAAAAGAAATAGGTTAACCAAAGGAAGACACTATTTGAGGCCTTATTGAGGAAATTGGTGCCCGCAATTTTGTATCCACCATATTCTGTATCTCTTCCACCGTAATATACATTGCCCCCAAAAGTGATCTGAACGTTTTGAGTTATATCCCAGACAGCCCGGGGTTGTAGTGCCCCTGAAGGATCTGTTAGATTGTTGATTATCGTCAAATAGACGTTAAACAGGGGATGTAACTCTACTCTGATGTGGCCGCTTAAGTAATTTCGGCCTAAAGTAAATAACTCTCCCCGGTCAATACGTTCGGAAATGTCAGGATCAGCAGATGCTTCTGTGTACCGATTGTGACACAGACCGTTAAAATAATACTCCAGATATCCGTAAAGATTTTTCCCCCACCACACCCACGAGTAATCCATATTGGCCACTACTGACAGATAGTTGTCCGTGCCCCGATCTTCGTTGAGGAAAGTCCATATACCGTCCAGACGCCAGGCCGCATTCCCAAGATATCCAGTGCTGCCCAAACCAATCACGGCATCTTTGTAGTGTTTAGCGGTCAGGATATCAAACTCGGTGGTGCCACAGGCAAAATGAAGTTTCCCGGCCAGAGAGGATTGTTTCCATTCAACATCTCCGCTCACCGGTTCACGCCGGGGCACATACAATAACTGGAAATCGCCGAATTTTTTCATGGAAAATTGGGCGGAAATCATATCATCTCCGATCTTGTATTCCCGCTCGATATCGGATGGAGAAAAGGGATTAAAGAGGTCCATGGGATTAAACAGAAAACCGTTTCCCCAAGTGACCGCCTGTCGGCCGATGCGAATAACGCCCCATTTCGGCAGCAGGGTAAGGCAGAGTCGATCCAAACGGTGATAGAGGATGGAGTTATCATCTTGATCGATAGTCTTCGTTAAGTCCAGCAAGCGGCGTTTGTCGCTCGGAAGACCCCCGGCCACCACACCGGTACTAAAAAGATTTGGGTAAAGACGCTCCAGGGTTTTTTCCTTACGCCGCGTATCTCCACCCGAAAGAACGGTTTCATAATGGGTTTCGAAATCCCCCCACTTTCCAAAGAAAAGCTTGCTCTTGAGTCGCACCTCGGTGGAACCGTCATAGTAAGGATCAGTGCCCACGGGCTGGAAATATGATTCATCATCGGGCCATAAAACGGAGCCCATAACCTTTACGTGGCCGCCCCATTGATCATCAATATTCTTGTACCAGGGATTAGGAGGGGTGTTTTGATTTTTGGATGCAGCAGGCGGTGATTCGTTTGCAAAACCCGATGATGCCCATGAAGGTGCCGGGCCGATGCAGCCGAACAAAATGACTGTAAGGAGGAATGAAAGGAGACAGAAAACAGTAGTCAGTGGACAGTAGTCAGAGTGAAAGAACTTTAAATAAAATATTCTAATTAGTATCCGGTTAGCAAAATGCATAGTTAAAAAATTTCCCCTAACCCCTGTCTCTTATCTCGTCATCCGCCACCAGACCATCCCTGATATGGACAAGCCGGCGTGCATAATCCATGACCATTTTGTCATGGGTGGAAAAGATAAAAGTGACTTTTTTCTTCTTGTTCATTTCCTTCATCATTTCCAAAAGGCCCTGGCCGGTTTTTGAATCCAGATTGGCCGTGGGTTCATCCGCCAATACAATAGATGGATTAGATACAACGGCCCGGGCAACGGCTACCCGTTGTTGTTGTCCTCCAGATAGTTCGGCGGGACGCCGGTTATATTTGTCTTCCAAACCAACGTCATCCAGTACGATTTTTGCCCGTTCTCTTCTCTCGGCTGGCGGGACGTCCTGGAGAAGCATGACAAATTCCACATTTTCTATTGCCGACAGGACCGGAATAAGATTATAGGCCTGGAATATGAAGCCGATATTGTGCAAACGCAAGCCGGCTAACTCCGACTGGTTCATTTTATCCAGAGAGTTTCCATTCACGATAATGCTGCCGGAATCCGCCGAATCCAACCCACCTATAATATTCAGCATGGTCGTCTTGCCTGATCCCGAGGGTCCGGCCAGGGCGACGAAGCCACCCTTTTCTATGGACAGGCTCACGCCGTTTAGCGCCCGGACTTCCATTTTACCCTGTCGGTAAGTCTTCTCGATATCAATGCATTCCACGATATTCATATTATATCTCCCGTAAGAAGTTTAATAAGCATTCAGCTTCTTCATGTAAATACTGACAGCTGAATGCTAACCGCTGGCAGCTTGTCAATCACGTATGTGCCAGGGCTTCCACCGGTGTAAACCTTGCCGCTTTAACAGCCGGATAAATACTTACCAAAAGACCCAGGATAAATACCACCAGGTTGGCAACGATCATGTCCTGGCCATGAATGGCCGGATAAATCACCCGGGACATACCGGCAAATTCCGAACCGGCGGCAAGGGAAGAAAGATCGATACCGCCGGAAAGAGCGAACACACTCAGAAAGCTCAGGATATTTCCAACGGCCGTACCGATAAGAAGGATAAAAAACGACTCTGCAAGAACCTCCCTGATGATCCACCACGGCTTCATCCCCAACGCTTTGAACAAACCAAACTCCCGTATTCGCTCAAATACGGCCATCAGTGTGGTGTTGACGATGCCGAAGCCCATGGCAATAAACACCACTATGAACCATATAAAGATAAATCCGTCATAAATATCCAGGTACGCGGTGATTAAGGGTAAGAGCTCCCGCCATGTCTGAACCTCATAATCGGCAGAGGGTAGAGCGGCCCGCAAATTGTCAGCCACCTGTTTGACTTCCTTTTGATCAGGCAAGATGACGGACACTTCGGAAATACCGTTTTTCAACTTCAGCATATGCTGCGTAGCCGCTTTGGTCACAAAGACAAATTGTTTTTCCGTGGCCTGCATTTCGGACTTGAAGATTCCGACAATACGAAAAGCCCGGGAGGCGATTTCTCGATCGGTATCCTGCGACATAAGAACCAGTTTATGACCCAACCTGGTCTCGAATTTGTCCACCAGCGCCTTGCCTGCCACGATTCCGTACTTGTCATCGTCTTTGAGGTAACGTCCTTCGGTGACTGCCTTTCCTATGAACGAAACCCTGGCCTCCCGCACCGGGTCAATCCCTACAAAGGTGACACCCGCTGTGTGTCGTGCATTGCTTGCAACGGCGTTGACCCGAACTCTGGCGGTCCATTGAGCGCCGGCCGGAAGGGTCTTTTTCAAGGCAGTTTTCACTATATCCGGATCGGTCATACTGTTTTCAATAACAGGGTCGTTTCGGTAGCCTTTATGGTGAACCTGGATATGTCCGGTGAGGGTGGCGATACCGTTTCGAACCATCCCATCGGAGATTCCTCTCATGAGCGCACCCAGAAAAATCATGCTCCAAACCCCGATAATAATCGCAGTCATGATAACCGCAGTCCGCCTCGGGTTTCGCCAAATATTTCGCCAGGCTAATTGGAAATGCATAGGTTACAGCCTCCAGCATTCAGCATTCAGCATTCAGCATTCAGCGTTCAGCAGTTAGCTTCTTGATAAAAGCTGAAAGCATTCGCTTTATTTCAATAACACCATCGTTAAGACGTTGATAATCATCGCTAACTAAAAATCCAATATCTCGGGATAAGAGAAGATGATATTCAAGCTCGCTTGCCGACCCCATGGAAATTTGAAGAAATCGAGCTAATTCAGCATCGCTTTTTCTTCCACACCCTTCGGCAATATTAGCTGAAATTGAAACGCAGGAACGTTTAATCTGACTTGTTAATCCATACATTTCATTTCGAGGAAACGTCAACACCACTCTATAAACTTCAAGCGTTAAATTGTGAGCCTTCTCCCATACCTTAAGGGTTTTGAAATCTTTCATTTCTATAATTCCATTATTTGCTGACAGCTGACGGCTGATTGCTGGCAGCTTAAATTCCCGCCATCGCTTCCACCGGGCGGAGACGCCGGACTTTAAGGGCCGGATAAAGAGCAGTTAAAAAAGTAATAATAAGCACCGCACCTGGTCCAATTGAAGCAGAAAGCATTGAAAGCTGGGGATATATGCGCTCGGGCATGCCAAACTGTTCCATAATTTCGGATGCACCGGAAATGACGATTCCATGAACCTGGAAGTACCAGGTAATCAAGCTTCCGGCAATGATGCCGATGACAATACCCACTATGGTCATTGTCGTGGATTCAATCAGGAGCAGTTTGCTCAACCGCCCGGGAGTCGTTCCAATGGCCAGAAGGACGCCAAACTCTCTCGTCCGCTCGAAGATAGCCATGAGAAAGGTATTTAGAATACTGAAGGCAACAACGATGATCAAAATGAGATAGAATATAAACCCGCTGTACAGATCCATTTTAATGGCCTCAAACAAACCGGGCATCAGTTCCATCCAATCCAGAGCCACCAGGCGGTGTTTTTTGTCTATCTTTTTGATGCCGGCCGTTACAGTTTTTTTTATCTCCTGCAAGTCATCCAAGGATTTGCCAAGCACCACAACTTCGTGAACCGCGCCACGCATGGCATAAACATCCTGAAAAATTTTAAGCGGGATATGTATTGAGGAACGATCGAAATCGTCCTGGCCTGAACGGTAAATCCCCTTTACCTTAACCACAGTGGCCGCAACGGAACCATCACGCCCCTGGCCCAGCACAACCAGTTCATCACCCAGGCCGACCTTCAGGTTTTTGGCCAGAAGAGCCCCCACCAGGGCCTGATTGGTGTCGTCTTCGGACAGGTAGCTTCCCTGACGGATTAATTTTTTAAGAGTAGATACACTGGCTTCCCGGACCGGATCGATCCCGACCACTATAATGCCATAGGTTCGCTCTTTGGAAGAAACCAGCGAGAAAGCATTGGCTCGAAAAGTATAAGCAGTTACATTCAGAGCCTTATTCAGAATATTGCTTATCGGAGCCGGATCAGGCACTACCATGCGAATGCTCTTTTTGTCGTTATACCCCTTAGCCTGTACCTGCAGATAGCCGGTATGTATCTTTACGGCGGAATCGATCATGGTTTCATATGATCCAAACTGCCAGGACAGCATAAAGACCAACAGCAATGAGGCAAATACTATGGCGGATATGGTTAAAATGGATCGCCTTGGATTGCGCCAGATGTTGCGCCAGGCCATTTTGACGTTTATGGACATGATTCCTTACCTTGTGAGGGTCTTTAAAGAAGACAGCGTAAATAATCTGTCCGGCATATCTTTATCAAAAGCAAGTTCCTTGTATTCCAGCACGGTATATTCATCTTTTACATCAGCCTTTTGCATTTTCCACACCCTGGGGAACAGTTTGCCGCCCAGCATCTGAATCTGCAAAGTGGTCATTATCTTAACCGGCTGAAGATCCTCATCATAAAAGCCCTGCACTAAAAAGATATGGTCCTCCCGGATCTTGAGCTTTTGCATGCCCCATACCACCGGCGCTTCAGGTTTGGGCATGGACTTGATAATATATACTTTTTTTCCTTCATGGGTTTCAGTACCGATAATTGTATGGGTATAATCATTGATCAGGCTTTCGGTCTTGGACAGGTCGTTATTGGAAAAATCCGATCCCATCCAGGCCTGGGACATCATTGAGGGTGGAATCTTGATCACCCGGTTGATCCTGGGATTATACGTCCACATCTCCCTGCCTCTCTTGAGCGTGCCGTTTCCACTATCCCTGGCTGGTGCAATGATCCGGAAAATGCTGTCTTCCTGTCCCTTAGTCCATGCCTTGATCGTCATGTTTCTCTGCCAGTCAGGACGATGAATGATCATTACCACCGTAGAAATAGAAGTTTTGCCCCGCATGTATTTGAAACTGGCCTCTACCAGGGCCTGAGCATCTTGAGCTTTTGCATTGGTGTCCAGGCCGACAAAGAGGAATAAAAACAACCACATCAGGGCTAAACTTGATTTTTTTGTCATGCTGTACTCCTTATGGATGAGACCGTTTTTTTAAAAGTGATCGAAATCGATTATTAAAAGCATAAAGTTCATTTGGGGCTGTTCAAACTTCCAAGAAGATTTTGGCGCGAGGGGCACAAGTATATTGATATGGTTCACAAGACAGGAATTTAAAAGTTTAAAAAGGTAGTTCCGGATGCAGTAGGAACTACCCCTTTTAACTTGCCATTAAAAATGTTTTAGGCTTTATCACCATCTGTCTTGGAAGTAGATTCACTTGGTGTGGAAGAAGGCTTAGGTTCGTCTTTCTGTTTTTCGCTGGCGGGTGCTTTCTTTCCACCGTAATCGGTTACGTACCAGCCTGAACCTTTCAAGTGAAAGGCTGAAAGGGAAATTAATTTTTTGACAGAACCATTACAGAAATTACAAGTTTTAACCTCCATGTCAGTTATTTTCTGGAACAGGTCAAATTTCCTGCCACATTTTTCGCATTTATATTCGTAAATCGGCATCTTTTTTAAAAAACCTCCTCATGAGTGTTCAACTATATATTATCAA
>JAYEGA010000036.1:0-18258 GCA_034658835.1 Thermodesulfobacteriota bacterium
CGTGACCGATATCGAAAAAGTATTGATTCCATGTAGCTCTCCTGATATTGAAGAACTACATACCAGATTATCGAACGTGTCGCCAGTGTTTTCTTATGTTTTTTTCAAAGAGCTAAAGTGTTACAAATATGGATATTTTTAATCAAAAAGAGGTTGACCGGAGACGAACATTCGGAATTATCAGTCATCCTGATGCAGGCAAAACCACGCTGACGGAAAAGCTTCTCCTTTTTGGCGGGGCGATTCAGCAGGCCGGGGCTGTTAAGGCAAGGAAAGCTTCCAGACATGCTACCAGTGACTGGATGTCGATTGAACAGGAAAGAGGCATTTCAGTTACAACTTCTGTAATGAAGTTTAACTACAGGGATTTTGAGATTAATCTGTTAGACACACCGGGCCACCAAGACTTTTCAGAAGATACATACAGGGTGTTGACTGCCGTCGACAGCGCCCTGATGGTGATTGACAATGCCAAGGGGGTGGAACCTCAGACCGAAAAGCTCATGGAGGTCTGCAGGATGCGCAATACCCCGATCATTACATTCATAAACAAGCTTGACCGTGAAGGCATGGCGCCTCTTGATATCCTTGATGACATCGAGAATAAACTGCAGATCGAATGTACGCCGCTTTCCTGGCCTGTTGGTATGGGCAAGCGCTTTAAAGGTGTATATAATCTCTTTCACAGACAACTGCATATTTTTAAACCGGGCAGGGAAACCCTTGGACAGGAAGGGATCGTTATTAATGATCTGTCTGATCCTATTCTGGATGAACTTTTAAAGGAACAGGCCGATGAATTGCGGGAAGACATCGCACTGCTTGAAGGCGCTGTCGATCCGTTTGAGCGCCAGCATTTTTTAAAAGGAAGTCAGACGCCGGTCTTTTTCGGAAGCGCCATTAATAATTTTGGTGTTAAAGAGATGCTGGATGCATTTGTGGAACTGGCCCCCCATCCAGGTATGAGACAGGCTGTTTCCCGTGAGGTTTTGCCATACGAAAAAGAGTTTTCAGGCTTTGCTTTTAAAATACAGGCCAATATGGACCCTTCCCACCGGGACAGGATTGCATTTGTCAGGATCTGTTCAGGAAAATTTACAAGAGGAATGAAAGTCGTCCACCACAGGATCGGAAAAGAGGTAACTTTTGCTAATGCGACAATCTTCATGGCACAGGACAGGGAGAAAGTGGAGGAGGCATTTCCAGGAGATATTATTGGTATCCATAACCACGGAACCATAAAGATCGGCGATACATTTACCGAGAAAGAACCTTTGAAATTCAGCGGGATTCCCAATTTTGCACCTGAGCATTTCAGGCGTGTGCGTCTGAAGAACCCGTTAAAGGCCAAGCACCTTCAGAAAGGGTTGATCCAGCTCGCAGAGGAGGGGGCTGTCCAGGTTTTCAGGCCTGTTACGGGCAGAGACTATATTCTGGGGACGGTCGGTGTCCTCCAGTTCGAGGTGACCATGGCCCGTCTCAAGGCAGAATATGGTGTGGATGCCATATATGAATCTGTGAATTTTAATGTTGCACGCTGGGTCTGGTGTGATGATCACAAAAAAATGGCTGAATTTGAGAAAAAGAATGTGGCCAACCTGGCAAGAGATGCTGAAGGCTGCCTCTCCTTTCTGACAACCAGTGAATGGCAGCTCGATTACCGTATGAAAGAGTGGCCGGAGATAGAGTTTTTTAAGACACGGGAGATTAATTGAAAAAACATTTTAAAACATATAAGGTGGGATAAGGGACTGTTAATTATTCAAGCATATTGGCGGAAATGTGATCAAATGAGATTTGAAAGGAGGGTTATTTCATGAATACTGAATTTCATTACTATATTACAGGAATTATTGCTCATGCTGCAGGATTCTCCCCAAAAGAGGCAAAGACGATAGCAACCGCTTCCGAATTTGTCGATGAGAATGACGTAACTTTCACTATCGAAGATAGATCGTCGGGGGAGCCGTACGAGGTATATATCTCACAGACCATGAACATTTTGAAGCCGAAACGGAAACTAATGCGGATCTATCCTGTTTTCCATTTTCTTCCCGGTGATCCGGGCAGCGAAAGCGCTTACAGAAGGGATGGAAAGATGCACCTTCTTAACACAACCCCGAATAATGAGCTTGCAAACAATCTTATGGATGAAGCCTTTAAATCGACCGAGGATATGCGCCTTTATCGTATTGGGGTTGCCACTCACGCATACGCGGACACATGGGCACACCAGAACTTCGTCGGGTGGTATGACTATTTTAACAATATCGGCCTCGATCCAAAACCTGATATTGGCCATGCTGATGCGGAACATCATCCGGATTGGGTTGCGCATCGCTGGCAGGATGAACGCCTGGTAAACGGTGATATCGATAACACGGAACGTTTTCTCGAAGCCGGTGAAAATCTTTATAAGAAGTATCAACATTACACAGAGACCAGGAAACAGGAAATTAACATTTCATGGTCAGAGTTGAGGGAATGGTTTCTCGATATATTTGGGAAGTCCAATTCCGGACCGGTGAATTGGTATGAAGAAGATCGCATTGAAACCTATAGGAAAGAATATTCCTGGCTCGGAGAGTTTGACGAAGACGACTGGTTTGAAGATGCCATAGAAACGAAAGTCAGAGGCCTGAAGGATTCAAAGAAAGGTCTTGCGTCAACGTTTATTATTATGCGGGATAAATATTTCTGGCGGGAGGATGTGGACAAGGAGAAGACGGATTGGTTCCGTTTCCAGGAGTCTGTAAAGGCACATCAGGCTCTTGCAATGGAATATTTGAAGACTACGTTCGACAAGATGGGCATTGATCTCCATCGATATTAACATGGAAGATCATGATTTCATAAAGAAGGTAACAGGAAGGATACTTTATGACCAATACTGTTAAATCCACCGTATTTGTAATTTCCATAGCATGCTTGATAGCCGGCAATCTGATAGGGGCCGGAATTTTAGCATTGCCCATCAATACAGGGCTTGCGGGTCTGATTCCGTCCTTGTTTGTCATGGTTGTCTTTGGGTGCGCCATGTTTTTTTCAGCCGTTGTCCTCGGGAAAGAAGCGGTTGAAACCAGACAGGAAAACTTCAACTATCCCAGTCTTTACGAGCGTCATCTTGGCATAACCGGCAAATGGATTGCTTCGCTGACAAATCTCTTAATTCTTTACGGTCTGCTGACGGCTTACATTACCGGAGGTTCCACAATTATTGCTTCGCTTTTGGAATATAAAACCTCTCCCTGGTGGTTGATGCTGATGTTTACTGGGGCGCTTTCTGTAATAACCGCCGCAGATTTAAGTATTGTGAAAAAATATAATGCTCTCCTGATCGTAGCGATAATTACAGCATTTGCAATCTTGTGCCTCGCGGGGGGTAAGAACATTCATGTCGGCCGGTTAGCCCGGTCCGACTGGTTTTTTCTTCCGGCAACAGTGCCCATTGTTATCACCGCCTTTCATTTTCACAACATTATTCCTACCATCTGCCGTGATATGAACTGGAATTTATCCTTGATCTGGAAAGCCATGCTGCTGGGAATGACTATCGGCTTTATTCTGAATGCCGTCTGGATTACTGTCGGGATCGGTGTGTTGCCGCTGGAGGGTGATAATTCACTTCTTGCCGCTTTTACAGGCAACCAGCCTGCCACAGTTCCGATGTCCGCTATTCTGCACTCTCACGCATTTACGCTTTGCGCGGCCATGTTTTCTCTGATTGCCATTACCACATCCTACATGGCAAACGGCATCGGTCTCATGGATTTCATACGTGACATCGGAGAAAACAGTTTCAAGGTCAAGAGCAAAATATTTGTGATTGTCGGCACTTTTGCACCGCCTCTTTTGATCTCGCTGGTCTGGCCGGATATATTTCTCAAAGCTCTCAACATAGTCGGAGGTGTCGGTATAGTCATTCTGTTCGGCATTCTTCCCGGTATCCTGGCGTGGCGGAAAAACGAATCACGGAATATGAGGATACTCAGCGGGATCATGCTGCTGTTATTTGGCCTCGGTTTGTTATTTGAGATAGGACAGGAATTCGGGTTGCTGCATATTCAACCGGACATAGAACACTGGTCGCACATGATCAAGTGACAGTGGAAGTGCTCAGGAGTCAGGAGTCAGAATAAAAACCACTTTTTGTAAGGAGTATTGGCTATGCAATCTCTTCGTGAGCTTTATCGAATCGGAATGGGACCATCGAGCAGTCATACCATGGGACCGCGTTACGCTGCTCTCATATGGAAGGAGTGTGTGCAGAATGCCGCATCGCACCGTGTAACGCTCTACGGTTCGCTGGGAGCGACAGGCAAAGGACACCTGACCGATAAAGCAATCATAAGCGTTCTGGCCCCACTTCCCGTTGAAATCATCTGGAAAGGCGATGTCGTCCTTTCTCAACACCCCAACGGTATATTATTTGAGGCTCTTGATTATAACGAAACTGTCATAGACAACTGGACTGTTTTCAGCGTAGGCGGCGGCGCTTTGCAGGAAGAGAACCAGTCTTTCCGTCTGGAAACAGCAGCGGGGAACGATCAAACCTATGATCTTAACTCAACAGATCAGATCCTCAAATGGTCGCAAAACTCCGGTCAGCCTCTGTGGAAATATGTTGATGAGCGGGAAGGCGAGGGCATATGGGATTATTTAGCCGAGGTTTGGAAAACCATGCAGGATGCCATTGACAGGGGGCTGATCTGTGAAGAAGTGCTTCCGGGGTCGCTTCATCTGGCGCGAAAAGCAAGGCGGATCTATTCACAGTCCGAAAACCTTTCGGAAAAACGAACCTGTCTCCTGGCCGCTTATGCCCTGGCCGCCAGCGAAGAGAATGCTTCAGGCGGAATTGTTGTGACCGCCCCCACCTGTGGTTCATCAGGGGTTCTGCCCGCCGTATTGCGATACCTCCAGGAAACCATGTCTATCCCCGAATCACTGATATTGAAAGCTATTGCTACTGCCGGTCTGATAGGCAATCTTGCCAAGACCAATGCTTCGATTTCCGGCGCGGAGGTCGGATGCCAGGGCGAAATCGGTGTTGCGTGTTCCATGGCGGCAGCGGCGGCGGCCCGGTTGCTTGGCGGCACTCCTTTTCAGATCGAGTACGCTGCCGAAATGGGTCTCGAGCATCATCTCGGTCTTACCTGTGATCCTGTTGCCGGTCTGGTGCAAATTCCCTGTATCGAGCGTAATGTTATGGCCGCCCTCCGTGCCCTTGGTTGTGCCGAGTATGCCCTCTTTTCCGATGGTCGCCACCATGTTACCCTTGATCTGGTTATTCAAGCGATGTATGAAACCGGCCGTGATCTTCTGCCGCTGTACCGCGAAACAGCAACCGGAGGCCTTGCCCTGCATGTTGGTGCTATCCAGGACGCCGACAAAAACGGTTAATGGATTGATACGTTTCTGAAGGGGGGAGGATATTGTCAAGATTGGTATGGGCAGATGGGTGGTTCTTTTTTATGGAATTTTATACTGGAAAATGTTAGATTAAGTGGTTGTTGAATAGATGCTTACCTACATTTCATGATTCTGAACTTCTAACAATAATTCCTTCGTTAATTTATGGGGGTTTAAATGAAAAAATATTTTAGCAAAAAACTGATTTTATTAACATTCCTGGCAATCCTCTCAGTTCTGCTGTTTCTGCCATGGTACTTTGGTGGTAACCAGGCCTCTGCGATAGACGAGGATACTTATAAGAACCTTAAGATGTTCAATGAGGTCCTCGATATGGTCGAGAAGAACTATGTGGAGGAAGTTGAACCAAAGACCATAATCCAGGGAGCCATAAAGGGGATGATAAAATCCCTGGACCCTCACAGCACTTTCATGACTGCCGATATGTACAGGGAACTGCAGGTGGAAACGAAGGGCAGTTTTGGTGGTATCGGTATTGTGATAACAATACAGAAGGATTTTCTCACGGTGGTATCACCTATTGAGGATACTCCAGCTTTTCTTGCAGGAGTCAAGGCAGGTGACCGGATCACCAAGATCAATGGCAAATCTACCGAGGGTATTACAATTATGGAAGCGGTCAAGAAACTGCGAGGCCCCAAGAACACAAATGTAACAATTACTGTCATGCACAAGGGTTCAACACAACCGGAGGATATTGTAATTACCCGTGCAATTATAAAGATCAAGAGCGTGAAGTATAAAATCTATGCTGACATCGGGTATATCAGAATACTGGCATTTCAGGGAAAAACTGCAGATGATCTGAAAAACACCATCCAGGATATCAATAAGAAAAAAGTTCCCCTGAAGGGACTGATACTGGATCTGAGAAACAACCCGGGTGGTCTTCTGGATCAAGCAGTAAAAGTCTCCGATATATTCATCAAATCGGGAGTTATAG
The DNA here is from genome assembly GCA_034658835.1 of Thermodesulfobacteriota bacterium. Taxonomy (GTDB): domain Bacteria; phylum Desulfobacterota; class Syntrophia; order Syntrophales; family JADFWA01; genus JAUSPI01. The sequence continues at coordinate 6,374 of JAYEGA010000036.1, forward strand.
TTTCCACAAAAGGAAGGATAAAAAGTGTCGGGGAAAAGTACATAGCCAAAGATGATGGAAATGAGCCGGTTATTCCCATGATTGTCCTGGTCAATGGAGGTACGGCCAGCGCAGCCGAGATTGTATCGGGTGCGCTCCAGGACAATGGGAGAGCCATAATACTCGGTACCCAGACATTTGGAAAGGGTTCCGTGCAAACGGTTATTCCACTTAAGAACGGCGCGGCTCTGAAATTAACCACTGCGAAATACTACACACCAAAGGGGAAATCTATCCAGGCCGAAGGTATTATTCCCGATATAGTGGTTGAACATATAAAACCTTCTGATGAAAAGGAACCCATTGGTATATCTATAAGAGAAAAGGACCTCAAGGGACACATAAAAGGAATAAATGAGAAGTCAAAAGAAGTTGAAGATATTTTAACAAAAAAAGTGCCGGATGACTTAAAGAAGGATAATCAACTGAAAAGCGCCATTGACCTCTTAAAAAGCTGGGAGATGTTTCGAGATATAAATAAAGGTTAAGTTTCTGGTAGATGGAGTGAAAAAGAAAAGGAGAAATTCAAGATTCAGGCGGATTTTAATCGGATTTGGCATATTCATACTGTTTATTGCAGCAATTTCGGTCGTTTGTATATCGAACATTGAAACAGTCAAAAACAACAGCAAAGAAAGGGTACGGAAATATCACTCTGAAATTTACGTCAGCAGGGATATTACTCCCCCTTCTAAAAAGCAGAAAGTAGCCATTATCATAGACGACATCGGATATGATCTGTCACCATTGAATGAACTTCTTAAGATTAATGCCCCGATTACTTTCTCCATCCTTCCCCATTGTCCTTATTCTATTGATGCGGCAGAGAAGCTGCATCGTGCAGGCAAAGAAATTCTCCTCCACCTTCCCATGGAGCCCTATGGCTATCCTGACAAAAACCCCGGTACCGGCGCGCTCTTCTCATGGATGAACGAAGAAGAGATAAAACGTCAGACCAAGGAAGATATTGAAGCTGTCCCATATATCTCTGGAGTCAACAATCATATGGGTTCAAAATTTATGGAAAACGAAGACAAACTGAACATTGTTTTAAACCAGCTCAATGAAGAGGGCCTTTTCTTTGTGGACAGCTTGACCACCAGACACTCAAAGGGTAAGAAGCTTGCTAAAGAAATTGGACTCAGATTTGTGTCGAGAGATATATTTATTGACAACAATCAGGATTTCACTCTTATCCTTCAAAATTTCACAAACCCGTTAAAGAAACGCAAACGATGGAAGACCCTGTTAATTATCGGTCACCCCTATCCGTGCACAATCTCGGCGCTCAAAGATGCCGTCCTGAAGATCAAGGCAGAGGGAATTGATATAGTCCCGGTATCAGATTTAATAAACAATTGAAAAGTCATATTTGTGTAAATTTTATGAAAAAACTCCTTTCTATAATTATTATATTGCCCCTGATTGCATGCGCCATTACTACTGACCGGCGTGAAGAACCGGTAACCCCGCCTCAAATGGAAAAATCTTCATCATCTAACGCCCTCTATCATTACTCCCTCGGAGTACTGTTTACGCTGGAGGGAAATCTTGATGAAGCCGCAGGAGAATACGAGAAAGCCCTGAGTTTTGACCCCAAATCCCCCTACCTGGCGGCAGAGCTTGCCATTCTGTACACCAAAATGGGCAAGGTGAACAAAGCAACAACAGTATGCGAAAAATCCCTCATTTATAATCCAAATTATATAAATATCCGCCTCCTGCTGGGTGGGTTATACCTCAACCTGAAAGAATACAAAAACGCAGAAAGCGAATTTAGAAAAGTAACAGAATTAGACCAGAAACACCTTGACTCCTATCTCTATCTTAGCATCATCTATTTGGAAAACAAAGAACACGAAAAGGCAATCGAGATATTAAAGGACATGCTCAAGATTGATCCTGACAATCTTATGGGTAATTATTATCTCGCAAGGATATATGCTGAAATGAAATTGTATGGAGATGCTGAGCGATGGTTTAAAAAAACCCTCACAATAAAACCGGCGTTCGAATCGGCATTGATCGAGCTGGGACTCATATATGAAATTCAAAAAAAGAACAGCTGCGCAATAGAAAACTACAGAAATCTAATCAAGTTCTATCCAGACAGGACCGGTGTGAGGATAAAGCTGGCGAGAATTTTTTTAAGGGAACGAAAATATGATAAGGCTGTAAGGGAGCTTGAAAATGCTTTGAAGCTGGATAGTTCAAACAGGGAAGTGCGATTGTCGCTGGGGCTCGTTTACTTTGAGTGGAAAAAATATGACAGAGCCATCGAGGAGTTTCTGTCTCTCCTGAAGGAATTCCCAATCGACCATCGTGCAAGATATTTTCTGGCATCGGCCTATGAAGAAAAGAAACTACGCAGAAGCGCCATGAAAGAATTCAAAAAAATACCGACAGAGGCAGATCTATATGTAAGCGCCCGGATTCATATCGGAACGATCCTGAAAAAAGATGGTAAAACCGCCGAGGCCATAAGATTAATCAAGGAAGCAATGGATGAAAAAAGGGGAAACAGCAACCTGTACGGTTTTCTTGCATATCTTTATCAGGAAAATAAAAATTTCAAGGCTGCAGAAAAAACGTTAAAAGAAGGACTTAACGTCTCTCCCCGGAATATTGATCTTCATTACAGGCTTGGTGTCCTTTACGAAAAAGCGGACAGATTGAGTGAAAGCATCAAGGAGATGGAAAAGATCCTGAAAATTGACCCTGAGAGTGTAGAAGCGCTCAATTTCATAGGTTACAGTTATGCCGACAGAGGCATAAATCTCAACAAGGCCGAAAAGATGATAAAAAAGGCCCTCAAGCTGAAGTCAGGCGATGGATATATTACAGATAGCCTCGGTTGGGTATATTTTAAGAAAAACAATCTGGAGTTGGCCATAAAATATCTGAAAAAGGCATCTGATATCCTGCCTGATGACCCAACAATCACTGAGCATCTCGGAGATGCCTATGTAAAGGCTGGTCGGGCCGAGGATGCCCTCGAGACATACAGACGAGCACTGAAACTAAACCCCGACAGTGAAACACTGCAAAAAAAGATAGATGAGCTTATGAAAAAGTGAGCTAAAGTTTGAAGTGCCTAAAGTGATCTAAAGTTGAAAAAATGCATCCCGACAATATTATTCCTATCCCTTCTTCTTACCTTTTCCGGATGTGCCCCCAAAAAGGTTACAGTTCCATTTAAGGGATATGCCTTACCTCCTGAGGACATCCTGACGAAGATCTCCAGAACGAATAATCTAAGAAACACGCTAAAAGCCATTGCCCATATCACCGTAAACACCCCCAAGGGAAAGCATTCAATGAAGGTAGCTCTGGTTGTGAAAAGACCTTCATTTTTCAGGGTAGAGGCGATACCGATAATCGGTCCCTGCAACCTCTTCCTGTCCATAAGTGGAGATTCTCTGAAGGTGTTTCTTCCGAAGGAAGGAAAGTTCTATGTCGGCCATGCTACCAGGAAAAACCTTGCCATGTTTTTCCCAATAAATCTAAAGGTGGAAGATATTGTGTCAATACTCATCGGGACACCTCCACACGTAAAAAGACAAAACATAACGATACGAGGACAGGCAGAAGGAAAATTCTACCGGATAGATGTTATGTCTCAAGGCAAAAACATCCAATCACTCTGGGTGAATCCAGATTACAATCTGGTTAGAATTGAGGCCTTAGATAATAACGGCAGGATTTTGTACACGGTGAGACTTAAAGATCACCATCAGATCGCTGGAATGTCCATTCCGGGAAAAGTAACGATTATAACCGGAAAGACCTGCAAATCAAGTGTTCGTATACGTTATTCAGATACTCAGTTTTCAGAAGATGTGGATACAACCCTGTTTGACCTTGATATTCCTCCCGGTATAAAACCAATATTTATTGATTGATTTGTTTCTTTACTTGATTTCAGCCAACTCTGCTCTTGCTATCTTTGCCTGGTTTGTATTGGGATAATCTTTTATAACCTGTTGCAAAAGAAGTTTGGCACTCGATTTATCACCAAGTTTCGAAAAGGACAGACCCTGCTTTAATAATGCATAAGAAACTTTATTTCCACGGGAATAGTTTTTAATGACCTTTTCATATTCAAGGATTGCCTTTTCATATTCTTTTTCGAAAAAGTAACATTCCCCGATCCAGAATTGGGCATTATCTGAATATTCCGTGTCGGGAAATTGTTTCAGGAATTTTTGAAACTCTACCCTGGCTCTGTTATATTTTCCCTTCTTAAAAGTTTTGCAAGCTGCTGCATATGCTGTCTCTTTATTTGTCTTTTTCCCTGTTACACCCTTTTGCGTAACATCCCTTTTCACGTCCTTCCCAGAACTTTTTAGAGTTTCCTTTTTCTTTTCTATCCCGAGAAAGTTTTCTATGTAACTTATCCTGAAAGAGATCTCGCTTAACTTTTTTCCGATATCTTCATCAGCACTCTTAGCTTTACGGTCAGTCTGGACATCTCTATTCAGTTCCTCAACGATTCCCCTGAACTTCTGAACATCATCTCTCAGATCGGTCATGTCGGCACAGATATCCGCCTGCCCTTTCCGTAAAGATTTGTCTGACTCCTTATTCTCCTCTTGTAGAACAAATATCTCCCTTTTAAGATCCTGTCGAACCGTACTCAAATCCCGATCAGTGGCACAGCCAAAAACGGACACAACAAAGAATGCCAAAAGAAGGAATACATGCTTCTTCAATAGTAACACCTTTCCTGTTTTAATCTAACTTTACAGACACCAAGCTTTCAGCGAGGGCTTTGCAAATATGGTTTTTCGATTTTGCAAAGGACTATATCTGCCAGTTGCCAGCTGAATGCTCGTATTACTTTTGGGAGGTAACAACAAAATGGGCTCTCCTGTTCCTCGCCCAACTTTCTTCATTATGCCCCGCATCTAACGGAAGTTCCTCACCGTAACTTATAGTGGTCAGCCTTTTTTTATCCACACCAAGGTTAACTACATACTTCATAGCACTCGCTGCTCGTCTTTCTCCCAGGGCCAGATTATATTCACTGGTTCCTCTTTCATCACAGTGCCCCTCGATGATCACATCAAAACCTGTGTGTTCAAGGAGCCAGTCAGCATGCCGCCGGAGCGTCTCTCTTGCTTCAGGTTTGAGATTGAACTTATCGAATTCAAAGTTAATATCTTTAAATCGGGAAGCCTCCCTTTCCTCAAGTGCCTTTTCCCTCAAAGCTGCTTCTCTCTCCTTCTGAAGTTCAGCTTCAGAGGGTTGTATTGCCACTGGTCTTTCTTCAACTGCAACTGCCTCTTCCTTAACAACCCCTTTCTTCGCACATCCAGTAACAAAGATTACCGAAAGACCTAAAATCAACACAAATATCCCCATAATTGTCAATCTTTTCTTCATCGCGACTCCTCCTCCTTTCAATAATGTACGTGTTGATATGTCTGCTTAATTTTTCTGCCAATCTATTTAAAGCATAAGACTATAGCTTCGGTCAATATAAATTTAGGCGGGGAGACCAGGAAGGACAACTGTGAATATGCACACCCTCATGCAATACTCTCATATTTGAACCATTAGAATTTATAATGCAGATCCTGAATTTTCCGTCTTTCTTCGAGCTGAATACCAGATATCTTCCATCGGGAGACCAGGAAGAGGATTCATTCGATCCATCGAAGGTGATCTGCAGGATATTGCTGCCTTCCTTGTCAATGGAAAATATCTGGAAGCAACCATTTGTCACACCTTCATATGCTATTCGGTTTCCCCTGGGTGACCATGAAGGAGAGGTGTTATAATTGCCTTCATAAGTGAGCCTTCTCACATTATTCCCATCAGCATCCATCAGATATATTTGGGGAGAACCGGAGCGGTTCGACACGAATGCTAATTTTCTGCCATCAGGTGACCATGTGGGGGATACATCTATGGAAGGATTGCGGGTGAGGCGCTCGAGTTTTTTAGACGCGGGATCCAGCACGTATATCTCTTCGTTACCATCCTTACTCAGGGTAAGTAAAATCTTACTACCATCAGGTGACCACGGGGCAGATAGATTGAGACCTCCAAAACTGGAGATTTTTCTCGCAGTTCTTTTGGCTCTGTCCATAATATAGAAATCCGGATTCCCCCTTTTGTATGAAGTAAAGGAAATTGACTTCCCATCAGGAGACCAGTGAGGTGAAAGTATAATGGACCCGTAGTAGGTAACTCTGGCCAACTCTGATCCGTCAAAATTTATTGTATATATCTCTGACGTCTTACCCTTCTTTAAGACAAATACTATCTTTGTGCCAAACACTCCCCTCTCTCCTGTAAGCGCAAGGAGTACTTCGCTGGCAAATTTGACAACCATTTCCTCTCTGTCCTCAAATTTCCCCCAGTATTTCTTCCCAACTATGATTTTGCCGTGTATAACATCGAAGAGGCGAAATTCCGCGGAGAGTTCCTTGCCATCGTATTGAAAACCTCCCTTTACCAGGGTTTCGGTACCAATATTTATCCAGTCGGAAAATCGGATGCTCTCGGCTGTAATTCCTGCCCGATCTGGATCTTCAAGAAAAGCTTTTTTGCTAATCACGTGGAAAAATCCTGTGAGCCCTAAATTCTTTGCAAGGGCATCTGAAAACCAGACAGAAAGATTTTTATTGTCCTCATCACCACTTAAGTTTTTGAAATCTGGAATTGCTATTGGAAATTTTTGAAAGGCAGGAGAATCTATATCTATATATACCTTGCCTGATGCGGTCTGATTCCACCCCAGGATCAGTAAAATGATGCCCAATAATGCGATTGTGTACAGTTTTATTTTACGCATTTTATTCTCATCTCAAAAATTTCTAAAGAGGGCGAAAGAAAAGCAAGCATTTACCGCGGAGAACGCTGAGTACGCAAAGAAAACATACAATTACCCACCAAAATCCTTAACTTTAGGCACTTTAGCTCACTTTAGTTCACTCCACACTTTTAACTAAATCCTGCTGTTTGAACTGGCGCCAACATCTGCGCAAAAACCGTAGATGTTTCCCATAAAGACTCTATTGCAATTCCGATGAATGAAACCTTATCCCAAGCTCGATGTTTTTCCCCTTTATCCACTCCGGTAATGGAGGAAAAGGACTTGCTTTTTTGATTGCCCTCATGGCGGATTCATCAAAGTACCTGTTTCCGGATCGCTTTTCAAAACTGAGATCAGCGACCGCACCATTTCTCAGGATCTTGGCACCAATAATAACTTCAATATTCTCACCTGGTAATATACCCTGGGGGAGTGCCCATCTCCCTTTTATCTTGGACCAGATAATAGAGTAATACACCCTCATTTTCATGCTTACTTCAGCAGTTCCGCGGGACACGCCCGATGAAGACAAAATCTTTTTTCTTAAATCTTCTATCGCCCGGTCAACTTTACTTATGCTCTTTTTCTGTGTGGTAATCCTTTCAATCGGGAGTGGTAAGTCTTTTTTAACATTTTTTTTCAGTACAACTGAACTATCCCTGGAACCTATCACGACAACTTCATCTGAAATTGAGGTAACGGGCTTCTTCTCTACAATATATGCCGGGAGACTTACCAAATTAACAGAATAGACCGGGCCAAAGGTCCACCTCGGGGAGGGCATTGAAGGCGAGAGAAATATAATGGAAAAAAAAAGTGCGTGAAGCAAAAAAGAGAAAATGATCATATTGTTCAGGCTGATATCATCGTTGTTTCTCCCTTTCATGCTGCTGAGAGACGTCATCTTGATTCCCTTGGTGGTTCAGTAATCATTCCCAATCTATCAACACCGGCTTTTCTGACCTCAGACATAACCTGAACAATAAACCCGTAAGGAACATCCTTGTCGGCACGCAGAAAAACTTCCCTGTCAATCCTGCTCTCAAAAATGCTCTCCAGTTTTGAGCTAAGACCGGGAATAGTGGTTTTATATTCATTAATAAATATCTCTTTTTTGTTGTTGACAGTAAGAACGAGTTTTTCCTCACCAACATCCACACTCCTCGCCTTCACCCGGGGAAGATTAACATCTATCCCCATCTGGAGCATCGGAGCAGTAACCATAAAGATTATCAAAAGGACCATAAAAACATCAACAAGCGGGGTCACATTGATATCAGATATAGGCTCAATGTCTCTGTTGGAATTGCTGTGATTTCTTGAGTACTTCACTTTACATAAAATCTTTCAAGAATATTTAGAAATTCGGAGGCAAAGTTATCCATTTCTAACGTTATTGTTCTGATCTCTCTCTGGTAATAATTATAGAAAATGACAGCGGGTATAGCTGCTGCCAGACCTGCGGCTGTGGCGATAAGTGCTTCTGAAATCCCGGGAGCAACGACGGCCAACGTTGCTGAACCCCTGACACCGATACCTTTAAAGGCGTTCATTATACCCCACACGGTACCGAAAAGACCTATAAATGGTGATGCACTGCCCGTCGTCGCGAGAAAACCGAGTGCGCTTTCCAGCTTTGTGGTTTCGGAGCTACATGTTCTGTTGAGCGCCCGTTCAACATTATCTACACCCCTTACTTCAAAGGATGTATTTGCTTCATCAGTCAATGATTCTCTTTTACTTCTGCCTATCTTCCCAAGTTCAATATACCCTGCTCGAAAAACCTCGGCAACTGTAGAATACTTGAATTTTTTTGATTCAGGAAATACTTCTGACAGCTTAGAGGTCTTCATATATGTTTCCAGGAACATGCCATTTTCTTTTTTCGTTTTCTTTATGGCTCTGTATTTCATGAGGATAATCGCCCATGATACAACGGAAAAGAAAAGCAAGAGCAAGAGCACAAACTGAACCATTGCTCCTGAATCCAAAACCATTCTCAAAAGGCTTCCATGAAAATGTCCGCCAAGATCTGCCGCGGTAACAGCTGCAACTTCTTTCACTTTGATTCCCCCATGTTTACTAAAGTTTAGCGGAACTACATGTAATTTAAAATCACTGCATTGTCAATAAATTTTAATAATTGCAATAGCGGTGAAGGTAGGGTAGATTGCTCCCCTACCATGAGATATTTTAACCGCATAATCTCTATCCTGATAATATTTTTCCTCCTGGCTGTCTGTGGCTGTGGCAGCGACACAAAACAGGAAAATGCCGTCAAAAAGGATACTGGCCCCGTATACGGAGATATTATGGTGGAAGGTTCTATCGGAGATGCGAGCAACCTGATACCGATTCTTTCCACGGACAGCACCTCGCATGGTATTGCCTCTATGATTTTCAACGGCCTCGTAAAATATGACAAAGACCTTAACTTAGTAGGAGACCTGGCCGAATCATGGGATATTTCAGAGAATGGGCTCGTAATCACCTTCCATCTGAGAAAGGGTGTGAAATGGCATGACGGTTATCCCTGTACCGCCGATGACATCCTGTTCACTTATAAGGTTACCATAGACCCCAAAACACCTACCGCCTATTCCGGGGATTTTCTCAAGGTAAAAAAGGCGGAAGTGCTCGATCCTTACACCTTCAGGGTAACTTATGACAAGCCATTCGCCCCGGCACTTACGAGCTGGAGCGCCTCCATACTCCCCAGGCATCTCCTTGAGGGAAAAGATATCACCAAAACCAAACTCTCACGCCACCCGATAGGAACCGGGCCATATATGTTCAGGGAATGGAAAACCGGTCAAAAGATAGTCCTCATCTCAAACCCCGATTATTTTGAGGGAAAACCCTATATAGATGGTTCTATCATGCGCATAATACCGGACATGGCAACCATGTTTTTAGAACTGCGTGCAAAAGGAATCGACCGGATGAATCTCACCCCTCTCCAGTACACCAGACAGACAGAGAACAGCTTTTTTCATAGAAATTTCAATAAGTATCGTTATCTTTCTTTCTCTTACACATACCTTGGTTATAACCTCAAAAACCCGCTATTTAAGGACAAATGTGTGCGGCAGGCCATCAGCCATGCAACCAACAAAGAGGAAATCATCCAGGGTGTCCTCTTAGGGTTGGGAAAGGTAGCGACCGGTCCTTTCAAGCCAGGCACCTGGGTATATAATCCCAGAGTGAAAAGATACCCTTATGACCCTCAAAAAGCGAGAGAACTCCTTGCGGAGGCTGGCTGGAAAGATACCGATGGTGACGGTATCCTGGACAGAAACGGGAAACCCTTCACCTTTGAAATTATCACGAATCAGGGAAACGAAATCCGTGCGAAGTGTGCCGAGATCATCCAGCGGCGGCTTGCCGACATAGGGATAAGGGTCAAGATCAGGATTATCGAATGGGCCGCTTTCATAAAAGAGTTTATCAATAAGCGAAAGTTTGACGCAACAATTCTTGGCTGGACCATCCCTCTCGATCCGGATCTCTACGATGTGTGGCATTCGAGCAAGATGGGACCTGAGGAGCTGAATTTCATATCGTATAAGAATGACGAGGTAGACAAACTGCTGGAAAAGGGAAGAAGCAGCTTCGACAGGAAAGAAAGGGAAAGATGTTATAACAGGATACAGGAGATCATGGCGGAGGAACAACCTTACACATTTTTATATGTTCCCGATGCATTACCTATTATCAATGCCCGCTTCAGAGGGATAAAGCCGGCACCCATAGGTATAGGATACAATTTTATCAAGTGGTATGTCCCCAAAGGCGAACAGAAGCTGATTATGAAGAGATAACGATCGCTAAGCACTCTCTTTTCTTATAACACCTTATAACATATAACCGGCTCAATTTTATTTTTGACGTATATTTTGCTCTTTTCTTGTATACGGAAAAGGTCCTGAGTCTGGCTATGTGTTTTTTCACCAATAATTATTTCGCCACCTTTTGCCATCTGCTCCAATCTTGCGGCAATATTTACGCTATCCCCTATAACCGTGTAGTCCATCCTGTTTTCAGAACCCACATTTCCAACAATTACACTGCCGGTGTTGATTCCGATTCCTATCTCAAATGTTTCCTTATCCTGTATAGCATCCTGCATTTCTATGGCTGCATGAATGGCATCATAGGGACCACTGTTTCCAGAAGGAACAAGCCCAAATACGGCCATAATCTGGTCACCGACAAATTTATCCAATATACCATTATTTCTAAAAATAATATCTGCCATAATACTGAAAAACCGGTTGAGCATAGAAACTACTTCCTCAGCCTCCATCCTCTCAGAGAAGGTGGAAAAAGACCTTATATCAGCAAAGAGAATGGTTACCTCCATTCTTTCATTTTCAAGAAACACTTCACTCTTTGAATCAACCAGCTTTTTTACCAAATCATCTCCCACATATCGGCTCAACATGTCCCTCAATTTTTCTTCTTCTTTAATCCTTTGATAGGACAGGGAAAGATCTTTACTGTAAACCATAAGTTGCACAGATTGTTCCTTGATTTCTCTTCTGACATCATATAATTCTCTCAGTATGGAGTTAAAATTATCGGCTATATCGTTCAACTCCTGATCAGCCTTGAACTGGATGAGGTCACTCTTTTCTCCCGATACAATATTGTCTGTTTCTACGGATAGGTTAACAAGTTGGTCGGCTGAACTTCTCAAGAGAGAAAAGCCCGTCAGAATAAAAAAAACAGCCAAAGCGGAAAGGAGTACCATCATATCTGTCATTTCTATTTTTTCATAAACAAACAGATAGATAACCACGAGAAAAGGGAGAATCCCCAACAAGATCAAAACAATCCTCGTCTTGCCAACGAAGCTGTTATAATTTTGATATTCCGATTTCATAATTAATAATATTGTAACACTTTAGTTCTTTGAAAATCTAAGCTGCTTTTTTGAAATAACCTATTGATGCATTTTTGCTTTCGATTGTACTTTTTACCGCACTCAGTACCGTTTCTACCGGGTTTTGGCCTTGCAGTT
>JAYEGA010000037.1:0-17196 GCA_034658835.1 Thermodesulfobacteriota bacterium
CACAGAATATAGAAGGTACAAGTAAACGGGTATCTGTATCCTATCCAGATCTGTGCGAAGATATGAAAACGGAGGACAGGATATTGCTTGCCGATGGTTTCATGGAACTGAAGGTTAGAAGCGTGAGAAGTTCCGAGGTTGAGTGCGAGGTGATTACAGGCGGTGTTCTTACCTCCCACAAAGGAATCAATTTGCCAACCAGGACAATTCGAGCCCCCTCCATTACTGACAAGGATCATGAAGACCTTCTTTTTGGCCTGAGAAACGGAGTCGATTATGTGGCCCTCTCCTTTGTCAGGACTGCAGACGATATCTTGAAGGTTAAAAAAATTATTCAACAGGAAGGGAAGGATACGCCGGTCATTGCGAAAGTCGAGAAACATGAGGCTGTCAAGAATGTTGAAGAAATCATGAAAGTTTCTGACGGTATTATGGTGGCGCGCGGTGACCTTGGGGTGGAAATTCCTCTCGAGGAAGTGCCCAATATTCAGAAGATGCTGATCCGTCGCGCAAATGCCTTGCGAAAGCCGGTTATAACCGCAACCCAGATGCTTCAGTCCATGGTTTCTTCTTCACGACCCACCAGAGCTGAGGCTACAGACGTGGCCAATGCGGTCCTGGATGGGACCGATGCAGTCATGCTTTCGGAGGAAACAGCCATGGGAAGGTATCCTGTGGAGGCTGTTCAATTTATGGCTCGCATCATTGAGAATGCAGAAAAGAACTACCCTCATGATCGATATTTGCGACTGATACCGGAAAAGGACGTTTCAGATTCTGTAGCTCACGCTTCCTGCGATTTGATGGATCACCTTGATGCTTCTGCCATTGTTGCGCCCACACAGTCAGGTAAGACGGCTCAACATATTTCCAGGTTCAGGCCCAAAAAATCTATTATTGCACTTTCACCTAACCTGCTTACGGTACGACGCCTCGCCCTTTTCTGGGGATGTCTCCCATGTCTGGTGCCGGATCACAAAGATACGGATGATATGATTGAGAAAGCGGCTTTGACAGCTCTTAAGACGGGTTATGTATCAAAAGGCGATTTAGTGATTATAACGGCAGGACACCCGGTATGGGTAGCTGGATCTACTAATATGGTGCGGGTGAAAAGACTGTAATCCACAGATTTCGCAGATTACACGGATTACTCTAATCATTTGAAGGGCAATGCGAAATCTGTAGGGTTTAGTTTCCCGCAGTTTGCTGGTTCATGTAGAAGTTCTGGCAAGTATCTTTAATTCCCTGTACATTTCGTAAGTTAGCTTTTCTCCCTGGCATGGAAGAATAGAGTTGTTATGGTACAGGGGTTCTTCGCTAATATTATAAGATGATGCCTTTACCGATTCTTTCCAGATGGTGGTTCCTGGGATGGGGGAAAACTCCGCTATTATCGGTTTTGCCCCGTATAACTTTACAAGGTTGATGCTTTCGCATACTTCAGAAGCAGTCTGCCCCGGTAGTCCGCACAGAAGGTATATGCCAATGTTACTGGATCTATACCCTGCTTTTTTGAGATGGATTACGGCGTCTTTTAATTCTTCATTGGTAATCTTCCCACCTGTCTCAATCTGCCTTTTTACACTTGAAGTCTCAAGACCGAAGCGAATCGTTTTGAATCCTGCCCGGAACATATAATTGCTCATTTCCTCAGTAATCTCCCTCAGGTGGAGACCGTTGGGACAATGAAAACCGCACATTAACTTCCTCTTTATTATCTCTTTTAACATTGGGATTGTTCTTTCATAAGAATCAACGAGAAGTGCATCGTCATAAAAAGAGAAGTTTTTGATTCCATAGTGTTTATTCCAATGCTTTATTTCGTCGACAACCTTAATTGGGTCCCTTTTCCTGAAGCCGTTGTTCAAAATATGAGACGCACAGTAGGTACACCTGTAAGGGCATCCCTTTGAGGTGAGAATGGGGACATGATCATTGTTCGGCATAAGATCAAAGGCAGGGAAGGGGTAGGAATCGAGGTCATTTAAATCCGGAACAAACTGGGGGTCATCACCGAAAATGTCTTTCAAGAGAGCAGGAATATTTCTTTCACCTTCACCGGTTACTGTAAAGTCCGCACCCGAATTCTCGGATGCATGTGATGGGCAGAGAGTAACATAGTTTCCACCCAGGACGATCGGTATACCCGGTAAAGTTTCACGTATAATCTGTATTGCCTCAAAAATTCCGGGGTACCAGTAAGTCATCATGGATGTAATTAATATCAGATCAGGTTTTTTTGTTCCGAGAAGCTCTTTTATGAAGATTCGGGGGGTTATTCCATATCTGTTATATCTTTTTGGTATGTCTGTAAGCGGTTCAGGCTTCGGGATGTTTTCTTTTGGATACTTGCCATTGCCCCAGGGTTTTCTCTTGGGTGGCTTGATATGTGTTTCATCTTTCATTTCTGGATGTGCTGGATTCAGGCAGTCAATAAGATGTACGTCATATCCGTTTTTTCTCAGGAAACCGGCTATATAGAGAAGACCGAGCGGTTTTATCCAGAAGTCATAAGCGGCAAAGTCGTATATCCAGGGGTTAATTAAAAGGAAGTTTCTTTTCATGATACAGTCTCACTATGAGAGTTTTGGAAATATAATTCCCAAAACTCTATGCAGCTTTTGGTGGTTATGCAAAACTTTCACTATATTGAAAAATCTTCTATAATTAAGTTTGCAATCTATACTTGACTTTTGGGATTTTTATGTTAGTTTTAGTTAATTATTTTGTCTACCTTTATTTGAAGGAGCTGAAATGGCAAAAAGTGATTACACCCTCCTTATTATTCCTCGGAAGAAAAGTTCGGTTAAAAAGATAAATGCCTCAAGCATGCTTGTCAAAATTGTCTCGATTTTAGTTATTATTGTTTTTTCATCTATCGCATATTTTTCATACGATTATATAAGTATCAAGAAAGAAATAGTTGAACTTGCCGGTTTGAAGCAGTTGACCATGGTTCAGAAGGAGCAGATCGATTTATTGGTTGGGAAGATTGACGAATTTGAGAGAAAAATGGTGGATCTCAAACGATTTGATAAAAAAATAAGGGTTATGACTAATCTTGAGAATGGTACTGATAACGACCAGATTCTTGGAGTGGGTGGGCCGATACCCGAGGAAAACAATGTAGGATCTCAGGAGATTCTTATTGGAAATATTCGTAAAAACATTGATAAACTTTTGGAAGATGCCACGTCCCGGGAAAGGAGTTTTAAGGAGTTATTAGAGTTTTTGGGGAAACAGAAATCTATACTTGCTTCTACCCCGTCTATCTGGCCGGTTATTGGTTGGGTAACTTCGGAGTTCGGGTACAGAATTTCTGCGTTTACCGGGAAGAGAGAGTTTCATAGAGGAATAGACATTGCAACGAGAGTGGGGAAAGAGATAGTAGCGCCGGCTGGCGGTATTGTGGTGAATGTATGTAAAAAACCTGGTATGGGAAATATGGTAAAAATAAACCACAGGAACGGGATAACTACCTGTTATGGTCATCTAATAAAGTCCGCTGCCAAAAAAGGGAAGAGGATTAAGAGGGGAGATGTTCTAGGTTATGTTGGCAACTCAGGGCGAAGCACGGGGCCGCATCTTCATTACGGCGTTTTTCTTAATGGTGTTCCTGTAAATCCCCGGAGGTATCTATTTTAAAAAGACAGAGGTCAGGAGACAGAATTCAGAAGTCAGAAGAAACCTAATCATTTTTATTATATAATTCCTGATTTCTTCTGACTTCTGTCACCTGATTTCTGATTTCTGTTTTTCGTTTTTCTAATCCCGGTATTTTATTGCCGGTTTTTTTTTGAAAAGGGATATTTATGTTAGGTTCAATATTGAGAAAGGTTGTTGGGAGCAAGAATGACAGGGAGTTGAAGAGGTTATCTTTGATTCTTGAGGGGATAAATGACCTTGAACCTTCTATGAGAGCTCTTAGCGATTCCGAACTTCGAGCCCAAACAGGATACTTTAAGGAAGAGCTTGAAAATGGAGCGGGACTTGATGATATTCTGGTAGAGGCCTTTGCGGTTGTCAGAGAGGCAGCAAGGAGAACATTGATGATGAGGCCCTTTGACGTTCAGGTAATCGGTGGTCTTGTGCTGCATGAGGGAAAAATTGCAGAGATGAAAACCGGAGAAGGAAAAACTTTAGCTGCAACTATGCCTGTATATCTGAATGCACTGACAGGTCGTGGGGTCCATGTTGTTACAGTTAACGATTACCTGGCCAGAAGGGATGCTGAATGGATGGGGCCTGTCTATGAATTTCTCGGTCTTTCTGTGGGGGTGATTGTCCATGGTATTGATAATGACGATGAAAGGAGGGCTGCATACAATTCGGATATCACTTATGGTACAAATAATGAGTTTGGCTTCGACTATCTTAGAGATAACATGAAGTTCAATCTTGAGGAATATGCGCAGAGAGAATTCAATTATGCAATTGTCGATGAAGTGGACAGTATATTGGTAGATGAGGCAAGGACACCGCTTATAATATCCGGTCCCTCTGAAGAGTCTACCGATCTGTATTACAGGATTAATCAGATGATTCCCAGGCTCAAAAAGAGCCGGGATTACACCATAGATGAAAAGAGCAGAACGGTTGTTCTTACGGAGGATGGAGTAGCAAATACGGAGAAATACCTTAAGGTTCAGAATCTCTTTGAACCCAGAAATATAGAGATGCTTCATCACGTCAATCAGGCGCTGAAAGCCCACACCCTGTTCAAAAAGGATGTCGATTACCTTGTCAAGGATGGGGAGGTACTAATCGTTGATGAATTTACAGGTAGAGTGATGCCAGGGAGAAGGTACAGTGATGGACTGCACCAGGCCCTGGAGGCGAAAGAAAAGGTAAAAATAGAGAGAGAAAACCAGACTCTTGCATCAGTTACATTTCAGAATTATTTCAGGATGTACAAAAAATTGGCTGGGATGACAGGTACAGCGGATACAGAGGCTGCCGAGTTCAAGGAGATATATAATCTGGATGTCATCATTGCTCCGACAAATATGCCGATGATAAGGCTTGATAATTCGGATGTTATCTATAAAACAGAAAAGGAAAAGTTTGGTGCTGTTATAGAAGAGATAAAGGAGTTAAACAGGATCAAAAGGCCGGTTTTAGTTGGGACGATATCTATTGAGAAGTCTGAACTTTTGGGCAAATACCTGACAAGGGATGGCATAAAACACCATGTCCTGAACGCAAAAAATCATGAAAAAGAAGCCGAAATAATCGCTCAGGCCGGCCAGCCGGGGGCTGTTACCATATCTACCAGTATGGCGGGGAGAGGAACCGATATAAAACTGGGAGAGGGAATTGCTGAACTCGGTGGACTTCATATACTGGGGACGGAGAGGCATGAGAGTCGACGGATAGATAATCAGCTCAGGGGGCGAGCGGGGAGGCAGGGAGATGGAGGATCTTCAAGATTTTATCTTTCCCTGGAGGATGATCTTCTCCGCATATTCGGCGCCGAGAAGATTTCATCCGTGATGGACAGAATCGGTATTGAAGAGGGACAGCCGATTGAACATAATCTTATTTCAAAGGCGATTGAAAATGCTCAGAAAAAGGTTGAAGGACAGAATTTCGACATACGAAAACACCTCCTGGAATATGATGACGTGATGAACAAGCAGAGGGAAGTTATATATGAGCAGCGTAAAAGTGCCCTGAAGGGTGAGGATCTGTGGTCAAATATTAATGATATGATGGAGGAGGTTGTCGATGATATCCTGGATGAATATGTTGATGAGAAACTTCACCCGGAAGAATGGAATCTCAAGGGGCTGGATGAGAGAGTTTATAAGCAATTTTCTTTGAAGCTTAATTTTAGTGAGTTTAACCGGGATGATATCAATAGAGAAACGATTCAGGAAAAAACAGTTTCAGGAGTCAGGACCCTGTTCGATGACAAAAAAAAGGATTTTGGCGAAGATATTACGGATTATCTGATGAAGATTATTATGCTTCAGTCGGTAGATACGCACTGGAAGGATCACCTGCTGGCGATGGATCACCTTAAAGAGGGTATCGGTTTGAGGGGGTACGGACAGAAAGATCCAAAAAGAGAATATCAAATGGAAGGGTATAACATGTTTACCGATATGGTCTACCGGATTAAGGAAGATACCCTTGAAAAATTGTGTATGGTACAGATTCAAAAGGACGAGGAGATAGAAGAGATACACATGCCGTCAACTGAGAATTATGTATTAAGTCGCGGGGATGCCTCAGGTGTATCAAAGACCATAAAAAGAGAGAGTAAAAAAATCGGAAGAAATGCTCCCTGCCCCTGCGGCAGTGGGAAGAAATATAAGAAATGTTGTGGAAAATAGACTGTGAATGGCAAATTTGCAAATATAATTCCTCTCAGAATTATATTTACAAAACTCTTCGTAGTCTACATTCTTCATTGTGATTAGAGGTTTTTATGGTTCTGGATAAGAAGGACTTAAGAGTTCCCGGGTTTCTTGCAAGCGGGATTGATGTTGGGATCAAGGACGATGGCGGAAAAGATCTTTCATTGATTTTTTCCGAGGTTCCAGCGGTAGCAGCGGGGGTGTTTACGAAAAATCGCTTTAAGTCAGCGCCGGTTATTCTTGATATGGAAAGGATAAAAAAGGGAGTAGCTCAGGCTATTGTTGCTAACAGTGGTAACGCGAATGCTGCTACAGGGGATAAGGGATATGAAGATGCTCTCGCGATGTCGGAAGCTGTTTCTTCGAAATTGCATATAAAGGATAATCTGGTTTTAGTTGCTTCTACAGGCATTATTGGACAGAGTCTCCCGATAAAGAAAATTAAAGATGGAATCGGCAGGCTGGTTGAAGGATTGAGTCCTGATGGGATTTTGAATGCTGAGGAAGCAATTATGACGACGGATACGTTCCCCAAGGTTGAATATCGAAAAGGGGAGATCGGTTCAAAGGAAATTACCATCTGCGGAATAGCCAAAGGGGCTGGAATGATAGAACCTGATATGGCCACCATGCTTTCCTTTATAATGACGGATGCTGATATCAGCCGGCGTTGTCTTGACTCCGTTTTCAGGCAGGCGGTAGATTTTAGTTTCAATGCCATTACGGTTGACGGATGTATGAGTACAAATGATACCGCCATAATACTGGCCAATGGTGTTGCCGGAAATAAGCCGATTGCCGGGCCGTCAAAAAATCTGACGATTTTCAAAGAAATGCTCTTTGATTTGATGGTTGATTTATCAAAAGCTATTGTCAGGGATGGTGAAGGGGCAACAAAGGTGATAGAGATCGTCGTTGATGGCGCTAAAACTCTCGCGGATGCGAAAAAAGTGGCATATGGTATTGCCAGGTCCAATCTGGTGAAGACAGCATTTTTCGGGGAGGATACTAACTGGGGAAGGATTGTATCCGCCGTAGGTGCATCAGGTGTAAATCTGTCAACTGATGCGATGGAACTCTATGTAGGAGAAGTGCTTCTTTTTGTCAGTGGAAAGGGGACAAGAGTTGATGAGGAAAGACTGATAGAAATGATGGGGGAAGACTATATCAGGATACTCGTGAAACTTGGTATGGGCAATAAATCTATCTGTATATATACCACTGACCTTTCTTATGATTATGTGAAAATCAATGCGCACTATCAAACGTGAAGGTGAAAGGTGAAAGGTGAAAGGTGAAAGGCTAAAGGCTAAAGGCTAAAGGCTCTTCCCCTTGCCCCTTGCCCCTTGCCCCTTGCCCCTTGCCCTTTAATCTTGTGTTGCTTTTTCCCCTTGATAATATGTAATGTTTATGTTATCTGCCACCGACGTATTACACACACCCTCTGATTGCAGGAGTGTTGCTTTTAAAAAAGTTTTCCGGCAAGAGGACGAGGGTGGAGGAAAAGAGGCTTTTGGACAAAAGAGAGCGTTTTGCAAAAGTCTCGAAAAAAACAAATTTAAAAGGAGTTATCATGGGACATGTTTCAATGAAACAATTGCTCGAATCGGGGGTTCATTTTGGTCATCAGACAAACAAGTGGAACCCTAAAATGAAACCCTACATATTCACTGCAAGGAATGGTATTTACATCATCGATCTACAACAAACTGTAGAGATGTTTAAGCTTGCTTACAGTGTTGTTGTTGATCTGGTGACTGAGGGTGGAGAGATCCTGTTTGTTGGTACGAAGAGACAAGGGCAGGAATCTATCAGGGATGAAGCGGAAAGATGTGGTATGCCGTATGTCAATCAGAGATGGTTAGGAGGAATGCTCACCAACTTTAATACCATTAAGAAAAGTGTTGACAGGTTAAATGTCCTGGACAGGATGTTTGAGGATAAAAGTTTAGACACTTTTCCGAAGAAAGAAATACTGAAACTTCAAAAAGAACGGGACAAGCTTGAAAGAGTTCTGGGCAGTATAAGAAACATGGAAGGACTGCCGAGTGGGGTTTTTATTGTTGATCCAAGAAAAGAACATATTGCGGTAAATGAGGCAAGAAAATTAAAAATTCCAATAGTAGCCATAGTTGACACAAATTGTGACCCGGATGAAATAGATTATATTATTCCGGGAAACGATGATGCGATAAGGGCTATAAAGTTATTCTCTTCAAAGATTGCAGACGCCGTTATTGAGGGCAAAAGAAAGTTTGAGGAGCGCCTGCAGGCGGAGAGCGACAAGGAATTGTCGGAAGAAACTTCGGAAGAGATTAAAGAGGGAGATGATCTGGAGTTAGATATTCCGGAGAGTATTGAAACTAAAGATGGAGGCCTTGATTTAGAGGAATCTACTGAGAGTTTAAATGAAAAAACTGGGGAGGTAGAGTAAAATTGGGTATTTCAGCATCTATGGTAAAAGAACTTAGGGTAAAAACCGGTACGGGTATGATGGATTGCAAAAAAGCACTGACTGAATGCAACGGTGACTTTGAAAAAGCAATTGAATATTTAAGGAAAGAAGGTATGTCGGCGGCTGCCAAGAGGTCTTCAAAAACGACTAAGGATGGGACTATTGCTTCTTATATTCATATGGGCGGGAAAATCGGAGTGATGGTCGAGATTAATTGCGAAACGGACTTTGTTGCAAGGACGGATGATTTTCGGATACTTGGAAAAGATATAGCTATGCATATTGCGGCTGCAAATCCTCTTTACTTGAAAGCGGAAGATGTACCTGAAAATGTGTTGGAGAAAGAAAAAGATATTTATAGAGACCAGGCATTAGCTGAAGGAAAGCCCGAAAAGATAATTGACAGAATAATTTTGGGAAAACTGAAAAAGTATTATGAGGATGCGTGTCTTTTGGAACAGAAATTTGTGAAGGATCCTGATATCAGCGTGGAAACGCTTGTCAATAATATGATCGCAAAGTCTGGTGAAAATATCGTAGTAAAAAGGTTTGCCAGATTCCAACTGGGAGAGAATGAGAATAAGTAAAAACAGGGATCGGGGATCAGTTGTCAGGGAGAGGCATATTATATTTTTCTTTGAGTTTTTAGCATATTAGGTGTTAAGTGGATAAGCCGGTTTATAAAAGGGTTCTCCTGAAATTGAGCGGGGAAGCTCTCTTAGGTGAAGGTTCCTTCGGGATAAGTTCCGATGTCGTCAGGCTAATCGCGGAAGAGATCAAAGAAATCGTAAACCTTGGCGTTCAATTAGGCGTTGTTGTTGGTGGAGGCAACATATTTCGTGGAGTGGAAGCAGATGTTATGGGTATAGACAGGACGTCTGCAGACTATATGGGTATGCTTGCTACGGTAATAAACAGCCTTGCTTTGCAGAATGCCCTTGAAAATATCGGTGTTGATACAAGGGTTCAATCCGCCATTGAGATGAAGGAAATTGCTGAACCGTACATAAAAAGAAGGGCGGTGAGGCATCTGGAGAAGGGCAGGGTGGTAATATTTGCCGCCGGTACCGGAAATCCTTATTTTACAACAGATACTGCGGCATCGCTTCGGGCTGTGGAAATGCAGGCCGATGTTATTATGAAAGCCACCAAGGTGGATGGTGTGTATGACAAGGATCCTCTCACGAATGATGATGCCAAGATGTTTAGTAAAATGAGCTATTTAGATGTCCTAAATAGAGATCTTAAGGTGATGGATTCAACCGCTATAGCGCTTTGCAGGGACAATAACCTTCCGATTGTAGTATTTAATCTTGGAAAGAGGGGAAATATCAAGAAGGTGGTTACCGGACAATTGGTAGGGACGATAGTGGAGGGTTGAGAAATGAAGGACCTGATTATGGACGAATTGGAAGAGAAAATGGAGGAGGGTATAAGCTCTCTTGAGAGATCCTTAAAAAAGGTGAGAACGGGAAGGGCCTCTATAGCTCTTCTTGATGGAATTAAAGTGGACTATTATGGATCACTGACGCCACTGAATCAGGTAGCCACTCTTTCCACCCCTGAAAGCCGCCTTGTCCTGATTTCTCCTTGGGACAAAAATGCGATAGGGGAGATTGAAAAAGCCATACAAAAGTCTGATCTTGGGTTGGTGCCAAACAATGACGGGAATGTGATACGTATTGCCATTCCTCCTCTGACGGAAGAGAGCAGGAAAGAGCTTGTGAAAGTCGTAAAAAAGATGGCGGAGGAAAGCAGGGTAAGGTTAAGAAATGTAAGGAGAGATGCAAACAATCAATTCAAGACCTTGAAAAAAGATAACGAAATATCAGAAGACGATTTGTATGGATACCAAACTGACGTGCAAAAAGTCACAGATGAATATATAAAAAAAGTGGATGATATTCTTGCGGCTAAGGAAAAAGAAATTATGGAAATATAACTCTTGTCATAAATCCCGCCGAGATGTATCCTTTTAGGAGAACTCTTTTCAAAAAAATTGTTCCCAAAATTTCAACTATGGAAAGAATCGATAAAACAAAACTTCCTCAACACATAGCCATAATTATGGATGGTAATGGGAGATGGGCTGAAATAAATTCCGTGTCAAGAATAGACGGACACAGGAGAGGCGCTGATTCGGTGAGAGCTATCGTGAGAACCTGTCGGGAGATAGGCATAAAGTATCTCACCCTCTATGCCTTTTCTGTCGAGAACTGGCTCCGCCCCGCCAGAGAGGTACGGGCATTGATGAACTTACTTGAAACATTTCTCCGTTCGGAACTTCAGGAGATGCTTGATAATGACGTAAAATTGATGACCATAGGTAATACTGAGATGCTTCCCGGGATGGTGAAGAAAGTTCTTCAGGAAACGATTGAAAAAACCTCTGATAATAAGGGTATGATACTCAATTTGGCTCTGAGTTACGGTGGCAGAGATGAAATTGTTGAAGCGGTGAAGAAGATATTGAAAGATAGCGAAGCTGGTAACATCGCATATGTGGACATTAGCAAAGAAATATTTTCAGGTTACCTGTATACTTCCGGAGTGCCTGATCCGGATTTACTGGTCAGAACAGGCGAAGAATATAGATTGAGCAATTTTCTTCTATGGCAGATGGCTTATACGGAATTTTATTTTACTGATGTCTTGTGGCCGGATTTTCGCAGAGAAAATCTCATTGAGGCCATTGCAGACTACCAGAAGAGGGAAAGAAGATTCGGCCGGACGAGCGATCAGCTATTGTGAGCATAGAAAAACTATTTTTTCAAAGCTCTCCAATTGTCGAAGGATTGAATGTCATGAATTCCCATCTCAAGCGATGGATTACAGGAATCATAGCAGCGCCTGTCATCTTTGCCATTATAATTTATGGTTCAAAGATGATATTTGCGGCTCTTGTTGTATTGCTTATACTGGGGGGCGTAACGGAGTACAACAGCATGGTTTTTGGAAAGGGGTTCTATTGGGAGAAGGGGGAAGGATTAGCGATAGGTATATTGATACCCCTTGCGGCATATTTTGGAGATGTTCACCTTGAGCTTGCCGTAATAACTTTTTCCTTAATTATTACATTTCTCTTGTTCCTGTTAAGATTTAGAGGTGATTCAATTAACATAGCCTCTCTGGGTAAAGTCGTATTCGGTTTTATGTATATCCCGCTTATGATGTCATATCTAATACTGATACGAGGCTTGGAAGAGGGAATATTGTGGATATTTTTTATTTTAGTTCTTGCATTTTCCGGTGATATATCCGCTTTTTACGTGGGAAAATCTATTGGTAAAAGAAAATTGGTGTCGGATGTAAGCTCGGGAAAGACAGTGGAGGGAACGATCGGACTGTTAGGTGGAAGTATCGTAGGATGTGTTATATTCAAGTTCTTGTTTTTTCCTGCACTTTCTCTTGGTCACGTAATATTGCTGGGTTTCATCGGGAGCATCCTGGGACAATTGGGAGATCTCTGTGAATCTACAATCAAAAGGGTCTCAGGTGTGAAGGATTCCGGGTTTTTACTACCCGGACATGGTGGAATATTGGATCGGTTAGACTGTCTTCTCTTTATTGTTCCCTTTATTTATTACTATAAGGTGTTTGTGATAGAATGAAAAATATATCAATTCTTGGATCGACAGGTTCCATCGGTGTAAACGCACTTTATGTGATAGGCAGCACCCCTTCCCTGTTTAAGGTTGTGGCTATGTCCGCCGGCAAAAATGTCAGCCTCCTGAAAGAGCAAATCGATAAATTCAGACCAAAGGTTGTGTCTGTTCTTAATGAAGATGGTGCTTACAGGCTCAAAGAAATGCTCAATTCGTCTTCACAGGTAAAGATTTTATGGGGAGTTGATGGATACAGAGAGGTTGCTTCTGTAAAAGAAGTGGATATGGTGGTCTCGGCCATAGTCGGAGCAGCGGGACTTCTTCCAACTATGGAGGCGATTGATGCAGGGAAAAATATAGCTCTTGCCAATAAAGAAACCATGGTTATGGCGGGGAGTCTTGTCATTGAAAAGGCTGCATCAAAAGGGGTTGCTATATTGCCTGTTGACAGTGAACACAATGCCATTTTCCAATGCCTGGCAGGTAGCAGGCAGGAAGACATAAAGAGAATTATTCTTACTGCATCCGGCGGGCCATTTCTTTATTTACCCCTGGAAGAGCTTGCAGAGGTCAAACTTGCCGATGCACTGAAGCATCCCAACTGGGATATGGGAAAAAAGATCACAATAGATTCTGCCTCAATGATGAATAAAGGGCTTGAAATTATTGAGGCAAAGTGGCTTTTTGATGTTGATATAGATAAAATTGATGTGCACATTCATCCTCAAAGCATAGTCCATTCCATGGTAGAATACATCGACGGTTCGGTTGTAGCCCAACTGGGTGTTGCCAATATGAGGGGTCCGATATCCTATGCACTTTCCTATCCGGAGAGGCTTTCGCGGGAAGACCATGCCTTAAACCTGTTTGAGGTGGGCCCCCTGGAATTTATTCCTCCCGATTTTGACAAGTTTCCCAATCTGAAACTTGCATACCTTGCCGG
Organism: Thermodesulfobacteriota bacterium; assembly: GCA_034658835.1. Classification (GTDB taxonomy): domain Bacteria; phylum Desulfobacterota; class Syntrophia; order Syntrophales; family JADFWA01; genus JAUSPI01. Next base: position 13,369 of record JAYEGA010000037.1, read on the forward strand.
AAGGAAGGGTGGGACAATGCCATCAGTACTGAATGCCTCAAATGAAGTGGCTGTTGAGGCATTTATTGCTGAGGAAATAAGATTTATTGATATACCGGTAGTTGTAAGAGAAACCCTTTTCTCACATAGCCAAAAAGAAATTTCATCCATCAAGGATGTTTTAGAAGCAGACAGGTGGGCAAGGGATAAAGCGACGGAAATAATAGGTAAAAGGTTAAAGGTTAAAGGTGCAAGGTGAAAGGTAAAAGGTAAAAGGTAAAAGCTCTTAACCTTTAACCTCAATATGCATTGAAGGGAGAAGTACTTGGTCGGCATAAACATAATATCTGTAATCATTCTTCTGGGAGTATTAATCTTTGTTCATGAGCTTGGCCATTTCTTAGTGGCCAAGTGTTCAGGGGTTGGTGTATTAAAATTTTCTCTCGGATTTGGCCCAAAGCTGGTAGGAAAAAAGATTGGTGAAACGGAATATATTATTTCAATGATACCTCTTGGTGGTTATGTGAAACTTCTGGGGGAGTCAGCAGATGATGAGATATCGGAGGATGATGAGAAAAGGTCTTTCCTGAAACAACATGTATTAAAAAAGATAGGAATAGTTGCAGCGGGCCCTGTTTTCAATTTTCTTTTTGCTATAATTGTGTTCACCATCATTTACATGGTTGGAATTCCCGTTCTGACCTCAGAAGTTGGTGATGTTCAAAAGGGATCTCCTGCCCTTGAAGCGGGGATTAAGGGGGGAGATATTATATTGGCTATTAATGATGAAGATATTTCGAACTGGGGTGAACTTGCTGGTATTATTGTTGATAGTGAAGGACGAGAACTGGAAATAAGGGTAGAGAGAAATAATAAAATAAAGGATATTAGATTAAAGGCAAAACTGACAAAATCAAAAAATATTTTTGGTGAGGAGATTGATTTATATAAAATAGGTATAAGCGTTTCTTCGCGTACCGTCATTGAAAGATTAAATCCTTTCAGTGCATTTTGGGCTGGAACTAAACAGACATGGTATATTACAAAGATCACACTGATCAGTATTGTAAAAATGGTTGAAGGTAAGCTTTCGCCCAAGACATTGGGTGGTCCTATACTGATTGCACAGATGGCAGGGGCGCGTGTCCAGGAAGGAATAGTCCCGTTTATCTTTTTTATGGCTTTGCTGAGTATAAATCTTGGAATAATTAATCTTCTTCCTGTTCCCCTCCTTGATGGAGGACATCTTTTGTTCTTCATTATTGAACTGATATCAGGGAAGGAAGTAAATGTGAAATGGAGAGAGATAGCACAGCAGGTAGGATTTGCCATGTTGGTAATGTTGATGATATTCGTTTTTTATAATGATATAATAAGAATCTTTAGTGAATAGGCAAAGGGTTATATCAAATATCAAAATGAAAAACGAAAAAGTAAATGGAAAGCCAACCGGTTTTTCTAAGATATTGTCACATTGCACAATCCGCCTGATTTTACTTTTAAATTTTCTGTTTTGATATTTGCATTTTTTGCCTTTGACCTTTAGCCTTTAACTTTTAACCTACAGTCAATATTATGTTGACATTAGCAATCGATACATCTACAAAGACGGGAAGTGTTGCTCTTCTGGACAGTAATTCTGTCCTGGCTGAATGTCTGATAAATGTAGGCATGAATCACTCGGAAACCCTTCTGCCTGCAATAGAAAGAATACTTTCGGTTGCAGGTGTGGAGATAGTGGGGGTAGATTTACTTGCATTAACAGTGGGCCCCGGTTCATTTACAGGGCTTCGGATAGGTGCAGGTACTGTTAAGGGACTTGCACTTGCTGCAGATAAGCCGGTTGTAGGTGTATCCGCAATGGATGCTCTTGCTTTAAATGTTGCTAACTCGACGATCACAATCTGCCCCATGTTAGATGCCGGGAAAAAAGAAGTATACACCGCGCTTTACATGCCCGGTAGAAGAGGCATACCGGAAAAGACAGGAAGAGAAATGGTTGTTGACCCTGAGGAATTTTTGAAGGGCATAGATGAGAAGGTTATATTTCTCGGGGATGGTGCAAGAAACTATTTTAAGCTTATTGAGAAAATTTTACCTGACAAGTCGTATTTTGTTTTACCCCACCTTCAATATATAAAGGCTTCTGCTGTAGGCTTTTTAGGAATGAATAAATTTAGTGAGGGGGAAACCCTGGATTTAATGACCTTTACCCCTCAATATCTTCGCCTCTCTGAGGCAGAAGTAAAAATGCGTTACTGAACCGAATTTCCCTGGAGGTTAGTAATTTATGGAAAAGGCAGAAGAGAATTTAATAGCAAGTCATATTGGTCAGGATGAAGAACTAAGAAAATGTGTGGAAGATCATAAAAGACTTGAAACTGTTCTGGAAGATTATAATAAAAGAATCTATCTCACTCCGGAAGAAGAGATAGAAAAGAAGAAAATTCAGAAAATAAAACTTGCCGGTAAGGACAAGATTTATAAAATCTTATCAAAATACCGTGAGACCTAAAGTTGGTGAAATTATGGAACGTAGCATGGACGTAGCCCGTGAAGGATTACTCTTTAGTTTACCCCTTGCAATCACGACGGTTATTCTTGCCATTGCAGAAATGTATTGGGTGACAGCTTTCTTCTTCGTCGTTACTTCATTTGTTATCTGGTTTTTCCGTGATCCGAAAAGAAACATTCCTGAGGAGGAAAAGGCGGTTGTATCACCAGCCGATGGAAGGGTTATAAAAATTGAGGAAGTTAGGGAAGATACCATATTAAAGGGTGAATTCAAAAAGATAAGCATATTTATGAATATTTTTAATGTTCATGTAAACAGGATTCCATGTTCCGGAAAGGTTGATGTTATACAGTACAAGAAGGGAAAGTTTTTTTCTGCCAATCTGGATAAAGCGTCATCTCTCAATGAAAGAAACTCGGTACTTGTTAAGACCGATGATGGGAAAGTGGTTCTTACCATCCAGATAGCGGGAATAATAGCGAGAAGGATTGTCTGCTGGATAAAAGAGGGGATAGAAGTTGAAAAAGGGCAGCGTTTCGGTCTTATTCGCTTTGGATCGAGACTTGAGGTTTTTCTTCCCCATGATTCAACCATTTCAGTGAAGGTGGGGGACAAGGTCAAGGGTGGTGAGACACCGATTGGGTATCTGACATGAAGAAAAAAAGAATAAAAAAAGATAATATAAAAAAGGGGATTTATGTCCTGCCAAATCTATTTACCACGGCAAGTCTTTTCTGCGGGTTCTATTCGATAATTGCTTCAATGAACGGGGATTTTTCTCTGGCGGCAATTGCGATTCTGATTGCTTTTGTTCTTGATGGCCTTGATGGAAGAATAGCCAGGATGACCCATACGGCGAGCAGGTTTGGCGCTGAATATGATTCCCTGGCGGATTTGGTTGCTTTTGGTGTTGCGCCTGCAATCCTTTCGTATACATGGGCACTTTTCCCCTTTGGTAGATGGGGGTGGCTTGCCTCGTTTCTGTTTGTTGCCTGCGGAGCGCTCAGACTTGCGAGATTTAATGTTCAGATTGGCATTGTAGAAAGCAGAGTGTTTAACGGGCTTCCTATACCGGCTGCTGCTTCAGTTGTGGCAACAGGAGTACTCCTTTTCTATCATCTGGGGGGATTAGGGCAACTTAATCATCCATCCATATTAATAGCTATGATACTGCTTTCCTTATTAATGGTCAGCAATGTAAAATATTACAGTTTCAAAGACCTGAACCTTTTTTCCAGAAAACCCTTTATGTCTTTTGTTTTAATTGTTGTTATCCTGGTTGTAGTTGTCGCAGAACCTCAAATAATGCTTTTTACATTTGCCTTCGGTTATGG
>JAYEGA010000038.1:0-17061 GCA_034658835.1 Thermodesulfobacteriota bacterium
TTTGTCCTTGCTTAGAGTCTGTCAGATGACTACTTATTAATCTTCAAATATTCGCTTTGCTGCTGAAAGTGTTGTTATTGACGAACACTTCACATCGACGGTCTTAAAAAAGCTCCTGAGTGGACGTCTTGGACCAATCTCATAAATTTTGTCTGCCTTAGAGGCCAAGACACGCATATTATCTCGCCACCGTACCGTGTTACTTAACTGAGACGCCAATCTGTCAACTATCTCATCAAGTTTGTCTGAATGGAATTCCCCTGTAAAATTTGAAGTTACCCTTTTCGCACCACCGAGTGTTAACCTTTTACATAGGGCACCCAATATCTCTTTAAAGGCTTCTTTAATTATATTCATGAAACGACTGTGAAAGGGAGCGCTAACATTAAGAGGTACAAAACGGAAGGCTTGATCTTTGGTTGCAGCTATAAGAAGTTTTTGCGCCTCGGGCATGGCGTTGGATTCACCGCTGATCACAATCTGATCTTCAGAATTTATATTCGCCACATCAACAGGGAGGCCCGCTAAAACATTACAGATCATATCTACATCTATATTATCTGAAATGACCGCAGACATACTTCCAACCCCCACGGGCACTGCTTCCTGCATGAGGTTGCCTCGAAGCTGCACAACCTGCAAAGCCTCCGGTAAAGGCAGGACATCCGCAGCAACCAGAGCTGTATACTCACCAAGACTGTGACCCCCGAAAAAAGAGGGTGAAAAGTCATATAGAGAGTGCAGACCCTGTAGCATAGCAATTTCGGTTGTAAGAATGCAAGGTTGAGCATACTCAGTAAGATCGAGTCGCTCATCCGCTCCAAAGCACATGGCGGCTACATCCCATCCGAGGGCATCAGAAGCCTCATCATAGGTATTACGGCTTGCCGGAATATTGTCATAAAAGTCCTTCCCCATACCGGGACGCTGAGATCCTTGCCCGGGAAAAACTACCGCTATTTCTTGCTTTTCCATAATAAATGATTCCTTTTAAATATATCAGAATTGTCGAAAAAATGTTTTGAGCAAGAGTTTACCCCGTACTCGATGGAGGTAAGAATTATATTTTCTAAAGCTCTCTCTCTGTTCTTTAACAGCCATCAATATATAAACTCCCACAGCAGAACCCAACGAAATAAGAAGTTTGGTTAATCCACTTTCAATACAAATAACCTTTTCACAGATAAACCAAACAACCAGATATGTCACAGCGGTTAATATTTCCTGCACCAATTTGCCTCCTCATAACGTGGAATGAAAAATTCCAGAACTTTTGAGAGTTTTTGGTGAGTTCTGCAAAACTCTCAGCTCTCAATCATAATTGATTTTCTTACTTACTAGCACTATCTATGCCAGCATATATCATAAAGGCTTCTAAATATTGTAACTTACTGTACTTATTGAATCATATTTTGCTAAAACCCTGTTTGCTCACCTTGTCAAGATAGATTTCGTAAAGCTTATGATGTGTAATCTCCTTCACAGTGGAAATAAAACTACACAGTAAAAAAGTCCTTGACAAATACGCATAATTTTTAATATCTTAATAGAAAGCCCTTTAAAATCACTACGGCGAGCTGATCCTGATCCGAAGTTAAAGAACAACTAACTTTATAAAAAGAAAGGAGGAAATCAAATGACTGCAAAAGTATTGATCAAAAGAAGAGTATCCAAGGAAAAGGAAGGGGAATTATTACCACTTATTTTAGAGCTCAGGACTCTGGCTACATTACAGCCCGGTTACATGTCAGGTGAAACCTTAAGAAATGCGAAAGACCCCGATGAATATTTAGTAATCAGCACATGGCGGACAGTGGATGCGTGGAAAGCCTGGGAAGCCGGTAAAGAAAGGGTTCAAGTACAGGAAAAGATTGATTCCCTGCTGGGAGAAAAAACGGAATTTAAAATTTATTATTACCCCGAATAAAACCTTATGTCTTTGCGCGGATACAGTCAATGGGAAGGCGGTTAAAAATATATGCCGTCATTTTTATCCATACAAATAATGACAGTAAAAAGTAATATCTTTGAATAACATGGAAATAGGACTCTGAGAACAAAAAATGTTTTGAGTATCGAGGGTTCCTATTTCCAATTTTCATAGCTTTCAGATTGTGATAATTATACCTATATTGTCCCCCCCCCCTCAAGTACTACAATTTTTTAAGAAACATATATCTTCACATTTAACCCTTGACAAATAGTTTCGACTATGGTTTGGATACGAATTCTAAATTTTCAACAGGATCCAATCTATGAAAAAGAATTTGACTAATCCAAGCAACACCAAAAGGAAAAGAACTCACGGCTTTCGCTCCAGAATGGCTACCAGGGGAGGCAGAGCAGTCCTGAACAGGAGAAGAGCAAAAGGAAGAAAACGATTAGCCGTTTAATCAAGAAAACCTTGAGTAAGAGTCAGGAGGTCACATATAAAACGGAGCTTCATCTCCAGAAATGGCAAAGCAAACTTTTGACAAACACGAAAGGATTCGAAAAAGAAGAGACTATTTAAGAGTATACAAAAACGGGTACCGGGTTAATTCGAAGAATTTTATCATTATATTAAGTGAGAATCGGTCAGGGGTAAAAAGGCTGGGGTTGACGGTCAGTAAAAAAGCAGGAAACTCTGTAAAAAGGAATAGAATTAAGCGTCTCTTAAGAGAATTTTTTAGATTAAATAAAAACAGGTTCCCTCCCTCGCAGGACATAGTAATAATTGCGAAGAAAAATATACCTCCACTTAAGTATCGAGATGTGTGCCGGGAACTTGAAAATCTCTTAATACAAAGCTTGCACTGAATCCTGCCCTGAAACAAGTTCATGGTCAATTTTAGCAAACCGATGTTCAATAAAATGCTTACGCATATTCTTAAAAAAACACTTATCGGTTTTGTCAGATTTTACCAGATATTCATATCACCTTTTTTTCCCCAATGTTGTCGTTTTTACCCTTCTTGCTCCGAATATGCAATCACCGCCATCAGACGCCACGGCCCCTTTAAGGGATTGTTTCTTGGTTTGATGCGCTTGCTTCGGTGCAATCCCCTGAACCCTGGTGGTTATGACCCCGTAAAATAACCAAATTTAGAAAACCTGGAGGATTTAAATGGACAAAAGGACATTTGCCGCTATAGTCCTGTCTTTTGCTGTAATCGCAGTTTATCAATTATTTTTTGCACCTACCACACCACCACCGCAGCCGGAGGCCGTTCAAAAAACCGAAAAAGAGATTGTCGTCAAGTCTGAAAGCAGGGAAGTCTTAAAGGAAACTTTGACCAGAACAACCCCTTCCATACAGGAACCGATAAACGGAAAAGATATCAAGGTTGAAAGTCCCCTCTACTCCGCCATATTCACCACAATCGGGGGAAACTTGAAATCTTTTAAGCTTAAAGGTTATTGTAAGACCTTAGATGAAAATTCCGAACTCATCGAATTAGTAAATATTAAAAGTGGTATAAAATATCCTCTTGCCGTAACCTTTCCTGAATCAAGCATAAATATTTCCCCTGAAGAGATTTATCAGGCAGATGCGGATTCCATAGACATCACAAGAACAATGGATGCTCGGAAATTGACCTTTGTCTGGTCATACCCAGAGAAGATAAAAGTTGAAAAGATTTTTACATTCTATCCAGAGAAATATTCTTTTGATCTTGAAGTGAAAGTTTATAATATTTCAAGTCGAGCTCTGAACGAAAACGCCCTTCTCAGCTGGTATCAATCCGTTGATCCCGAAGCAGATACAAGCAGATATAGCCATGACGGTCCAATTTCTTTTGTCAAAAACAGTCTTCACCTTGAAAAGGTTGATAAACTTGAGACAAGGAAACTTTTGGGACCGGACGTGTCCTGGGGAGCATTTGAGAACAAATATTTTATCGCTGCAATGATACCCCAGAAACCATCACTGACCAGCCTTGTCCTCTTTAAAGATTCCAGAAACCTCGTTTCCGTAGGTCTGGAAGGTCCCAAAAATCTCATTCCTCCGGGACAGTCAGGGTTCTTTAATTATTCCTTGTACCTGGGCCCCAAGGACTATGACATACTTAAAACAGAAGATGTCGGCCTTGAAAATTCAATCGATTTCGGTTCCTGGATAAAATGGCTGGCACTACCACTTTTGATAGCACTTAAATTTTTATATCAGTATGTTCACAATTATGGCATCGCCATCATTATCTTGACCATACTGATAAAGGTTCTTTTCTGGCCCCTGGGCAATAAAAGCTACAGATCGATGAAGGAGATGCAAAAACTTCAACCGATGTTAAAAAAGCTTCAGGAAAAGTACAAAGAGGACAAGCAAAAACTCAGCGAGGAAACAATGGCGCTGTACAAAAGGTATAAGGTAAACCCTCTGGGAGGGTGTCTTCCTATGGTGATTCAGATCCCTGTTTTCTTTGGCTTGTATAAGGCCCTACTTTACTCAATAGAACTTCGTCACTCACCATTCTTCTGGTGGATACAGGATCTGTCGGCTAAAGACCCTTATTACATAACGCCGATTATTATGGGGGCCACCATGTTCTTACAGCAGAAAATGACCCCCCCGGTAGGTGGAAATCCCATGCACCAAAAGATGATGCTATGGATGCCTGTAGTTTTTACCTTCCTGTTCTTAAGCTTTCCTTCAGGACTGGTAATCTACTGGCTATTCAGCAATATTCTGAGCATTGGTCAACAACATTATATAAATAAACAGTGAGCAGTAAGCAAACAGCTATTAAGCAATAAGATAAAGAAAGATAATATGATATCCACAGACGTGGCTTTGCCAATGATGGCATACTGGGAATAATCTCCTGTTATTGCTGGAAGATGGCAGCTAATGGCTGGGCGCTTACAATAGTCAACAATCATAATGAGGTAACCGTTATGAAGCTTTTAGAAATCGAGGGAAAAACCATTGATGAGGCCATTGAAAAGGCTTGTAAGGAATTCAACGTACCAAGGGAAAAATTGAATTTAGAAATAATCTCAGAGGGATCTTCTGGATTCCTCGGCCTGATAGGATCCAAAAAAGCACATATCAAAGCCAGTATCATGTCAATTGATGTGGGACTTGATACATCCTTCGAAAAATCAGGTAGTAAGAGCGTATTGCAACACGCCCCTACCGTTGGAAATGAATCCGATGAAACTGTGGCAATAAGAGCAAAAAGGGCCATCGAGGAGATATTGGCACGAATGAATTTAGATTTTCCTGTAACTGTTGAAGAAACATCGGAAACCGTTACCCTCAACATAAAGGGTGCAGGTAATGGATTACTGATAGGGAAAAAAGGCCAGACCCTTGATGCTATTCAGTACATAGTGAACAGGATATCCAACAAACATGGAAAAGACAGAAAAAGAATTATAATAGATACCGAAGAGTACAGAAAGAGAAAGGAAAAATCCCTTATTGTACTGGCTGAAAAGCTGGGGAAAAAAGTCAAGAAAACAAATAAGCCTGTTACTATTAGCAATCTGAATGCCCATGACCGGAGAATAGTCCATTTGACCCTTCAAGACGACAAGTCCTTGACCACAAAAAGCAGGGGGGATGGGGCATACAGGAAGATCATTGTACTGCCAAACAAGAGTGACTAAAGTCAAAGACACCATAGCGGCGATATCCACCCCTCCTGGCACAGGCGGGATCGGTATAATAAGAGTAAGTGGACCAGGGTCGGAAGAAATCGGCCGTCTACTGTTTAAATCCAGAAAAAAAGTTGAACATTTCAGAACCCACCACCTCTACCACGGAGATATTGTATCATTGGAGAAGGGTACAGTCCTCGATGAGGTACTGATCACCATAATGAGAAAGCCTCACTCTTATACTGGAGAGGATGTTCTTGAGATAAACTGTCACGGCGGTCCCGTTATCCTGCAGGCTATTCTCGGCGAGATAATAAAAGCAGGGGCACGTCTTGCAGAACCTGGTGAATTTACCAGAAGAGCCTTTCTAAACAACCGTCTCGACCTTTCACAGGCAGAGGCAGTTTCTGACATGATAATGGCCAGGACCGACAGAGGTCTCGATCTGGCCATCACGCAGCTTAAGGGAAATCTGTCAAAGAGAACAGAATCTTTCCGCTCATCCATTATTGACATTCTTGCATTCCTTGAAATCTCCATAGATTTTCCTGAAGAGGATATTGAAGTACCGCCTGCCCCGGAACTCGCCGGAAGGATTCAAGTCATAACAGATAACCTGAGAGAGCTTCTTTCAACATATTCTGAAGGAAAAGTCTACAGGGATGGCATAAGTGCCGTTATCATAGGAAAACCGAATGTTGGAAAATCAAGCCTACTTAACAGGCTCCTCGGCGAGAAACGGGTTATCGTTGCTTCCACCCCGGGAACAACAAGAGATTTCATAGAGGAAGTTATTAACATCAAAGGGATACCGCTAAGACTTATTGATACGGCCGGGATAAGAGATGCTGAAAATATTATAGAAAAAGAGGGTATCGAAATAGTCCGGGGGAAACTCTCATCGGCTGATATAATCATAATAGTTCTCGACGGAAGCGAAAAGCTAACAAGGGAAGATCTGGGAATAATCAAGAAAAACAGGCACAGAAATTGTGTTCTGGTCATAAACAAGTCAGACCTTCCACATATGCTGAATGATCAGGAACTCAATAGTCTTCTGCCAGGCATCAAACCTCTACGGATATCGGCAAAATATGGTGATGGCATTCCATCTCTAAAGGAACATATCCACTCCTTCATCATCAGCAAAACAGATGACCATCGGTCAGAAATTATAATAACAAATCTCCGTCATAAAACTGCCCTTGAAAAAACTGTCAAGCTCCTTTCAAAGGCCAGAGAAAATATGCTCGAAGGCATATCTCCCGAATTCGCCGCTCTCGACCTGAGGGAATCCCTCGAAAGTATGGGTGAAATTGTTGGGGAAACGATAAATGAAGATGTGCTGGACAGAATATTTGCAACTTTTTGTATAGGTAAGTAATGGTCCCTTATAACCGATTTACACTTTTAATCTTGCACACACTCCTGTTGTGTGATACTTGCCACGACGTGCCGGGTTACTGACGGTGAATCAAAAACTACATCAGGATTTAATATGGTGAAAAAGGAAGATATTGACAGGCTAAAGGAAACTGCAAGGCTGATGAGGATAAATATTCTCAAGATGCTGAACAGTGCGAAATCGGGACACACCGGTGGTTCCCTTTCCGCAACAGATATAATCACTGCTCTCTATTTCCACGTGTTGAGACATAACCCGAAATATCCCCCCTGGTCGGAAAGAGACAGGTTCGTTCTATCCAAAGGACATGCTACTCCCGCGCTCTACTCGGCACTGGCAATGTGCGGCTATTTTGACGCCGCAGAGCTTACGACCTTGAGAAAATTGAACAGTTCACTCCAGGGACATCCTGATATGCGCAAAACGAGGGGCATCGAAACAACCTCCGGTTCACTGGGACAGGGGTTGTCGGTCGCCAACGGCATTGCCATGGGACTTCGTCTCGAAGGTCTGAAATCTAATGTTTATGTCATGCTGGGCGACGGAGAACTTCAAGAGGGACAGATCTGGGAGGCCGCAATGACGGCAGCCCATTATAAACTTGGAAAGGTGACGGCCATTGTCGATAACAACGGCCTGCAGATCGACGGTGCGGTGAAGGACGTCATGGGGATAGAACCACTTTATGACAAATGGAAGGCATTTGGATGGGATGTCCAAATAATTGACGGCCATAACTTTGAAGAAATCATACCGGCACTGGAAAGCGCAAAAACCAGAATTGTTAATGATAAGCCGTCCGTGATAATAGCCAAAACCATAAAGGGGAAAGGGGTTTCTTTCTTCGAGGGTGTGGTAAAATATCATGGTACGCCGCCAGCAGACGACGAACTGAAAAGAGCTTTAAAGGAGCTTGGTGCATAGATGACAGAAACACTTGGAACAAGAAATGTTTACGGGGAATTTCTGGTTAAACTCGCCCGAACCAATAAAGACATTGTGGCTCTCGACGCCGACCTTTCATCATCGACGATGACGAAACTTTTTGCCGCGGAATTTCCCGACAGATTTTTTAATATGGGAGTATCCGAACAGGATATGATGGGAACTGCAGCCGGCCTCGCGCTTACAGGAAAAATCCCCTTTGCAAGTACCTTTGCCATATTTGCGGCAGGAAGAGCCTGGGAACAGGTAAGACAGTCCATTGCCTATCCCAAACTGAACGTAAAGATCGTGGCCAGCCATGGCGGCATATCTGTCGGTGAGGATGGCGTCTCTCACCAGATGACTGAAGACTTGGGAAATATGAGAATCATTCCCAATATGACCGTTATCGTTCCGGCAGACGGCATAGAAATAAAAGAGATCATGAAGGCCGCATTGAATACTGATGGGCCATTTTATATCAGGACATCAAGAGTGAAATCCCCTGTCATATTTTCAGATGGTGCATCCTTCGAGATAGGACGTGGCAATGTGATCAGGGAGGGATCCGATATTACCATCATCGCCCTCGGTCTTATGGTGCCCGAATCACTCGAAGCGGCAGAACTGCTGAAATCGAAGGGTATCTCCGCCCGGGTCGTAAATATGTCCACACTCAAACCAATCGATCGCGATCTGATAATTTCCTGCGCCAGGGAAACAGGAGCGATTGTCACTGCCGAAGAGCATTCCATAATCGGTGGGCTGGGCAGTGCCGTATGTGAAGTCGTATCCGAAAATTATCCGGTGCCGGTAAAAATGATAGGCATAAGAGACATGTTCTGCATGTCGGGGACCGGAGACGAACTACTCGACTATTATGGATTGAGGTCCACAGATATTGCCCGCGCATCCGAGGATGTCCTGACCAAAAAAGGTTAAAGGTCAAAGGTTTTTCCTTTAGCCTTTACCCTTTATCCTTTAGTATCCATCCCCTCAATTAATGCCATTACATTCTGCCCCAAAACACGATGGTTATAACCGCCTTCCAGGATGGCGAAGCAGCCACCATTATTCTTTTTGCTTGCCTGCCGAACCATGCGCCCGATTTCAGTATAATTGGAGGTACTGAGAAGACCTCCCCAATCATCCACATGATTGTCGAAACCGGCGGAGATACCGATCATATCTACCTCCTCAGAAAACAGGATTTCTTCTACCTCTTTTAGGTATTCATCCTGTGAGGATGAAGACGGATTATACATAGTAGTAAATCCACTCCCTCCCAGGAGATTTACCGTTCCATCCCCGAAGTGAAGATCAATATCAAGAACAATGGCGTTTTTGATCATGCCTTCACGTTTCAGTTTCTGTATGGCAATGACCATGTTATTAAAAAAACAGAACCCCCATGCGTTGTCAAACGATGCATGGTGTCCAGGTGGCCGGATAAGAGCAAAACATGGTTCTTTCAATCCTGTCACAGCCGCCTGAATGGCCCCACCTGCTGCCAGCGCTGATATATCGTATATACCTGCCCTGGTTATATAGGTAATATGCGACTCGCTATGCACGGCAGCAATATCTCCCTTCTCAGCAGGAATCGCCTCAACAAAGGTAACCTTGTCACGTATTACTTTAACTACGGCCTCTATCCGACCTGAAGCTGCCGCAGGATCAGAGCAATACTCCTGATTAAAATCTTCATGATATATGACTTTCAATGTAGCACCTCCTTATAAATTATTGCAGAATCCCCAAAAATTGTTTTGATCCTATCAGTAAATAACGATATGAATCAAGAAAATTAGATATCGCACCTTCTTTCCTCTTGACACTCCACTACACTGAAGTATATTAAGAACAACAAGTAATTACCTGTCACGGCCCTCCGCCATCATGATAGCACGGGATGTCTTAAATATTATGGTACCACAAAAATTAAAACACCTTATTGCAACTGCCTTCACCCTACTTTTTTCATTCCTTTTTGTTTTTCACTCACATGCGACAACACAAGCTATCCAAAAGCAACAAGATATTCCTGATTGTCTTATTGCTCTATCCTCCGGACATGCAGTAGTTGTAGACAAAGGGGCACAAAAATTCTTTGTCTATCATAATGGTGATAATGGACTTTTCAATAAAGTATACGAATCTGAGTGTTCCACGGGAAAAAACCAGGGTGCAAAAATGGTGGAGGGAGATGGAAAAACACCTGAGGGTATATTCTTCCCCACAAAACTATTTGCCAAAAACCAGCTCTCTTCCACATACGGTTCTATGGCATTTCACATCGATTATCCAAATCTGCTGGATAGAAAAACAGGAAGAGACGGCAATAATATCTGGATACATGGAACGAATAAACCCCTGTGTCCATTTCAATCAAATGGATGCATCACCCTGACCAACAAGAGCATAAAGCGTCTTTTCAACTACATCAATCTCAACAAAACACCCATCATCATAGAGAAATCAATAAAATGGATACCACAGGATGCTCGATTGGACATAAAAAAGAGCCTGGAACATCTTCTTGATTCATGGATAAAAGCCTCCAACATTTCCTTTTCCATGCAAGCAGTGGATGTTTCCATATTAAGACATGGGAGATCCGCCGTTATTTTATTTGATCAAATACTTTCTGTAAATAATATAAGCCGCCACAGTGGCTACAAAAAGCTTTTCCTGAAAGAAAATCAGGGCAGGTGGCTCATTGTGGGAGATGAATTCCAGCCTCCGGCAGCGGAAAAACTTTTTGCCAGTACCCTGAGCACCCTGAACAGAACCGCCATGGATCATGAAGCCATCAAAAAACTGATTGAACGATGGGCAAAATCCTGGGAATCAGGAAATATGGAAAATTACAGATCCTGTTATTCACCAGACTTCAGTGCCCGCAGAATGAATTTAAGCAACTGGATATCTTACAAAACCGAACTGAAAAAGCGTAATAAAAATATCCGTATTTGTATCGAGGATATTAAAATCTCTTCAGGAGAGGAACGGGGCCTCGCAGTATTCACGCAAGAATATAATTCATCAAACTATAATGCCACTGGAACAAAAAAACTCCGCTTCAAAAAAGCAGGCGGTGAATGGAAAATTTATCGCGAAACGTGGACCGCAAAAAAAGACACATATCACGGTAGAACCGCCATGAACCATGAAGCCATCAAAAAACTGATTGAACGATGGGCAAAATCCTGGGAATCAGGAAATGTGGAAAATTACAGATCCTGTTATTCACCAGACTTCAGTGCCCGCAGAATGAATTTAAGCAACTGGATATCTTACAAAACCAAGCTAAGAAAGCGTAATAAAAATATCCGTATCTGTATCGAGGATATTAAAATCTCTTCAGGAGAGGAACGGGGTCTCGCAGTATTCACGCAAGAATATAATTCATCAAATTATAATGCTACTGGAATCAAAAAACTTCGATTTAAAAAAATAGACGGTGAATGGAAAATTTATCGCGAAACGTGGACCGCAAGAAAAGAATGATGGGGCAAAATAAAAAAAGGGGAGAGAAAAGCTGGACCATTCTCGTAATCGGAGATAAAGAACGCATCCGTTCCTTCGAAATTACAAAAGCATTTATCGTTATCTCGCTTATAATCGCTCTCGGGTTCTTGATAGGCATCCCCGCTGCCTGGTGGTTCCAGGACAGAGTACAGATTCCAACTCAAACAGAATTCGTTGAAAAACTTAAAAATGCTCAGAATACCCTAAAGATTACAAAAGAAGAAAACAGAGGTCTTAAGGCCAGGGTTCAAATCCTGAAAGATGAGCTGATCCTGGCAAAACAAAAATTGGAAAAACCCCTCAAAGAAAAAAGACTCCCCAAAGTTACACCATCAACCGATACAAAAACACATATTTTACAGGCAGAAAAGGAACTCCCGGTTCTGGAAACCGTTGACAAGCCCCACACTGTAGCTATTGAAAATTTTAAGACAACCATTAATCGAACAAACAACACCTGCACTTTCAACTTTATATTGAGGAACAAAAGCGAGGGCAAGATTGCAATCTCCGGACATATTTTCGTTATCTTAAAACCAGATAGTTCAGACATAGAATCATGGCGTGTCTATCCCAGAACCACCTTGAAAAATGCAAAACCACATAATTTCAAAAGGGGTGAACGCTTTTCCATCTCCAGATTTAGACCCATAAAAGGGAAAATCAGAAAAATACCCGCACAAGAAAACTACGATTCGGTTTCCATACTGGTTTTTTCCAACGATGGTAACCTGATCCTGGAAGAAGATATTGATTTAAAAACCCTTACAGAG
Source organism: Thermodesulfobacteriota bacterium (assembly GCA_034658835.1). Lineage (GTDB taxonomy): Bacteria > Desulfobacterota > Syntrophia > Syntrophales > JADFWA01 > JAUSPI01. The sequence continues at coordinate 12,220 of JAYEGA010000038.1, forward strand.
TGAGTATAAAATGATTTTTTTTCAATACAGACACTCAACTTTATGCCTCTGGTTAATATGTTTGTGCATTCTGCTCTGTTTCATGGCTGCTCCTAAAGTCAGCTGGTGCAGGAATACATTTGAAACACACTTCGCGGGAACAGATTACGAACTTAATGTTTACAGAATCCAGGGCAAATCACCAGGAAAGACGATTTTAATTATAGGAGGGATACAGGGAGATGAACCCGGTGGATTCCTGTCTGCAGATCTGTATGCTGACATGAGATTGGAGAGAGGCGGCCTTATAGTGGTACCAAGGGCTAACTTTTTTTCTATTATACTCAATCGCCGCCAGATCAACGAAGATATGAATAGAAAGTTTTCAGGATCACCCAGAAAAAATTACGAGACACAGGTGGTATCGATCCTCAAACAATTAATTGCTGAAAGCGATTGTCTTCTGAACCTTCATGACGGCTCCGGATTTTACTCTGACATATGGAAAGGTCCCATGAGAAATCCTATGCGATTCGGCCAATGCATCATTGCCGACTGCGAAACTTACACCAACCCGGGAACAGGTAAAATCCTGAAACTGAAGGAAACGGCAGAACAGGTAATCAATGAAATAAATCCCCATATCAAAAACCCTGATTATCTTTTTCACTTTAATAACCATCGTACCAATGCTTCTGATACACTACATCCGGAGCAGCGAAGATCCGCCACCTTTTATGCCCTTTACGAATGTGGAATACCGGCATTTGGCATCGAGACCAGCAAGTCACTCCCTCTAAAATTAAGAATCTATCACCATAACCTCGCAATCAACGCTTTTATGAAAACATTTAGCATAAAACCGGAAGTCCCCGGTATAGATATGAATCCACCAACCATAAAATACGTGGTTGTAAGGGTAAATGACCGGACACCGATTGTTGTTGCCAACAGGGAAACCCTGAATATATTGCCAGGAGATGTCGTTAAAATTATCCACCTAGAAGCCAACTACAAACGAGGCATCATTGCTGACATAGAGGGCTATGGAACGATCAACGATATGAATAAACCTATTGCCATTAAGCACCCGACTCAAATAGTAATTCGAAAAGACCACTTAAAATGCGGGAAGATCAATATAGCACTCAACAAAAGCAATAAAACTTTAAAAACAACAACCAGAAACCCTCATATTGTTTATTTCAAGGTTAAGATTAATGGTGAGGAAAAGTATTTTCCTAATGGCACCCATGTAGATATAATTAGAGGGGACACTATTGAACTTGTTGATGTTGGGACCATGCCTGAATCAACATCAGGAATTACCGTCAATTTCAAGGGTTTTGTAGGAAATGATAAAGTCAATACAGGAGAGGATCGGGGCTACATTATTTATACCGACAGAGATCTCTGGAAACGTTACTCTCTTTATAAAGATGGCCGTCTGTACCAGGTCGTTGTCACCCAAAATAATAATGTCATAGGCCGACTGTTTATAGATCTAAAGGAACCAACTTTTGAATACATAGTTGTTCAGCTAAACAACTTGGAAAAGCGGTGTTTTTCGCGGGATGATACTCTTTCAATATGCCAAAAGGATACTATTGAGCTTATCGATATTAAAACAAACATCCCCAATAATTTGAACGTTAGCGCATCTTTCAGCGGATCTGGAGTAAAAATCCCATTCCCCATAGGGAATATAATCTCCGCCGGAAAAATTACGCCTGTTAACAAAATTATCATTAACAGGGCAAACATTTCCCTGGGTTCCGTATTGCTACGCATAGAAGAGACACGGTTGACACAAATGAAAAAGGAGAAGTCATTCAGGTGAAAGCCAAACGGGAAAATGTATCCATCATTAACAGGGATTGTAAACTTGAAGGAACCCTCGTTTTCAAAGGCTATCTGATTGTGGTGGGAAGCATCAACGGAACATTAAAGGCCGAGACCTTAATTACAGAAGAAAATAGTCGTATCCTGGCTAAGGTAGCCGTAAACTCCATGACCATAGCCGGATCTTTTGAAGGAGAAATAATGGCCACAGAAACTCTTACAATCTCAGGAACGGGTAACGTTAAAGCACAGATAAAATGCAACAAACTGGCAATCGAAGAAGGCGGGATTTTGAACGGAAATGTCAAATTCTTACGATAAAAGCCGAAAACACAAAGCCCTCATCCTTCAATGCGCCTCATCCCAGTTCCTGCCGGAGGATATGTCTACCTTGAGGGGCACTTTAAGCTCGATAACTTCCTCCATCTCCCTCCTGACCAGATTCACAATTTCATCCTTTTCATCCAGCGGAACTTCAAAGACAAGCTCATCATGAACCTGCATGATCATACTCGCAGAAAAATTACCCTCCGCAAGACACCTCGCAATATTCAGCATGGCCACTTTGATCAGATCGGCGGCTGTACCCTGTATCGGGGTATTGACGGCAGTACGCTCGGCAAACTGACGGAGGAAGGCACTGCTGCTGTTTATTTCCGGAAGATATCGACGGCGATTCAGGAGGGTGGTCACAAATCCATCCCTTCTTGCATTTTCCAGAATCCTGTCTAAGTACTCCCTGACACCATGGAATCTGCGAAAATATGCATCAATATACGCCTTCGCCTGCTTCTGGTTTATCCCCAACTCCCTTGACAGCCCGAAGGGACTCATACCGTAAATTACGCCGAAATTGATCACCTTTGCCTGCCGTCTCATATCCTCGTTGACCATCTCAGGAAATATCCCGAAGATATCGGAAGCAGTTCTGGTATGAATATCTTCGTTAGATTTAAAAGCGTTAACCAGGATCTCATCACCGGAAAGATGGGCCAGGATACGGAGTTCTATCTGTGAATAATCCGCCGAGACAATCTGACAGTCCTCCGGAGAAATAAATGCCTGCCGTATTCTCCTTCCCTCTACCGTCCGTGCAGGAATGTTCTGCAGATTTGGATTACTGCTGGAAAGTCTCCCCGTGGCAGTAACAGCCTGATTATATGACGTATGGATTCTCCCCGTCTCCGGATTGACAAGCATCGGCAGGGCATCAATATATGTAGACTTTAGCTTCGCAATGCTCCTGTAGGCCAGTATCTCCGCCGGAAGCTCGTGAGTTCGGGCAAGCGCAGACAGAACCTCGACACCGGTAGAATAACCATCCTTCGTCTTTTTACTCTTAGGTAATCCAAGCTTATCGAAGAGGATTACCTGTAACTGCTTGGGAGAGTTTATATTGAATTTCTCGCCGGCCAATCGATAAATCTTTTCTGCTGAAAGGGATATAAGCTTTCCAAGCTGAAGCGACATCTCTTTCAGCGATCCTGCATCGACAAGAACACCTTTTTTCTCCATCGAGGCCAGAATCTTAACCAGAGGCATCTCCACATTGTAAAAGAGATCTCCCAATTCCCCCTTTTCGATTTTATCGGAGAGCAGTGAAGAAAGCTTGAGAATTGCATCCACCCTCCGGCATGAATAAGCCACAGCCTTTTCCAGTACGACGGCATCAAATCCGATCGTTTTTGAACCGCTTCCAACCAGCTCTTTTTTAGAAACAAGCTCATAACCGAGATGATCCCTGACAATATCAGTCAGGTCATAGCTGTGTTTCGAGGGATTCAGGACATAAGAGGCCACCATTGTGTCATAACCAACACCTTTCAGTTCAACCCCGTTTCTTGAAAGAACAATCAGGGAATTTTTGATATCATGTCCATGTTTCTTGATATCTCCGTCAGAAAAAAGTGGAGTCAAACTTTCCAGCACATAGTCTGATTCAAGCTGTTCCGGCGCTCCTTCACAGGAATGGGCAACCGGCACATAATATGCCTCCGCAACCGCAGGGCAGATAGAAATTCCAACTATTTCAGCTAACATCGGCACATCCGATGTCAGTTCGAGATTAAAAGAAAACTCCCTGACTTCTTGAAGTCTCTTCAACAAAGTTTCAAACTCACCCTCTTTCAGGATTAAGTTATATTTTTTCTCCACATCCTCCTCTTCCCTGATCTTCAACTCCTGGATCAAAGAGGAGAATTCGAACTCCTTGAATATCTCCTTGAGAATATCCGTATCCGGCTCCGTATGGCGTAAACTCTCCAGATCGAATTCAACCTCAGCATCCGTCTTTATAGTGGCCAGCTCCCGGCTCAAACGTGCCTGGTCGGCAAACTCTCTGAGGTTTTCCTTTACCTTTTTATTTCTCACCTTATTCGCATTTTCCAAAACCCCTTCTACCGTACCAAACTCCTCAATCAGTCTCAGCGCGGTCTTCTCACCCACTCCGGGAACACCGGGGATATTGTCCGACGCGTCACCCATCAGACCGAGTATCTCTACCACCTTCTCAGGATCCACCCCAAAACGCTCCCTGACACCTTCAATCCCGTATGTCTTGTCCTTCATGGTATCTATCATCATAATATCGTCCGATACGAGCTGCATGAAGTCCTTATCCCCGGAAACGATAACCGTTTTTATCCCTTCCCGGGCACAGGTTTTGGCAAGCGTTCCGATAATATCATCGGCCTCCAGGCCTTCTTTTTCCAAAACGGGAATGGAAAATCCACGGACAATATCCTTGATAAAGGGAACCTGTGGAATGAGTGTTTCGGGCATCGGTTTCCGTGTTGCCTTGTACTGATCATAGGCCTCATTACGAAATGTTGGGCCTTTCACATCAAAAACGACAGCAATATAATCCGGTTTCCAATCACGGCAGAGCTTCATCAACATCTTGGTAAACCCGTAAATGGCATTCGTAGGAAACCCCTTCGAATTGGAAAGCTCCCTGATCGCATAAAAGGCACGATACATGTAATTACTGCCGTCGACGAGAAAGAGAGTAGGTTTTTTTGT
>JAYEGA010000039.1:0-17034 GCA_034658835.1 Thermodesulfobacteriota bacterium
AGATGACCGGTGTCAAGGCCGAAGATATGCTGGGCAGGGGAAACTATGAATATGCCATGCCGTTTTATGGTACCAGAAGACCCATACTGATTGATCTTATATTTAAACCTGACAGAGAAATAGAGGAAGAATATTCATTTGTTCGCGGGGAGGGAGCTGCCCTGATTGCTGAGGCGAAAGTTCCTTTTATAAAGGCACCGGATTTGTTTTTGTGGGGCAAGGCGAGTCCGATATACGATCACAAAGGAAATATTATTGGCGCTATTGAATCCCTCCGCGACATCACCGACCGCAAGCAGGCCGAGAGAAAAGTCCAGCAGTCCCTCAAAGAAAAAGAGGTAATGTTGCAAGAGATTCATCATCGTGTAAAGAATAACATGCAGGTGATTTCCAGTCTTTTAAATCTTCAAGCAGGATATGTCAAGGATGAACAGGCTCTGGAGCTGTTCAGGGAATGCCAGAATCGTGTCAGGACAATGGCGCTCATACATGAGAGATTATATCAATCTAAGGATCTGGCCAGTATTGACTTTGCCGACTACATCAGGAGCCTTGCAGGTGGTCTGCTTCATATGTACAGTATTGATCCGGATATCATCAAACTGAACATTCATGCAGAGGATGTTTTTCTGGACATTAACAAAGCCATTCCCTGTGGTTTGATTATCAACGAGCTGGTTTCAAACGCATTCAAGCATGCCTTTCCTGAGGGGAGAGAGGGTGAGATCTCCATCACCCTTAAGGAGGATAAGGCAGATAACAGGTATACGCTCATTGTCAGCGATAATGGTGTAAGCTTTCCGGTGGATCTGGACTTTAGAGAAACAGAAACACTCGGCATGCGGTTGGTGAACATTTTAACGGAACAGCTTCACGGCACAATTGAGATTGACAGAAGCGATGGAACATCATTTGAGATTGTGTGGGGAAAGTAAAAAGCCCCAAATGGGGGTCAGCCCTTGACATTGGACACTTTGCAAAATAGCCTTTCTTGGGAATCATTAAATGCCGAATGTCCAATGTCAAGGGTTGACCACTGGAACGTACCTGGAACATAAATGGAGCATAAATGGAAGATAAATACAAAACAAAAGGGCAGCTCGTTGCTGAGTTAGCAGAGTTGCGCCAGCGAATTGTCGAATTGGAAGCAGCAGAAACCGAGCGTAAACAGGCCGAAGAGGAAGTTAGAAAAGCAGCTCATAAATTCCAGACAATCTTAAACTCTGTCAATGATGGAGTGGCTGTTATGGATAGAAGTCTCACTGTTAAAGAAGTGAATACATATCGTTTTGAGGCATTAGGGTTAAGCAGAGAGCAAGTTATTGGTAAGAAATGTTACGAAGCATTTCAGCACCGGAATAAGCCCTGTGAGGTATGTCCCGTTCAACCAGCTTTTGAAAAAACTGAGATGGTTCGCATGGAAAAATCGGCAGTTTTGAAAGATGGCACAGTAAAATATTTTGATACTCAAAGCACTCCAATTTTTGATGATAAAGGGATTGTTGTTCAAGTAGTAAGTTCAATAAGGGACATCACCGAGCGCAAGCGAGCCGAGGAAGAACTTGAGGTACACCGTGAACATCTGAGGCTTATAAACCAGATCCTGAGGCATGATATTTTGAATGACTTAACCGCTGTAAAGAGTGCCTTGAGGCTTTATGAAAGCTCGAACGATGAAGAGTTTTTGAAAAAGGCATCCAGGTACGTAGACAGGGGTGCCGGAACAATAAAGAGAATGAGGGAGCTTGAATCAATCATTTCTTCTCACAAGGATCTGGAATTTTATGATATTAAGGATGTCATAAGAAAAGTTATTGAAAATTATGAATTCATTGAATTTACGATTGAAGGCAAATGCCTGGTTCTGGCTAATGGGGCCATTGATTCTGTTATAGACAATATAATAAGCAATGCCGTGGTTCATGGGAAGACCGACAGGATAGACATAACGATAGATAAGCAGGAAGATTTATGTGAAGTAAGGATTGCCGACTATGGTATTGGAATTCCGGATGAAATGAAGGATAAAATTTTTGAAGAAGATTTCAAGTATGGTGAAACCGGGCGTACAGGTCTTGGATTGCATATAGTCAAGAAAGCTATGGAAAACTATGGTGGGAGTGTATATGTTGAGGATAACACCCCACAAGGGGCGGTTTTTGTGCTGAGGCTGAAGAGGTTAAGATAAGGGGTAAGGAGTGTGCTAAAACATGGAGAAGAAGGTAAAGATTCTGGTTGTTGAAGATGAGCGGGTTGTTGCTGAGGACATAGAGAGGATTCTGCGGAACCTTGGATATGATGTTCTTGCTATTGTTTCTTCCGGTGAGGATGCTGTTAAGATAGCGGAGGAAAAACTCCCGGATTTAGTATTGATGGATATCATGTTAGAAGGTGACATGAATGGCATAGAAGCCGCGGGGCAGATATTTTCCCGTTTTGGTGTTCCTGTTATGTATCTTACTGCCTATGCGGATGATGAGAAGTTACAGAGGGCGAAAGAGACAGAACCGTTCGGTTATATACTCAAGCCGTTCGAGGAGAGAGAACTGTATAGCTCCATTGAAATGGCTCTTTGCAAATGTGAAATGGAAAAGAAGCTTCGGGATAGTGAAGAAATGTATCGCAGCCTCGTGGAAAACATAAGTGAAGTAATCTATTCGTTAGATGAGAATGCAGTAGTAACCTATATAAGCCCCAATGTTGAATCGTTTGGCGGTTACAGCCCATCCGAGGTTATCGGCAAAAGTTTTACTGAATTCGTTTATGAAGAAGACCTGCCCGGTCGTGTAAGGAAGTTTCAGGAAATTATGTCAGGAGGCAATGAGGCAACCGAGTATCGGTTTCTGACCAGGTCCGGCGGAATCCGCTGGGTGAGGACTGCCGCCCGCCCGATCTTAAAAGACAATCGTGTTATTGGAGTGCGGGGGGTGCTAATTGACATCACCGACCGCAAGCAGGCGGAGGAAGAACTTGTCCATATGGCGACGCATGACCAGCTCACCGGTCTATCCAACCGGGTGCTGTTCAATGATCGTCTTGCTTTAGGCCTGGTTCATGCGCACCGTAATCAGAAAAGGCTGGCCGTAATGTTGTTAGACCTGGATCAGTTCAAGGAGGTCAACGACACGTTTGGCCATAGCTTTGGAGACAGGTTACTGCAAGCTGTCGGTAAGCGCCTGACAGAACTCCTCCGTAAGGGTGATACCATTGCCCGCATGGGGGGTGACGAATTTTTGCTCTTGCTGTCTGAAGTTGCTGACGTGGATGATGTTGCTAAGATTGCTCAGAAGGTTCTTGATGTAATTCGAGAGCCGCTTGTGATCGATAATCGCGAACTCCATATTACCACCAGTTTGGGGATTGCTGTCTGTCCCGACGATGGTGAAGATGCTGATACCTTGATAAGAAATGCCGACATTGCCATGTACAACGCCAAGAAACAGGGCAGGGATAATTGTCAGCGCTACAGTTCGGACATTGACGTGAAGACCCTGGAGTGACTGATACGTAAAAAGACCCTACTTTTTTCCCTGCTCTTCCTGTTCAATGAACCTTTTTGTTTCGTGAAGGAAGTAACTTACTTTATAATCCATGCCAAGCTTTGAGTATTCCCTGGCGACTGTTTCAAACCGCTTGAGAGCGGCCTTGTATTTTTTCATCTTGAAATAGAAATGTCCCACGTAGAACTCTTGCTCGCCCAGCTTTTTCCTGCAATCTCTCAATTTTTTCTCTGCCATGATTGAAAATTTACTTGATGGAAATCGAGAGATGAGTCTTTCAAATTCTTTTTTGGCCTTGAATGTTTCCGTTTGATCCCTGTCTATGGAGTACATTTGTTTGTAATGACACATGCCGAGCTGGTACATAACATAGGGCAGGTTTTCATTCGTGGGATGGAGGTTCATAAAGTCATTGTAGTACATTTCGGCTTCAGCATAGTCCTTTTTGCTAAAGCAGGAATCGGCAATTCCTATCTCGGCCATTATGGCAAATTTGCTCAGGGGATACTCTTCTTTCAGCCTTTGAAATGATTCTATTGCTTCTTTATAGTCGCCATCCTGATAACGGGAGTAACCGTGTTCGTAGAGTCCTTCAGGTGTAGCACGACTCATGCGCGGACTACCCCACGAGAAGTGACATCCCGACAGGAAAGCTACTAAGACAATGATAGAGAAAATTTTTGCGAGACGCATTTTGAATTTCCTTCGTAGCTGGCGGGGTACGGAGACCCCGCGCTGCTTACATGCCCTTTTTTATAAGGTCTTCCAGACGATCCTTCGATACCAGTCCAACTATCGTGTCCAGCAATTTACCGTCTTTAAAAAGCATAACAGTCGGTATACCCCTTATACCGTACTTGTTGGCTGTCATAGGAGCGTTATCCACATTCAGCTTCGCAATTCTGGCTCTGCCGTTGTATTCTTCTGCGAGCTCTTCCACCATTATTCCAATTGGTTGGCATGGCGCACACCAGGGTGCCCAGAAATCGACCAGAGTCGGTTTTTCTGATTTGATTACTTCTTCTTCAAAGTTGTTGTCATTTACATGTACTAAACTCAATTATTTTCTCCTTCTTTCAAAAATTCCCGGCAGCCTGAAGCAGGGAGCTTCAATATAGTTACTATGTCTGATAATGTCAAATGCTAAATCAATCCGGTTTTGACAGTAGCTCGTTAATTTGATAATAGCACATGAGGAGGATCATATGAAACTGACAGGAATCATTTCAAGTACCGTTCTGCAGGACAGTGAATCCTTTAAAAATCTGGAAGAGAGAACAATGGAAAACGAATTTGGAAAGGCCATAGTCCTCATTTCCGATACGGTAGCTTATATACCACGGCATGGAGAAGACCCGGAACATCACATTCTTCCTCATCTGGTCAATCATCAGGCCAACTTGAAAGCATTGAAGGATCTGGGAGTTGAGGAAGTAATCAGTACCAATTCGACGGGTTCTCTAAAAAGGCATTTGAAGCCCGGAATGTTTGTTGTCCCGGATGATTTTATTGTGCTTTCCGGCGGGCCAACCGTATTCGACACAAAACCTGTTCATATCACGCCGATCTTAAGTGAAGAGGTGCGGCAGAGATGGATTGAAGCGGCTCATGACTGTGGCATAGATGTTATAAATGGCGGTGTCTACTGGCAGACTGCGGGGCCGAGGCTTGAAACCATAGCTGAAATCAAGATGATGTCCATGTTTGCCGATCTCGTGGGAATGACCATGGGGAGCGAGGCGGTGGTAGCAAGGGAGCTGGATTTGCGTTATGCGTCTCTCTGCTCCGTTGATAACTATGGCCATGGTCTTATAGAGAAGCCGTTGACTATGGAGGAGATATTGGAGGGTGGCGGTAGACATGCTGAGGCGATTGTACGAATTGTCACGAGATATATTGAAAGGAGAAAGGGATGAAATTTTCCAAGCGGGGAGATAAGGGAGAGACAAGTCTTCTTGGTGGACAGAGGATACCGAAATATGATCCGAGGCCCGATACATACGGGACGCTTGACGAGGCAAGTTCTGCCCTTGGTGTGGCCAGAGCCTTGACAGAAAATCAGAAAATCAAGGATATTATACTTGACGTGCAGAAGGAACTGCTTATCATGGGAGCGGAGATTTCCAGTCTGCCTGAGGATCTTGACAAGCTCACTCACAGGATAGATGAGGAAGATGTCATTCTCATAGAAAATATTATAGATGAACTTCAAAAGGATGTCGAGCTGCCAAGAGAGTTTATATACCCGGGGAAAAGTGTTGTATCCGCTCAGATAGATGTGGCAAGAACGATCATAAGAAGGGCAGAAAGGAAGGCAGTAGAGTTAAAGAAGGATGGATTAATCAGTAGCGAAGAGATAACTAAATATCTCAACAGACTTGCTGATATGCTCTTTACACTGGCAAGATTTGAGGAGGGTAAATAGAGTAATCCGTGTAATCTGCGAAATCTGTGGATTTAAAAAGCTCCCAGCTGGCAGGCAGATATCTTGATCTTTAACGCCTCACATGCCGAGGAGACCTCCATTTTGGGAATGTTAAATTTTCTGGCTATTTTCCAGGCAGCCGCACAGGAGAGGCGATTATTAACCAGTGTTTTCAGGATGGTCTCTTCCAGTTCCGGGGATATTTTCTCAGCCGGTTCGACAATCCTCTTTTCAGGGGAATATCCATACAGACCTAATTGACATCTGTTTATACGCATTTCCAGAAGGTCGATAGTGATACCTACCTCGGCTGGCGGTACATTCAAATTGCCGGCAATTTTGTGGCCGGAAGCGCACGATATCTTCCCATTTGAAGCTTGTTGTTTTACAATCCCGGCAATATTCTGATTGAGTTTCTTTTCAGGCGGATGTTTTGCGGCGTAGTGCCCTGCATCTTCGTGAGCCATAATTTTCCTCTAATATTTCAGATAATGAAAGGGTTCCACTGCTGAAAGAGATTCAGTATCCAGTGTTTCAAATCCCTTCTTTTTTAGTATTTCCCGGGTTTTTTCTAACTGATCTACCTCGACAACAAATATCGCATTCTTCCAGCTTTCAGTAACAAAACCGTAGGCATTTTCAACATTAATATTTTCGCTGGCGAGTACCTGGACCAACTTGTCAAGTCCGCCAGGTTTATCGTCAATAACAACGGCAATAACCTCCTTCAGGGAGACAGTCAACCCTTCTTTTAATAAAACCTTGTGGGCACGTTTTGGGTCATCCACTATGAAATTGATGACCCCGAAATCACCGGATGTGGCTATTGTTGTGGCTCTTATATTTATCTTTTCTTTTGCAAGTAATTGAGTGATCTTCGCCAACCTTCCAGGCTTGTTTTCTGCAAATATTGAAAGTTGATAGGCCGTCATATTATTTACTCCTGTTTTAATTATTCCTGTTATCTATGACCCGTTCCGCCTTTCCTTCACTCTTGGGGAGGCTGCCGGGTTCAACCAGTTCCACTCTGGGGGTTATAAGGATGTCGCTTTTGAGTTCCTCAACGATCTTGTGTCTCAAGTTTTCAAGCTGCTTTAGGTTACCTGAGAAAAACTCCTTTTGCACCTCAACCCTGACGATCATGTTATCGTTGAATCCCTCTCTTTCAAGGACAATCTGGAAGTTGGTTCCGACGCCTGGTATCTCCATGAGTTTTTTCTCTATCTGAATGGGAAAAATATTTACCCCCTTCAGGATCATCATGTCGTCGGTTCTTCCTTTTATCCTCTCAATTCTTTTGTGGGTCCTGCCGCATTCACAAGATTCCGGGATTATCCTGGTTAAGTCACTTGTCCTGTATCTCAAAAGTGGCATTCCCTCCCTCATAAGTGTTGTCAGGACAAGTTCTCCCTCCTCACCATCGGGCAGCGGTTCCAGAGTGTCGGGATTGATAATTTCTACAAGAAAGTTGTCCTCCCAGATATGCATTCCGCCCTGGGATGGACATTCAAAGGCCACCCCCGGCCCGTTCATTTCTGAAAGACCGTAGGAGTTGTAAGCCTTGAAACCATAAAGTTCTTCAATTTTCCTTCTCATTTTTTCTGAGTGGGGTTCAGCCCCGAGAAAGGCAATCTTGACTTTTGTGTCTTTTTCAGGATCAACTTCAACTTCCGCAAAGACATTAAAGAGGTGCAGTGCGTAACTTGGTATAATGTGGATGGCCGTTGTGCCGAAATCCTGCATAAGCTGTATCTGCCGTTTGCTGTTTCCCGCTCCGGCAGGTATGGTTAATGCCCCTATTTTTTCCGCGCCATAGTGGAAACCGAGACCGCCGGTGAAAAGGCCATAGGTCATCATGTTCTGGAAGACGTCTGTTTTTCTCATACCGGTCATGTACATGGAACGTGCCACGAGATTGGCCCATTCCTCAATGTCTCTTGCAGTATGAAATATTACTGTTGCCCTGCCGGTTGTTCCGGAAGATGAGTGCATTCTGATCAGTTCATCCCTGGAAACCGTCAGAAATCCATAAGGCCAGTGTTCCCTCAGATCGTCTTTGGTGGTAAAGGGTACGTTCTCTATGTCCTTGAGAGAATTGATCTTATCAGGGTCTAAGCCTGTTTCATTAAACAATTTTCCGTAATAGGGAGATTTGTTTGCCCTTCTGAGGGTTTCATTTAATCTTGTAAGCTGAAGAGCTTCCAAACTATCCCGTGGCATTGTTTCAACTTCTTTTCCCCAATACATCTTCAAACCTCCGCCTCCACGTTTCCGTGAGAACTTTGAAAAGGGTCTCACTTTGCGAGGAAACCCCTCAAAGGCCCCTTGAAATTTATCTATTATCACCGGCCAATAAACAGACCAATTGCAAGCAGTACAGGAGTTAGAATGTTTATTATGACGTTCCTGCCCATATACGGTATCAGCCTTGGAATATCATCGGCATATCTGGAGACACCTCTCACTGTGGGAATTGCAAGGACAATTGAAGCAAGAGCCAAAAAGCCTTCCAATGGAAGAGTTCCCGATATATATCCAAGGATAATTGCCATATATGTAGCCGCAAGGAATACCACATAGACCTTTGCACTGGCCTTTCTCCCGATTGCGATGGGCAAATGCCGTCTTCCGGCCCATTTATCAGCCTCAACATCTGGAAATTGGTTCAGGAGTAACAGATCGCTCACAAGGAAAAAAGGAACAAGAGATGCGACAAATGATGTCCAGGAGTATGAACCGGTGAGGACAAAGTCGGTACCCATCACCATTAATGGGCCAAAACCCAGCCCGGGGACAATCAAACAGAGAAGGGGACTTCTGGTAATCCACTTTGTATAGGTAACAACAATGATAAGGCCGGTTGCTCCCAGAGGTAAAAGCCATAGCCCCCTGACATATAAAAAGTATATACCTATAAGGGCAGTGATGACCAGGGTGCTAATACCTGTAATCAACGCAAAGTGGGCCTTTTCAGGAGTTTTGGGGAGGGTTCCGCTGCCACCGCTGAATGTGGTGGGCTGTGTACGGAAGTCCAGTCCGCTCATGAAGTCGTGGTACTCATTGAGGGCATTTACACTTATATGTGCCGAGAAGGCGCCAACAAAGGCTAATATAAGGTAATACAGGTTTATTTCACTTCCGGACCATGTTGCAGTAGCTGCACCCAGCATAACACATGCCGGGGGTAATATAAGAAATGGTAAACGCATGGGGCCAAATATTGCCATACTATGCGTATTGCTAATCATCAGAAATCTCCGATTGTCTACCGGAAGGATTTATGCCCTCTGGAAAAGTTCTTTACCATAACCTCTATAATTTTTCTATTCATGTGGTCAAGTCCTTTCTTATTGATACTTGCAATTGATTTCCTCTTCAAATATGATAAAAAATATGGAGAAACAATTTCGTTTGTGGAGCATCAGGAGGCTGAAGTGATAAAAGTATTTACAGAATCGAAGGTTGCCATTGTTGGAGGGGGTAAGGTTTGCAAGGAGATACTTAAGATTGTCTTAGGCCCCGTTTTTAATAATCTAAAGTCAAACATATTAGGTGTCTGTGATATCGATGATCAGGCAAGAGGGTTTTTGCATGCCAAAAAGAAGGGAATTTATACAACTTGTAATTACAGGGACCTTTTTAAATTTGAAGAGCTGAACACGATTGTCGAGTTAACCGGGAATGACCATTTTTTGCAGATACTGAAAAAGGATAAACCCCGTGGTGTTAGATTGATAGATCATTTTGAGGCTATGTCTTTATGGGATTTCCTTCAAATAGAGGTAAAGAAACGAAATATGAAGGATGCGCTATGTAAAGACATAGTCGAGGCGTATGAATTGGAAGAGGAGATATGTAAAAGGATAGACGAGAGATTTGAACAATTCTCTCAGGAACTTAGTGATATTGTAAGTGAAAGGACGAGCCATCTTCAATCTGTGGAAAAAATGCTTGTCAGGCGTGATCAAACAATCTCGCAAATCGTTCATGGAAGCAGTATTCCCACTTTTGTTATCGATGAGAACCATGTTGTTACACACTGGAATAAGGCTCTGGAAAGAATGACCGATCATAAAGCAGGAGACGTCATTGGAACAAGAAATCACTGGAAGGCATTCTATTCAGAAGAAAGGCCTTGCATGGCTGATCTCATTGTAGATGGAATAGATAAAGAGGGGATAACGGAATTTTATAGTGATAAAGCATCCCCATCGCTACTTATCAGAGAAGCATATCAAGCTGAAGATTTCTTCCCCGATATAGGTGGTTCTGATAAGTGGCTCCTCTTTACTGCTGCACCCATAAGAGGACTTGATGGGAAGATTAGTGGTTCTATTGAAACCCTGTGGGATACTACAGATCAGAAAGAGGCGGAACAGAAGCTTGTAGAGTCATACCATGATCTGACAGTATCGGAGGAGAAATACAGGACAATGTTCGATGCCGACCCCAATCCCATTATTATTCTTGATAAAGAGACCCTGAACATCATCGACGTCAATGCGACTGCTGTGGATTGCTACGAGTATTCAAGAGATGAGTTTTTAAGGATGCCCTTTTCATCTCTGGCACATCAGGCTGGTAAGGAGATATTGGAAGACTTGAAGAAAATTACCATCGATCACTCAAAATTATACCCCAAGAAGTTGCATAGAAAGAAAGGTGGAGAACTTTTTTATGTTAATCTTCTTGTTCGTTCAGTTATATTTATGGAGAGAGATTGCTTGATAGCCGCTACCCCTGATATTACGGAGAATGTAGAAAGGGAGAACCTGCTGGTTCAGGCCAGCAAGATGGCGACGCTGGGCACGATGGTTTCCGGTATTGCCCATGAACTCAATCAGCCTCTCAATGTAATCCAGGTGTGTTCTGATTATTTCATGAAGATAATGAAGAAGGGTGAAGATATCAATAAAGAAGATTTATATGCAATGGCTGAAGAGATTGGGGAAAATGTTCAGAGGGCGGATCAGATCATAAATCATATGAGGGATTTTGCCAGACAATCGGAGGTCAAGAGCGAGAAGATAAGTATTAATGCTCCTATTCTGGATGTCTTTGAGATGCTGGGTCAACAGCTGAGGGTACACCGGATAGAGGTTGATCTGGATTTGACTGAAGATCTGCATTCAATTATAGCGAATCACAACAGATTAGAGCAGGTATTTATGAATTTGGTGACAAATGCCATGGATGCACTCGACGAGAAGGACACCCAGTTGAAAGATCGGGAATTGCGGAAGATTCTGAGAATAAAATCTTTTTCAGAGAATGGTTGGGTTATGGTGACGGTGTACGATAACGGAACGGGAATTTCTGAAGATATAAAAGATAAAATTTTTGAACCTTTTTTTACCACGAAAGAGGTGGGAAAAGGTGTAGGTCTTGGAACAAGCATCAGCTACGGTATTGTTGACGATTATGGTGGTACCATCAAGGTTGAAAGTGAGGTTGGTAAAGGCACAACCTTCAAGCTGTCTTTTCCCGCTGCACCATAATGGTGCGACCCCCTCTTTTTCCTTGAAAAAGAAGTTTCTTTGAAGTATTGTTGACCCAAAATGGGCGGTTAACTCAGAGGGAGAGTGCTACCTTCACACGGTAGAAGTCACTGGTTCAAATCCAGTACCGCCTACCATATGAAATGAGAGGGGGCGGTCGTGGTGGATGCCCCCCTTTTTTGAGTCAATAATGTTTGGGGCCGAATCAAGATGAGTATAAAAAAAGAGATAAAATACTTTATAATTCGGAACTTTCTGACATTTTTTGCCTATTACGCTCTCAATTTATACGCGAAGACGATCAGAGTAAAGCTGGAAAACGAAGATGAACTAAGGGAGCATCTGAAGAATAACGGTCAGGTCATAATGTATAGCTGGCATCAGAGGTTTTTTGGGGGTTTTTGTTTGCCCAGGATATTCGGTGAATCTCCCTGCATAATGATAAGTCAGAGCAGGGATGGGGATTTCGTAGCGGATGTTGCCCGGCGGATGGGTTTTATACCGGTACGTGGCTCAAGCTCGCGTGGAGGGAAGAATGCGCTGCAGCAGATGATTGCGGGGATGGCTGAAAATCGCCTGGGAGGTCATATCGTGGACGGTCCCACGGGACCACCCCATATCGTAAAACCTGGTCTTATTATTCTTGCGCAGAAGTCCGGGGCAGCCCTTTGTCCCACATATGTTTCTTATGAAAAGCCGTGGATATTCAATAGCTGGGATAGATTTATGCTTCCTAAGCCATTTAGCAGGGCCTTAATCCGCTTTGGCCCACTGGAATTTGTTCCTGAGGAGATGGATACTGATCAATTTGAAGATGTTCGCCTGAGTATCGAAGAAAAACTGATAAAGGGGTATGAGGAAGTGGATCATTACTGGAAGAAAGACTGAGAGCTTTGCAAAATGCCTATATTGTCATTGCGAGCGGAGCGAAGCAATCTCACGATTTGGCAGTATTCAATGAGATATTGAAATTTTCAAAGTTCCCCCTCTTCCCAGAATGTCATGAAGGTGGATGTGTCCCTTAATCTGATTAGTTTTATTTACGACCAGAAAGGTGGTAATCTCATCCTTCTCCATGGCTTCTATAGTCTGGGCAATTGATATATTTTCATCTATGGTTTTAGGGGACCTTGTCATCAAGTCATCCACGCTTTTTCCCTTGAAAGTTACTCCATTCTTCACACAACGCCTTACATCACCATCTGTCAAGATACCTAAAAGATGGTTTTTGCTGTCCGTTATGATGACAAATCCAAGGTTTTTTTTATCGATTTCATCTATTGCCTGCAGTACCGGTGTTCCGGAAAAGACTCTGGGTATCTGTTTTTCATTGACCATTACATCCTTGACCCTGGCAAACAATCTCTGTCCTAGTGTTCCTCCCGGATGAAATTTGTAAAAGTCTTGCTCGCTGAAATTTCTCTTTTTGATAAGGGCTGCCGCAAGGGCATCCCCCATCGCCAGTGATGCTGTGGTGCTCGATGTAGGAACAAGACCGAAGGGACAGGCCTCCCTTTCAACACCTACATCAATAACCACATCACTCATTCTGGAGAGGGACGATGAGGTGTTACCTGTAAAGACTATCAGTGGCACACCGATATCCCTGGCGCTGGAAATGAGAGTATTCAGTTCAAAGGTCTCCCCGCTGTTGGAGATTGCCAGCATAATGTCGTTCTTTGTAACGATACCAAGGTCTCCATGCATCCCCTCTACCGGATGAAGAAAGAGGGCCGGGGTACCGGTGCTGGTCAGGGTGGCCACAATTTTCCTTCCGATAAGACCGGATTTGCCTATACCTGCAACGATTACCCTTCCTTTGCTCTTGTATATAATCTCGACGGCGCTGGAAAAGTTCTCATCTATCTTGTCAATAAGATTTAAAATGCTTTCCGCTTCTATTTTAAGGGCTTTCCTTGCCTCTTTTATTGATTCGTCTTTTCCCATCAGAGAAAATCCCCTTTTTATCATTTTTTTTAAAGATCACACTTCTTGAAAAACGTCAATAAATTCAAAATTAACACCATCAAATAAACCCTTATCGCTTAACTTTATACTGGGAATAACCAATAAAGCCATTAAGGATAAGGTCATAAAGGGCGCATATAATGTTGAACCGAGGGATTTTGCCGTACTGTCTATTTCAGCGTATCTCTCCGCTACGCTAAAATAATCATCAGTGCTCATGAGGCCGGCAATCGGCAGAGGCAAAACCACCTCGCGATCCCGGGCTACCGTGCAGACACCACCCCTATTTTCAATAATCAGATTAACGGCCCTGCAAATATATTCATCACCAACACCAACAGCTATAATGTTGTGCGAATCATGGGCTACACTAGAGGCAATAGCACCATTTTTCAGGCCGAAATTTTTAATAAAACCGATCGCTACCTTTGCGTCACTGTAGCGATTTACAACAACCATCTTCAATATATCCCTTTCAACATCAGACACAACACAGCCGTTTTCTACCTTCGGAGTCATAATCAATCTGTTTGTAATCAACTGGTGGTCAAACATCTCAATTACATTTATGTTTCCCTCTTTGTATGGAAGCACAAAATCTTCCACTTTCTTTTTACCCACGCTAAAATTATTCACTATCTCCGATGTGCTTCCTGGAATAAATGATCTGCCTTCCTCAGCTACAACTTCTCCATTGATACAGGTTTTCAAAATGTCAAAATTGTCGAGACTGTCCACCAGAATAAAATCCGCGCTGTCTCCCTTGCGCAATAATCCCACATCCAGCTTGTAATGCAGGACAGGATTTACACATGCAACTCTGAGAACTTTCATAACATCAATACCATGACCTAAAGCCCTTTTTACAAGATCATTTATGTGTCCCTTTACCAGATCATTCGGGTGATCATCATCAGTGCAGAACATACAGCTTTCATAGTGTTCTTCAACGAGCGGTATCATCTCCTCAAAGTCTTTCGAGGCAGAACCCTCTCTAATCAGAATCTTCATGCCCAGCTTAATCTTTTCCAGGGCCTCTTCCCTTGTGATAGATTCATGATCGGTGGTTATGCCGGCACTAATGTACTTCTCTATGTTTTTGCCCATAAGCCCTGGGGCATGACCATCTATTGGTTTTCCATATTTCCTGGCGATTTGGATTTTTCCCAAAACGACAGGATCGTCATTCAAGACCCCGGGGAAATTCATAACCTCCGACAGGTATTTTATCTGATCCAGCTTTAAGAGCTCTTCTATCTCTTCCAAACCTAAAGATGCTCCACTGGTCTCAAAGGGTGTTGCGGGTATACAGGGGGACGCGCCAAAATAAAACTTAAAAGGCACGGTCTCCCCGTTTTTAATCATAAAATTTACTCCATTTATACCCAAAACGTTGGCTATCTCATGAGGATCAGAGACTGTGGCGACTGTACCGTGAATAACAGCCACTCTGGCGAACTCTGACGGGATCAGCATCGAGCTCTCTATATGAACATGTGCGTCAATCAGTCCGGGAATAATATAATTTTCGTAATCCTTCTGCTCCCGGATGATATCCACGATCCTGCCGCCGGAGATTGTCAATGTCCCCGGATATATTTCTGAATTCAGGACGTCAACGATGTTACCTGAAACTGTTTTCATTTCCTTTTTCATATGAGAATGTCTTGCAATGCAGATTACTTCTACCTCACCACTCTTCCCCTTTTGACTCGAAAAACTCCTGTGCCCTTTTATGTCCTAATCCGGCAGCTTTTTTCAGATCTTCGATGGCCTCTTCACCGTTGCCCAGCTCATCATACAGGACAGCTCGATTAACGTATGCCTGTGCAAATTTCGGGTCTATCTCAATTGCTCTGGTAAGATCAACTATTGCATTCTGAAGGTCGCCTGATTGCCTGTAGGCATCGCCACGATCGGAGTAAGCCATTGCATTTTTCGGATCCAGTTTAATCACATTGCTGAAGTCTCTTATGGCCTGTTCATATTTACCCAGGCCTAAATAAACAGCTCCACGATTAGAGTAAGCGATAATGAATTCCGAATTCAGTTCAACAGCCCTGGTAAAATCGCTGATTGCCTGCTGAGGTTTTCCCGATTTGTCATAGACGTCTCCTCTGTCATTGTAACTGAGTGAGGACTGAGGATTCAGTTTAATTGCCATGGTGAAGGCATCTATTGCTCCGAACAAATCACCGGAAACCGCCAGCGCTCTACCTTTTTCCCACCAGTCCGTTGATATTACCGGTCGTTTCTCGTTACCGGATGCGGCTAACACTAACCCCTCATCCAATTGTTCAATTATTCCTGTGTCAGGACCGGGAAAGTACAGGAAAAATAGGCTGCAAATTAAACATAAAACCACTCTTTTCATTTTAATCCTCTTTCGCATTTAAGTTGGAATCTTTACCTTTAGACAAAGGCAGTTTAGTCTATACATAAAATTCGTGAAAATCCAGACAAAATCTAACTTTTTCCCTTTTGAAAAGGGGGGTTGATGGAGGTTTTTATTCTTGACCGCATCTGTTATAATGCATAAAATAATCAAATTACCAATTAATTACTGGGACTAATGCGAAAAATGATTCGTTATTCTTTATTAGTGCTCGTCCTGCTTGTCGTTTTTATGGTGTACTCCGTCCTGAAGGTGAAATTTACCTCATCTGTTTCTGTTCCCAGGTCAGATGTAAACCTCAGCAGAGATAACATCCACCAGTTGTATGAACATGTGAAATATTTAAGTGTCCGCATCGGCCCACGGAGTGTTCATGATTACGATAAGATAGAAGCAACAAAAAATTATATTGTATCGTCTCTTGAAGATTGGGGTTACGCCCCAGTACTTCAGGATTGTGAATATAGTGGCAGGGTATACAGCAATGTTATTGCATCTATAAAGGGGGTAAAACATCCCGGCGAGACGATTGTCATTGGCGCTCATTACGATACGGTTTCTGTCACGCCAGGCGCTGATGATAATGCCAGTGCCGTTGCCGTCTTGCTTGAAATCTGCCGGGCTTTGAAAGATTTTTCACCGGGGAGGACGCTGAAACTGATATTTTTTACCCTTGAGGAGCCCCCGCTGTTTAGATCTAAATCTATGGGAAGTTATGTTTACGCCAGTGAAGCGAAGAGAAGAGGGGAAAATATTTGTGCCATGGTCTGTCTTGAAATGGTGGGATATTATGGTGATAAGAAAGGCGGCCAGACCTTTCCACTTCCCTTTATGAGCTTGATGTACTCATCTACCCCCAATTTCATAGCTGTTGTGGGCAACTTAAAATCGAGAAATCTGGTAAAGAGAGTAAAAAATTCTATAAATAAAAGTTCCGAGATTCCGGTTGAGACGTTATCGACAGTCAGTTTTGTTCCCGGTGTAGACTTTTCCGACCATCGTTCATTCTGGAAGATGGGGTATCCCGCCGTTATGATTACAGATACCGCTTTTTATCGAAATCCGAATTATCATAGTCCAAAGGATACTATCGATACTTTAAATTTTGATAAGATGTCGAGCCTTCTTGTTGGATTGGTGCAGGTTGCCAAAGATCTGTCGGATTTCCCTTGAAAATTTGCATTTTAAATGCATAATTACAGATTCACAGGAGACCTTTGAAAAACGCCCCCATAGGAGATATCTGAT
>JAYEGA010000040.1:0-16989 GCA_034658835.1 Thermodesulfobacteriota bacterium
ATTGTCCGAATATACCGTGGCACGACTAAAATCCCCCTGAAGCAGACGTACACACTTGCCATCCTTCAAGTCTATCGCGGGTATTATGATCAAATGCCGACTCCTTATACAAAAATAAGCTTTCAGCACTCAGCAAGATAAAGAAAACCTGCCCGCTCGCGCCATGCAATTGCAGGCGGAGCAGCCTTACGCTTAATCTCTCGTTTTTGCTGAAAGCTAACGGCTGATAGCTAAACGCTTATTTACTTCTCGCCCTGCTGCAAGTCAGGAAAGGTCTTCAAGATTTCATCTATTCCTACTTTAGATAATTCCTCCGCAGTAATCCACCTTCCTCCCTGTTTAAAGAAAGATGAAACCTGAAGAATGTTTTCCAAAAGTGTTCTCTGCGTCCTGTCAAAAACACCTCTCCATACCAGTGTACCATCGCTGACCCTGATCAAATATATACCGAAGGCTACGGAAGCGGGTTTCTCAGCAGAATAGGGATATCCCTTTCTCTCCCTGTAGCGGTAAACATATCCTGCCACAACACCATCCGCATCCAGCTCTTTACCAACTTTTCTCAATATTGCAAGCGGGGTTACTTTGAGAGAATTAATGGATATTCTTCTGTAAACACCTCCTGCTCTGTCGGTGGGAATCAGGATAAATTGCCTGCAATCCTTGAGCTTCCTGAGAAATATTTTCTCAACTACCTTTTCAGCACCTTCTGAAGATTTACACGTCCTGAAAATTGTTCCACTCAGAGGACAACGAATGGTCTTGGCAGAGGCGTCTTCTGGAATCACTATCTGAAAGGGAATAACTGCAATTCTACTCAAGATAACCGTACCCCTGCGAGAGGGATCCGTTTCGACACCCGTTTTAGAAGCACAACCGGAAACGAAAAATGGGGAAAAAACAAAAAAGCATGACACCCATACAACAACACTTAAAGAATACTTTTTAATGAGTATCACCCCCCTCACGAAAGTGCCTAAAGTTTGAAGTGCCTAAAGTAAACTAAAGTTATGGCCCGCCGAAGGCGGATTAACTTTAGGCACTTTTTAATAGTTACAATCTTCCCTTTGTTGATAGTACGCCCTTTATCCTCTCATCGATGGAAATCGCCCTGTTCAATGCCCGGGCAAAAGATTTAAAAATCGCTTCTGCTATGTGGTGGTTATTTCTACCATATATGACATTTATGTGCAAGGTTATTCCGCTATTATCAGAAAAAGACTTGAAGAATTCCATAAGCAGATCCGGATCAAAATCCCTGATTTTTTTCTGGCTAAAATCCACATTAAAAACAAGGTAAGGTCTCCCTGAGATATCCAGATCAACTCTGCAGAGACTTTCATCCATTGGAACAACAGCAGATCCGTAACGACTAATTCCTTCTTTATTGCCCAAGGCTTTTTTTACCGTCTCGCCCAAACATATCCCAATATCCTCAATCAGATGATGATAATCAACATCGGTATCCCCTTTCCCTTTCAGAATAAGATCGAAAAACCCATGTTTTGCCATAAGGCCAAGCATATGATCGAAAAAGGGTATGGTGGTAGATATTTCACCACTTCCTGTTCCATCAAGATTCATATCCACTGTTATTTCTGTTTCAGTCGTCTTTCTCTCTACCTTCGCTCTTCTTACCATAATCAAAAACCCCATCAGATAACTTTGTTAAGTGAATACTCGATAAACCCCTCAGCCCCAGCCTCTTGTAAGAGCGGGATTAATTCCCTGACGATATTCTTATCAACAATGGTTTCCACGGCAAACCAATCTTCACCATGTAGCTCAGATATGGTAGGTGCCTTCAAAGATGGAAGCAAAAGGATAACCCTCCCAAGATTTTCCCCGGAAACGTTCAATTTTAATCCAACCTTACCCATGGCCCGGAGAGAACCATCAAGAAGTACTTTTATCTGTTCAATCTTCTGTCTCTTCCAAGGATCTGCCCACGCTTCCCTGTTGGCAACTAACTGGGTATTTGTCTTCATCAATTCATGGATAATTTTCAATTTGTTCGCCCTCAAGGTACTCCCGGTCTCAGTCACCTCAACTATCGCATCTACAAGGCCTTCGACTACCTTGGCTTCGGTAGCCCCCCAGGAAAATTCTACCTCAACATTTATTCCCCTTTCAGCAAAATATTTCCTTGTGAAATTAACAAGTTCCGTTGATATTCTTTTACCCTCCATATCCTCTATTGTCTTTATGGGAGATTCTTCTGTTACAACCAGAACCCACCTTGCCTGTCTCGTTGAAACCTTTGAGTAAACAAGATCCTGAACTACAACAACATCCGACCCGTTCTCTACAATCCAGTCCATCCCGGTAAGGCCAAGATCAAGTGTGCCATCCTCAATATATCGCGACATTTCCTGAGCTCTTATAAGGGCACAAGAAATGTCTTCATCGTCGATATCCGGAAAATAACTCCTGTTGTCGTAAGAAATTCGCCATCCGGCCCTTCTAAAGAGATCAACCGTACTCTCCTCCAGACTCCCTTTGGGTATTCCCAATTTTAACTTTCTCATTTATAAACTTCCTCTGGATTGAATATTTTTTTTCCAACAACTTCCACTTTCCCACCGGATAACCTTCTATAAAAACATGTATTATAACCTGTGTGACATGAGGCCCCTCCTACCTGTTCCACTCTGAGCAGAACTGTATCGGAATCACAATCTATCAAAATATCCTTGACCAGCTGAATATTGCCGGATGTTTCACCTTTAACCCACAAAGTACTTCTCGATCTACTCCAGTAAGTAGCTTTGCCCGTTTCCAATGTTTTCAGCCATGATTCCTCATTCATATAGGCTAACATCAGTACATCTTTTGTCTTATAATCCTGAACAATAACCGGTACAAGCCCCTTCCCCTTCTTGAAATCGGGTTCTACCATCAATCAACCCCCCTATCCATTCCAGAATTGTACATAATCAAATCGGAATATAGAATTTTTAACTTGAACGCTGTAATATAATTAAAAAAAAATTTTTTATCAAGAATTATATTTTTTTGATTTTTGTCTTGCCTACACATTTTTTTTATGTTAGTTACCACTGTATTGAAAAATTTTACACTGACTGTATCAGAATATTTATTCTGACCCGAAATTTTTACAACAAAAGGAGGTTATAGTTATGGCAGTGTTAGCAGGTGGTGCTGGGGCAGCAATTTTAGGTTTTTTTGGTCTTATTTTGTGGTGGAAACAATTCCTTATCCTGCTTGCAGGTGGAATTCCAATTGCGCTTTTACTGGGAGGCGGGCTTGCAATCTACGTTGGTATAGATGAATTTAAAGACAAACAGAAAGAGAAAGCAGAAGAGAAACAAAGAGAGGAAGAAGCAGAAAAGGATAAAAAGGCCAAAAAAGAATCAGAACAAGCTGAGGCCAAAGCGAAACGGCTAAAGAAAGCCGAAGAAGATTTGAAAAAGGCAAAGGCCGAAGCAGACAAATACAAGAAAGAAGCTGAAAAGCTGAAAAAGGAAACCAAGAAAAAAGAGGAAAAGTAGTCTTTTCTTCTTACTTTTTAAACAGAAATTTATCACCAGGATGATGATAAAAGTCAACTTGCATCCACATAAAAGCCACACCTATCTTAATATCTACAAGTATTAATGCCTGCTGCCCATCTCAAAGATGGGTAAGCAGGCTTTCCAAAGGTCATCTATCCACTTTACCATTTTGTTCCGGTATAAAGAGGTAAAAATAATATCATTGTGTTTTTAATTATCAACGCCCGCTCATCTATTTTAAAAGAGGGCAGATATCCTTTTAAAAATATTTCTGGAGGAAAAAATGAAAAAAAACATGCTATCTTTGGTGGTATTTTTAACCCTGACATTTTTAGCAGCATCTCTGATGCCGACCGGCACATCCGATGTGAAAGCCGATACCGCTAACCTTACATACAGCATCTTCTTCCCAGCCACCCACGGCCAGTGCAAGGCGGGAGTATCATGGGCAAAAGAAATAGAGAAACGCACCAATGGAAAAGTGAAAATCACCGTTTTCCCGGGAGGAACCCTGACAAAGGCAAATCAGTGCTATGATGGCGTTGTCAATGGGATATCCGATATAGGAATGTCATGTTTCGCCTATACAAGGGGACGTTTTCCAGTAATGGAAGTAGTTGACCTCCCCTTTGGTTATCCAAACGGTCAGGTTGCCACACATGTGGCCAATGAATTCTCCAAAAAGATTCGACCGAAAGAACTTGACGATGTGAAAGTTCTTTACATCCATGCACATGGACCCGGTCTTCTCCATACAAAGAAGCCGGTCAGAAAACTGGAGGATCTAAAAGGCATGAAAATAAGATCCACCGGATTGAGTGCGAAGATTGTAAAGGCACTGGGTGGCGTGCCGGTGGCAATGCCCCAGGGCGCAACTTATGAATCCCTCCAGAAAGGGGTCGTTGAAGGCACTTTTGGCCCTATGGAGGTGCTCAAGGGATGGAGGCAGGGTGAAGTTATTAAAGACACAACCGAGTGCTACGGCGTTGGTTACACGACCTCCATGTTCGTGGTAATGAACCTCAAAAAGTGGAACTCTCTCCCAAAAGAAATACAAAATATCATCGATGACGTCAGCAATGAGTGGGTCGATGTTCACGGGGAAATCTGGGATATGAATGATTCCGAAGGCCGCAAATATACCCTCAGCCTTGGCAATAAGATAATTCCTCTTTCTAAAGAAGAAAATGCCAGGTGGAAAAAAGCGGTCAGCCCAATGATGGATAATTATATTAAGTCTACCAAAGAAAAGGGTCTGCCCGGACAAAAGGCAGTCACGACAACAGAAAATCTTATCAAAAAATACAGCAAACGTTACAAGTAACTCCTATGGTCTACGACCACAACGAAACACAAAATTCCCCCCTTACCCCCTTTAGTAAAGAGGGAATGGGGGGAATTTTTGTGAAGCTCCCTGTAAGCAGATTGAAAACCTGTTCTGCCATCTGCTCAATTGCATAGAGGGAAATGATCAATGTCCCGTTTAGAAAGATCGGTTTCTTCAATAGCCAGGAAATTTAACTGGGTAGCGGCGGCTGCAGTTATAGCAATGATGGTACTAACATGTGCAGACGTTATCTTACGTTTCTTCCGTCACCCAATTCCTGGTACCTATGAAATGGTTGGGCTTTTGGGAACCATCGTTGTCTCATTTTCCTTAGCCCATACTTCGGTGATGCGGGGACATATTTCCGTCGAGTTCGTCATTCAAAAACTCCCGAAAAGGGTTCAAATTGTTATTGACGGCATTAACTCCCTCCTCGGCGCCGCCCTGTTCGGATTGATAACATGGCAGAGCCTGTTGTATGCCCAAAACCTCATGCATACCGGTGAGGTCTCCATGACACTCCAGATGCCGATTTTCCCCTTTGTATACGGAATATCGATAGGCTCCGGGATACTCTGTTTGGTACTACTGATAGAATTTTCCCAATCATTAAACAGGACAATACAAAAGTGACTCCAACGATTGTAGGCCTAATCGGTCTTGCTGCCCTCATTTTGCTCATCTTTTCCAGAATACCGGTCGGTTTCATCATGGCCATAATTGGTTTTCTGGGATTCGGTTATTTAGTCTCTTTTGACGCGTCAATGAATCTCATTGCAAAAGATATTTTCTCCGTATTTGGATCTTACAATCTGACCGTTATACCCCTCTTTGTCCTGATGGGACAGCTTTCCTTTCATTCGGGAATAAGCAGCAGGCTCTTCGACATGGCATATAAGTTTATGGGACACTGGCCAGGAGGGTTGGCCATTGCCACAGTAGGAGCATGTGCCGGCTTCGCTGCGATTTGCGGCTCCACAAACGCAACGGCGGCCACCATGGCTGCTGTTACACTCCCGGAAATGAAGAAATACAATTATAAAGCAGGACTGGCAACAGGGGTGGTTGCTGCTGGTGGGAGTCTCGGGATACTCATTCCACCAAGTGTCATCTTTATCATTTATGGCATAATGACCGAGCAGTCCATAGGCAAACTTTTCGTGGCCGGCATTCTGCCCGGACTGCTTCTTACAATACTTTTCATCCTGACGATAATTGTCTGGACACATCTAAAACCTGACCTGGCTCCCAGAGGCCCAAAAACAACCTTCAGGGAAAAACTGGAATCCCTTTCAGGTCTCATAGAAACACTAATGCTTTTCGTTTTAGTGATGGGAGGACTTTTTTTAGGGTTCTTTACGCCAACAGAAGCGGGGGCTGTTGGTGCTTTTGGCACCCTTCTTCTCGCTCTCTTCAGTCGTAATTTAACCTGGCAGGGTTTTGTTACAGCTCTTGGCGAAACAACAAGAATCTCCTGCATGATCCTCGTGATTGTGGCAGGTGCTACAATCTTCGGACATTTTCTTGCCGTAACAAGGATCCCCTTCGACATTTCAAACTGGATATCCGGACTTCACCTGCCACCTTTTGTCATTATGGGATTAATTATTCTGGTATATCTAATAGGTGGCTGCTTCATCGATGCCCTGGCACTGATTACGCTGACCGTACCAATCTTCTATCCGGTAGTCACTCTCCTTGGCTACGATCCGATATGGTTTGGTGTAATAATTGTACTGGTAACGCAAATCGGGGTGATCACACCACCGGTGGGGATTAACGTCTATGTCGTCAGCGGTGTAGCCAGAGATGTGCCGCTCCACGTCATATTCAAGGGTGTTTTGCCCTTACTTCTGGCATTAACAGCAGGAACGCTCCTCCTGATCCCCTTCCCTCAAATCGCCCTCTTCCTCCCTAATTTAATGAGATAATCCTTGAAATGAAAGAAAATGTTGTGATAGTTTTTCCTGAAGAGCAGATAAAGAGTTTTGCATAACCACCAAAAACTGCATAGATTTAAGGGGCTCCAGATAAAAAATTTATCATGACTAAATTACGCTTAAAAATTCTTCCTATCCATATCGTTCTTCTCATAATCATCTTTTTTCTTTGCGGATGCTGCCTCTTTCCCAAAAAAGAACGCAAAGAAGTCAGGAAGATGCTTGTAACCGCCTATGACGCAGGTCAGGAATCATGCGGCTGGAAAAGGAAATATGGGTGCATCGGGCCGGCAGTTTATGCTTACGGACCAAACAAGGGAAAGAGAAAAAAGGTGGGAATTACCTCAGACGGAACCAAGGCAAAAAAGGGAACCATTGCCGCAGATATCAAAAGATATCCCTATGGTACCAGAATGTATGTCCCTGGCTACGGCTGGGGGGTGGTTCATGATACGGGAAGCGCCATCAAAGGAGACCACATAGATGTCTTCTTCAAAGACCGTGATGACGCCCTTAAATGGGGCAGAAAATATCGGAATGTTACTATCATAAGGTGACGAATTCCTCACCCGTCACTACGTATCTTTCCCTCTTTTTTCTTAAGTACTTCAAAGACAAGGATAATGGCCCCAATTGAAATAGCGGAATCCGCTACATTGAAGGCGGGCCAGTGATAAGAACCTATATAGAAATCAAGAAAATCGACTACATCTCCAAAACGTACCCTGTCAATCAGGTTCCCCACCGCTCCAGCTAATATAAGGGAAAGAGGAAAAGAATAAAACTTCTCTTCGACTTTGATCTTAAAGATGTAGTAGACAATCAGGAATATGACAGCGATGGTCACTGCAATGAGAAAAGTGGACCGAATGACAGGAGAGGCCTTGGCAAGAAATCCAAAGGCAGCGCCGGTATTCCTGATATAGGTTATATTAAAGAGCCCGTCTATGACCGGAAACGAATCATGAAGGGACATGCTTGAACTAATACAAAACTTGGTAATCTGATCCAGGGGCACAACAAGCGCCGTAACAACAAAAGGGAATATATATCTCTTTTTCAAATAACATCTCCAAAAGTTGAGAGTTTAGAATAGATTCTCAAGACACCTCTTACAGATTGTCGGGTGATTGCCATCCACCCCCACCGTCTCACTGTAAATCCAGCACCTTTCGCATTTTTTCCCTTTGGCCTTTGAAACCCCTATCTCCAACCCCTCAAATTCATTACTCTGATATGGATCCGTGATTTCATCCTTATCAATAATATTTACCTGAGATACAATTAAAAGGGACCTCATTTCTTCGCGGTAGTCTTCGATAAATTTACGAAGTTTTTCCGGGGCAAATATTTCAACACAAACATCAAGGGAATGTCCCAC
The DNA here is from genome assembly GCA_034658835.1 of Thermodesulfobacteriota bacterium. Classification (GTDB taxonomy): domain Bacteria; phylum Desulfobacterota; class Syntrophia; order Syntrophales; family JADFWA01; genus JAUSPI01. Next base: position 8,164 of record JAYEGA010000040.1, read on the forward strand.
TACCTTCTTCTGTCTGGCAAGCTCTATCGCTTTCGAAACTTCGCTCCTCACAGAAATCAAGGTTTTCCACTTTTCATTCAAATCATCATTCAAATACTCGGGATTAATCTCGGGAAATTGTGTCAAATGAATACTTTCTTCCTTCCCATCATAATAAGGCAGACTTGCCCATATTTCCTCCACAGTAAAGGTAAGAATCGGCGATAGAAGTCTTACCATGGAATCAAGAATCAAATACATAGCGCTCTGAGCAGATCTTCGTTTCTTCGACTGCGTCTTTGAAGTATATAGCCTGTCCTTCAAGACATCCAGGTAAAGGGAACTCAGGTCAACGGTACAGAAATTGTAAAGGACATGATAAACTGTATGAAACTGATAATCATCATAAGCCTTACTTACTCGTTGTATAACCTCAGTAAGTCTATGCAGCGCCCATCTGTCAATCTCCTCCATTTCATTATAGGAAACCATGTCTTTTTTAAAATCAAAATCATACAGGTTTCCTAATATGTACCTGCTCGTATTGCGAATCCTTCTATAGGCCTCTACGAGACGTTTCAGTATCTCGTCAGAAATCCTGATATCAACCCTGTAATCCTCAGCAGCAACCCAGAGCCGGAGTATCTCTGCACCGTGTTTATCGATGATTTCCTGGGAATCAATTACATTACCAACCGACTTGGACATCTTCTTCCCTTCCCCATCTACGACAAAACCATGGGTAAGAACACTCTCATAGGGGGCCCTTCCCCTGGTTCCCACAGATTCAAGAAGAGAAGAGTGAAACCAACCCCGATGCTGGTCGCTGCCTTCCAGATACATATCCGCCGGGGATCTGAGATTGTTCCTTTTTTCCAGCACCGCCGCGTGACTCACACCCGAATCAAACCATACGTCGAGTATATTTGTTTCCTTCTTAAAGTCTTTTCCATGACAAACAGGACAAACCGTTCCTGCAGGCAGCAGTTCCTTCGCTTCTCTTTCAAACCATATATCGGCACCATATTCTCTAATCAGCTGAACCACATGATCCAACATATTTTTTGTCATCAAATCATTTTTGCAATTTTCACAATAGAATACCGTAATAGGAACTCCCCACGAACGTTGACGTGAGATACACCAGTCAGGTCTGTTCTCCACCATCCCATATATCCTGTCACGACCCCAGGAGGGTATCCACTGAACGCTATCTATGGCTTTCAGGGCATTCTCCCTCAGTTTATTCTTATCCATGGAAATAAACCACTGTTCAGTTGACCTGAATATAATGGGATTCTTGCATCTCCAACAGTGAGGATAGGAATGTACCATATCCGACAGTCCAAGCAGCGCTCCGACCTCTTCCAATTTCTTATTAATTGAATCATTTGCATCAAAAACAAACTCTCCATTGAAGTAATCAACATCCTGTGTGAAGCGCCCATCATCGTCAACCGGGGCATAATTATCCAACCCATATTCCAGCCCTATTTCATAATCATCCTGCCCGTGGCCTGGAGCAATATGAACGCATCCTGTTCCAGCATCCAGTGTCACAAAGGAAGCCAATATCAGAACACTTTCACGGTCAATGAAGGGGTGCTTACATTTGAGCCCCTCCATTACGGAACCGGGAAATTCATCCAGGACTTCATAATCCTTATCTTTATAGCCAAACGCCTCCATACAATAATCCAGCAAATCCTTGGCAAGAATTAAAGTCTCACCCTCAACTTTTACGGCAACATATGTAAAATCCTTGTGGAAAGCAATCGCCAGATTAGCAGGAATCGTCCACGGCGTCGTCGTCCAGATTACTACATTGGCCTTCTCACCTTCTAATTTCGGCCGAACGGAGGATATGTCAGATATTATCGGAAATTTCACATAAATGGATGGCGCCGTATGATCGGCATATTCAACTTCAGCCTCCGCAAGGGCGGTTTTACAGGAGGCACACCAGTAAACAGGTTTCTTTCCCTGATAGACGTCACCATTCAGAAAAAGCTTCCCAAACTCTTCAACAGTTGTCGCCTCGTAATCATAATCCATAGTGATATAAGGATTCTCCCATTCCCCGAATACACCCAACCGCTTAAATTGTTCCCGCTGTATACCAACAAATTTTTCGGCATAAGCCCGGCAGAGACGCCTCTTATCCGCCTGTGGCATAGAATGTGCCTTATCACCGAGTTCCTTGTCAACCTGATGCTCTATAGGAAGTCCATGGCAATCCCATCCCGGGACAAAGATACTGTCAGACCCTGACATATTTTTTGATTTTACAACCATGTCCTTGATGATTTTATTTAATGCAGTACCGAGATGGATATCTCCATTCGCATAAGGCGGGCCATCATGAAGTATATAGGTTTTTCTCCCCTTTGACGTCTCTCTTATTTTTTTATAAATATCCATCTCTCCCCAAAACTTGAGTATTTCAGGCTCCTTTTGGAAGAGATTTGCTTTCATCTGAAAATCAGTTTTCGGCAGGTTCAAGGTATCTTTATAATTCATTTAAATCTCCTATGCTTAAGACGGTTCACAACTATCACAGACAAATGATACTTTCAAGTAAAAGTACAACAAAAAAAGCCCCTTGCCTTCCGGCAGGAGCTTTTTTATACATCATTTGAAGCGGTGGGGTTTTACATCATTCCACCCATTCCACCCATTCCTCCCATTCCTCCTGGAGGCATACCGGGCATATCACCCTTCTTCTCATCGGGCTTTTCAGCAATCATACACTGAGTTGTAATCATCAAAGAAGCAACACTTGCGGCATTCTGCAAGGCATATCTGGTTACCTTGGTCGGATCAATAACACCTGCTTCAATCATATCTTCATACTGCTCTGTCAGGGCATTGAAACCAAAGGCACTTTCATGCTCCTTAACTTTCTCCGCAACAATACTGCCCTCCATGCCCGCATTGTTTGCTATCGCTTTCAGCGGTTGTTCCATTGCCTTCCTGACAATCCTTACCCCTATTTGCTGATCACCTTCAAGCGTAAATTTATCAAGAGCAGGAATTGATCTCAGGTAGGCAACTCCGCCACCGGGAACGATTCCCTCTTCCACGGCTGCACGGGTAGCATTTAGTGCATCTTCTACCCTTGCCTTTTTCTCTTTCATCTCTGTCTCTGTTGCCGCGCCAACCTTAATCACAGCGACACCTCCGACAAGCTTTGCCAGTCTTTCCTGCAACTTCTCCCTGTCATAATCAGATGATGTTTCATCTATTTGAGCTCTAATCTGCTTGACCCTTCCTTCAAGACCTGCTCTGTCACCAGCGCCATCTATTATCGTCGTATTGTCTTTATCTATAGTGATTTTCTTAGCGTTACCGAGATCCTCTACCCGCGCATTCTCGAGCTTGGAACCCATCTCTTCCGAGATTACCTTTCCGCCGGTAAGGATGGCAATGTCTTCCAGCATAGCATTTCTTCTATCACCAAATCCCGGGGCCTTAACAGCGGCAGCGTGGAGCGTGCCACGGATTTTATTGATGACAAGAGTAGCCAATGCTTCCCCATCAATATCCTCGGCAATAATCAAGAATGGTTTCCCCATTTTGGCAATCTGCTCCAGAACGGGGAGGAGATCCTTCATATTGCTAATCTTTTTATCGTGAATAAGGATATAGGGATCTTCAAGATCCACTTCCATCTTCTCCGCATCAGTAACAAAATAAGGGGAAAGATAGCCTCTATCAAACTGCATACCTTCTACAACTTCCAGTTCGGTTGCCAGCCCCTTTGCTTCTTCCACGGTTATCACACCTTCTTTTCCCACTTTGCCCATAGCTTCAGCAATAATATTACCTATGGTTTCATCATTATTGGCGGAAATGGTCCCTACCTGGGCTATCTCCTTCTGGTCTTTGGTAGGTTTGCTTATTTTAGTAAGCTCTTCCACCACTACTTCAACGGCTTTATCCACTCCTCTTTTAACTTCCATCGGGTTGCTTCCGGCGGCCACAGCCTTTGCCCCTTCTCTGTAAATAGCCTGGGCAAGAATGGTTGCTGTTGTTGTTCCGTCACCCGCAACATCACTTGTTTTGCTGGCCACTTCCTTTACCATCTGTGCACCCATGTTTTCAAACTTATCTTCCAGTTCAATCTCCCTGGCAACTGTTACACCATCTTTCGTTACCGCAGGTGCCCCGAAAGACTTATCCAAAATAACATTCCTGCCTTTAGGACCTAAAGTCACCGTTACAGCATCAGCCAGCATATTAACGCCATTAAGAATTGACTTTCTGGCCTCTTCATCATATTGAAGTATCTTTGCTCCCATTAATTCTTCCTCCTTACTTAACTTATAATCGAATTTTTACTTTTCAATCACTCCCAGAATGTCGTCTTCTCTCATAATAATGTATTCGACTCCATCTATATTGATTTCTGTTCCGCCATACTTGCTAAAGAGTATCCTGTCACCAGCCTTAACATCCATTTTAACCAATTTGCCATCTTGCGTTCTTGTTCCTTTTCCTACAGCGATGACCTCACCCTCCATTGGTTTTTCCTTGGCAGTATCGGGAATTATAATTCCCCCTTTTGTCTTTCCTTCATCTTCCAAGCGCTTAACAAGAATTTTGTCATTCAACGGTCTGATTTTCATCCTCAACTCTCTCCTTTCTTAATTAAAATAATATTTATATCCAACCCCTTTAGTTACAATCAGAACTATATTAAACACAAATTCCGCTATGTCAAGCGATGGGGGGAAATATTTCAAAAATAAACCATCGAATGTTTAAAGAAATTATAATCCCATAGAATATTTACTTCCAATATGTTAGATAGGTATAAGCGATTAAAAACAATATGATATCCGGTTGAGCTGAAAGCCGGCGGCTGATAGCTGAATGCTTACTTATTGAGAGGAAATCCGCCGTGGTACAAAACAAAAATACAAAGCTTTTTCTTCATCTTAAGAAATGGATGGAAAAAGCCATTGTAGAATATAGCATGCTGGAGGAGAGAGACAGGGTACTCGTTGCCGTCTCAGGAGGTGTAGACAGCCTTGTATTGCTCGACCTCCTCAGCAGCCCTATGTTATTTGCTCCTCCAAAATTTTCCCTGCTGGCAGTCAACATCGATCTTGGTTTCGACAGCGGTAACGGCAACTATTCCCTTTTGGAAAGGCACTTCAAAAAAAGTGGTCATGAGTATATAATGGAAAAAACCGATATAGGCCCACTGGCCCACAGCGATTACAATAAGAAGAACCCCTGTTTTCTCTGTTCAAGACTGAGGCGAAAAAGGATATTTGAAATGGCCGATGAAGCAGGCTGTAACAAAATTGCCTTTGCTCACCATAAGGATGATATAATAGAGACACTTCTTATCAATATTTTTTACGCACGTGAAATCAGCACCATGACACCCAACCAGTCAATCTTCGGAGGGAAACTACATATCATCCGCCCTCTTGCATATATAAGGGAAGTTTTAATCAAAAAGTATGCAATAGAATGTGAGCTACCTGCTATCGAAAACGACTGTCCTACAAGCAAGGTCTCCCGGCGGATGTACATCAAGAAGCTCCTGAACGAGCTGGAAAAAGAAAATAAGAACATCAGGGAAAATATTTTCAAGGCAATGAGCAACGTAAAGACCGATTACCTGCTTTAAAAGATACAAAACCTTGCAAAAGGGTTCTGAGCGAAGAAAACTGACTTTTTACGAGTGCATCAAGTTTTGATTTTGGAAAAATGAAAAGCTCTGGAAAAATAATATGCCAGAATAAGATGGCAAGACGAAACTACTTCATTGAAGACACATATGAAGCCGGAATCGCTCTTGTTGGCACGGAAGTAAAAGCCCTGCGCGAGGGCAAGGGTAATCTCAAGGACAGCTATGCCCGGGTGAAGGATGGAGAGGTGTATCTATACGATATGCATATCAGCCCTTACTCGCATGGCAACATAGCAAACCATGATCCGCTCAGAGTGCGAAAGCTTCTCCTCCATAAAAGAGAAATTAAAAGACTTTACGGCAAGACAAGAGAAAAGGGGCTGGCCCTGATTCCTTTAAAAGCATACTTCAAGAACGGGAAGGTGAAGGTAGAGATAGGCACCGGCAAAGGTAAAAAACTGCATGACAAGCGCCAAACTCTCAAAATTAAAGCAGACAAGCGGGATATGGAGAGAGAATTCAGAAGAAAAACTCAGAATAGATACAGGTAGGCATCGTGGCTGTTGAACGGAGAGTTTTGGGAATTATATTTTCAGAGCTCTCATGGTTAATCAAAATGCTATACAACAAACGCATAGGCCACAAATTCCCCCTCATGACTGAGACTGATATCAACCCCTGCCTTACGGTCTTTCACATACACGATTGGAGGTCCCAAACCACGCGGACCTTTCAGGCGGCGAATTTCAATCTCGTCAGGATTCCAATTTAAATATAATGACAGGTGCTTCCTTGCAGCCTCACGTACAATAACCGACTCAACCAAGCCACTGCCAATATGTTGCACTCCCCAGATAACCGAATCTATAGCTTCCGATGCTCCCGTGGTTGCAATGCAATGTATGGAATCGTATGTCTGGAAAATCCTGACAGGAATTGAACCATGAGATGTCTCTACAACTCCTGAAATGGTGTAACAGCCTGAACAATTTCTGTTCAATTTTGTCACGTCCCCATCAAAGCTTACTTCATATGCACGGGGAACGGAAGAAACGGCAGGACAAGATTTACTGACAACCTTGTAAGCTGATTCCTTTCCGGCCCATGTAGACCAGAGCATGACATCCTGGTCAACCGAATTCAATATCTGTTTCTTCTCACCTTGAGTGAAAACCCGGTTTATGAAACGTATATCCCGACTCTTTCCCATCGTGTTGGGACTGGTCAAATCCACTATGTCGTTGCCGACATGTTGCAAAGTAGGTTTCCTCCATCGAAGACAGGCGCTTTACGATCTGCCCGGCATAATCCCGCTGAGCCCGAAGACCCTTATATTTTGTTTGAGGTTTAAATGTTTCTATGCTTATGGTGAAACGCTCACCAAACTTGGGAATGTTACTGTAGGCATCCTGGTGATCTCCACGCATATAGACGCACATTACATGACAATCCTCATGGTTTTTAATAAAATGACCCACCCCATATGAAAAAGATTCAGTATTTACCCGACCGGTACGTGAACGCCCCCCCTCGGGAAATATCATTAAACTCTGTTTCTTGTTCAGAAGATAATCACACTTATCAAGGACAATTTTCATCTCATCACGGTCACCACCGCGACTGACCGGAATACACTTTGACAGGTAACACATAACGACCAGAAATAAATTGCGCTGAAAATTTGCACTTTCAGGAAGATTCCAGGGAAGCAATCTATATTGAATCAGGTAACGATACAACGGAAGCACTACCATAGACAGAATCGTGGAATCTATCATGGTTAGGTGATTTGGACAGATGAGCCACGGCCCACTATGTTTCCTGAAATGAAGCAGGCATTCTTTCCTTACCTTCCTCAAATCTCTTGCTCTGTATCCCATCAAGATAAAAGCAAGATAATAAAGAGGGCCAATTATAAAAACAGCCAACCGGCATAGTAACCACTGGAGGTTAAATAAATATTTAGTTGAAACTTTCATTGGTTGCCCTAAGCTAACTTGCTCTCAATAACCCCTACAGCATCACCGATGGTCCTGATTTTATCCGCCTCATCATCATCTATTTCAATATCGAAGACATCTTCACACTTGATAATGACATCCACCAGACGTGCAGAATTGACCTGGAGGTCATCTAATATATGAGTATCTTTTGTGGCGGCCTCAAGAACGGCCGCATCTTTTGTGTAAGGTTTAAGAATCTCAACCATTTCTTTTAATATCTTTTTCTCATCCATTTTTTAAAACTCCTATTGAAATTTAAATTTGTTTGTAACCATTCAGCCACCAAAACACAAAACGAGGTTACTTACTTTGTACCTTTGTATCTTTGTGCCTTTGTACCTCAGGCTATTCTTCCCACTTCTTAAAGATCAAACAACTGTTAACATCACCAAAACCGAAACCGGCCTTAATAATAACTTTTAAATCCGGATACTCCATAAGTGTCTGTGGAATCTTATCTGCAAAAGCGGCAATCTCCGGGTGTACATCCTCACAATTGATGGATGGGTGCAGGAATCCTTTGTATAATTGTAAAACAACAGCAATACTTTCTATGGCTCCAGTCGCCCCCAGACAATGACCGATCATTGATTTGGCGGCATTGATATAAGGAAAATCATCAATCTCTCTTTCAAGAGCCAGGAACCAGCTCTTCACCTCGCCCGGGTCGGAAAACGTAGCAGTCAGATGGCCACTTATTGCATCAATCTGCTGTGGAGTGATACCTGCATCAGAAATAGCACTTCTGATACAGCGCTGTACTCCTTCCGGATTAGGAGCTGTCATTGTGCCACCACTGCGATGACCACCACAATTGACCGCACCACCAAGAACCTCCGCATAAATTCGAGCTCCACGCTGCAGCGCGCTTTCCAGATCCTCAAGCATCAGAACACCCGCACCAGAACCGGGAATAAAGCCGCTCGCCGAAGCGCTCATAGGCCTTGAAGCCGCTTCCGGTTTATCATTAAACTTCCGGCTGAGCACACGCATGGAATCAAAACCCGACCAGATATAGGGAGATGGCCCCTCAGATCCACCAGCCAACATACGCTTTGCCAATCCCATACGGATCCTCATCATGCCATCGAAAATCGCCTCAGTTCCGGTGCTGCATGCAGAGGAGTTCGATGTCACCTGATTCCCCAAAGCCAGCAGACCTGCCACGCAAGCGCTTGTTCCGCTATTCATTACCTG
>JAYEGA010000041.1:0-16971 GCA_034658835.1 Thermodesulfobacteriota bacterium
CGGAACTCTTCAACGGACTGACCGATACCTATATATTTTTTGAGAAAATTATTTCCGAGATATTTTTCTTTTGCCTTTGATATATCAGGGTAATAGATAAGAAGCAATCCACTTTTTATAAGCACCATTACAGATGATGGGCTGGTAACTTCAAAGAGCATTTTGCCTTCCGAATCGAAATAGATTGTTCCCTCGGAATACAATGGTTCCTTGAGCAACTTGGTATTTTTAGTTTGCATGAACTTTGCCGTCAGGGTTCTCAGGCTTTTTTCCTTGTCTTTCATGTTTTTTATTACCCAGCTCAATTCCGATTCCGTTTGCAAATTGGCTCCGGATGGAAAAACAGGGCATGGATTCAGAAACAGTATCAGGCCCATGAATATGAGAACAGCATATTTTTTTAAGGGACTTTTTTTCATGACAAACTCCTTAGAGTCTTTTTCCATGCCTGCCTGAAGCCATAATTTTGCACGCCGTAGAAAAGGCTGTTTCTATTGAAAGGAAAGAGCCTTACCAGTATGGACCGGTGTCCGTACAATTTTCTATATGCCCAGTTAAAACCGTCCTGTAATTCCCTCGGGGTCATTTTTTTCGGCCTGAACACAACATGATTCATGTCATACTTTTCCCAGTTCGTATCGATTATCCTGTTTTCTCTCAGCAAGGTTTCGTAGACTCGTGTTCCCGGAAACGGAGTCAATACTGAAAACAAAACTGCCTCAAGATGAGTCTTTTCGATAAAACGTATTACATCGGAAAAGACGGAACTGTCGTCATAGTCCGTACCGAAAATGAATGATCCCTGGATGCCAATCCCGTAATCATGAATCATTTTTATGGCTTCCTTATAGTCATCTGCATGGTTCATCGACTTTCCCATTGCTTCCAGATTTTCCTGTGACAGGGATTCAAATCCGATGAAAAGTCCCTTGCATCCGCTCCTTTGAGCCAGATATAAAAGTTCTCTGTCTTTGACAATACCCAGAGAAGCCTGACTGAACCATTTGATCTTCAGAGGAACAAGAGCCCTGAAAAGCTCTTTCGCATATGAGGGTTTTCCTGTAATATTATCATCGACGAAGAACAGGAATCCTTTTTCCATATGGCCAATTTCACTGATGACGTCTTCCACAGGTCTGACACGATATGTATGACCGTAAAAGGAGGTAACCGAACAAAACTCACAGTCAAAGGGACACCCCCGGGTAGTTTGTATTGTGTTAGTAAAAAAATATGCTTTTCTGTTTAAAAGGTCTCGTCTCGGGACAGGAAGCTTGGCCAAGCTGCTGAAATTCGCAGGTTTGTAGAAGGGTTGCAGGTTGCCCCGTTTAAAGTCTGCAAGAACAAGTGGCCATATCTCTTCGGCCTCACCCATGACCACTGAATCTGCATGGATTTTGGCTTCATCCTTCATAATGGTGGGATGAATGCCGCCTAATACAACGGATACCCCCTTCCCCCGGAAGGCGTCGGCAATTTCATATCCCCTTTTGGCCAGAGGTGTCATGATGGAAATAGCAGCGAGGTCAGGCAAATCAGAAAAATCGAGAGCATCCACATTCTCATCAACGATGGAAACTTCCCATTCTTCACCGGTCAGGGCAGCCAGAGTTGTCAGGGCGAGGTAAGGAAAACGGAAGTAAATCTGCCCCCAGAGGCTTCCCTCAGGCCATTTGGGTGCAACCATCAGGAGTTTCATTTTGCCACCCTTTCGGATATGGGATCAGGGCAATACCACTGGTCGGGATAGCGGCGGATATATTTTTCAAATATTCTGGCTGTTTTGCCAAGATTTTCTTCGATGGCATCATCCATGTTTTCCTCCGCGGAGAGCGGTATGGCTTCTTCCAGCACCCCGAAGTATCTGCCGTCCGGTTGCCTGAGAACAAACGAAGGAATGAGCGCCGCCCCTGATTTCATGGCCATGATAACAGGTCCCACGGGGAAAACAACCTTCCTGCCGAAGAAGGTAGTTCGTCGGCCATGTCCGTAAAAATCCCTGTCACCACCCATGGCTACAATTCCATTGTTGCGAAGGTATCGCATAATTTCGATGCCGGAGAAAGGCGATTGATGATCCATCTCGATCACGCTTATTCCCTTGTCTTTTCTCAGGTGATTAACCAGGGCATTTGTTATTGTAGAGTTGTGTGCCATGGCAACTATGGCCAGAGGGTAATTTAGAAGTCGCAGCATACTCCCACCGATTTCCCAGTTACCCACATGAGCTGTCAGGAAAATTGCTCCCTTCCCTTTTTCCAGAGCCTTTTTGAGAATTTCTTCTCCATTAATATAAGCAAAAAACTTTCTGGTTTTATTGGGCGGGAGCTGTGGTATTAAGAAGAAATCCACCATATACTGCCCGTAGTTTATGTAAGTCCGGCGGACAGTTTTTCTAATAAAGGGATCATCCACCGGTTTGTCCAGGACCATGGAAAGATTACATGCTAATCCATTGCGGTCCCTGCGGGAAAACGCATGAACCAGTAATACCACGATTTTTCCCAACCAGTGGCATAGTCTGATGGGCATGTACCTAACAAACAGGAAGATTGCATAATAGGAAATGGGACTGTCAAGTTTGTGACTTCTCATTTAGTCCTTCTGTGCCGTATTTTCTACCTTTATAAGTGCACCATACTTCAGATCAAGATTTTTCTCTATGGCGGATTTTACAGCGGCCGTTAATTCTTCCTTGTTGTTCTCGTCAAATGCACACGGATCAATCGCATCACCTACTATAATCTCCATCTTTACTGGCATCAGCGCCAGAGTATCTTTAGGCAGTGCGAAACGGCCACCGTTTACGGTTACCGGTAAAATGTGGACATCTGATCTAATGGCCAAAGTTGCCCCGCCCAGGTGGAATCTCTGCAGGCGGCCATTTTTGCTTCTTGTCCCCTCGGGGAAAATAATAATAGAAGTCCCTTTTTTAATTTTTTGAGCGGCCGCTTCCAGACCCATATATGCATTTTTTCGATCATGTCTGTCGATGTATATATGTCCCATTTTTTCAAGGGCGTAGCCAAAGACAGGAATTTTTCTTATCTCCTTCTTGACAATCCATCGGATCTGAAGGGGCAGTTTTCCTATCAGAGCCCAGACATCAAAGAGACTCTGGTGATTTGACATGACTATGTAATTACTGCCTTTATCTATCTTTTCCATGCCTCTGATCTTCACCCTCGTACCGGCAAGGAAAATGTTGAGCAGAGACCAGAACCTGCCTATGTAATGGACTATGTTTCCATTCTTGCCGAACGGGGAAATCATGATGACAATCAGGCCTAATACGAAAGTGTTAAATATGAAGAAAAACAGGTAAAAAGGACGTATCAAGGGATACACAACCCAGTAAAAAATGACCTTCAAGATTTCCATTTCCGATCCTCATGTTTCCACAAAAAAACTTTACAACACACTCTTATTGTGTTTAATTTCGCTTCCCTATTATACCTGATTTTTATCAGGCGATTTACTATAGCTAACATAAAAAAATGTCAAACTCAAATTGCAAGATATGTCTCGATCTTAAGCAACGAAATGATAGGGTCAAGTTTCCTCGAAGGAAACCTGCCCGGGTTTGTCTTTCAATCTGTGTCCTCATCCTGTGTTTGTTCGGATGTTCCACGAAATATGCTGTCAAATCTCCCGAATATGATGTTTATGGAGGAGAGGCCAATCAGCATACCCGCCTGATTCAGGCAGAAAGGAGCAGGATATTTCAGATTCTGACCCATGAAGAGACCTTTCAGAAGATCTGTCTGGAGGATACCATTGTTACTTATGAACCCCCATTGCCGTATCAGGTGGGAACCTTCGTCGGGACAAAAATCAATCACATATTTAAGCTGGAGTGGCACTCACGGGTAGAGGAAGTAATTCCCGACACTAAAATCAGGCTTCAGTTCCTGGACAGTTTTTTTGCCGGAGGAACGGAAATCTGGGAACTTCAAAGTATTGGTGAAAGCACTCGAGTCTCTCATACGATTATTGTGAAACCGAAAGACTTTGTCAGAAAAATGCTCTGGGTTTTAAAGGTCAGGTTTAAACACAATAAAATGGTTGAGGCTTTTCTTGACAATTTGAAGAGGGTCTCTGAAACTAACTAAACAGACAAACAAACTGTTTTTATGCAAAACTTAACTAACTGCATTCTTTGCAATGCTTCAAATTTTCGCATTATCCTACAGAAAGATCGGTGGAAATATTGCCGCTGTCTGAACTGCGGCCTCGTGTCTCTTCATCCACGTCCCACACCCCAGGAATTAATGAAATATTATGAAGACTATCTGTCCACAGAACCGGAAGAAATAGACAAGTGGGAAAAGATGATGGAACAGATTATCGATAAGTCTGCCGATCTGGTAGAAGCCAGAACAAATACCGGCGGAGGAAAATTGCTTGATATCGGTTGCGGATACGGCTTTTTTTTAAAGGAAATGAAGCTTCGGGGATGGCAGGTAGAAGGGGTGGAGGTATCACAAACGGGCAGACAATATGCGCGGGATAAATGGGGTATCAACGTTTATTCTCAACCAGTTGAAGACATTGACATTCCTGAGAATTCATTTGACGTCGTTACCCTCTTTTATCTCATTGAGCATGTCAATGATCCCCTGGTGTTACTGAGGGAAATTAGCAGGATCCTCAGGCCCGGTGGTCTTATCCTGCTACGCTGGCCTCACACGACTCCCATAGTCAGGATACTGGGTCCTCTCAGCAGGAAACTGGATCTTTACCACACTCCTTATCATCTCTATGATTTTTCACCAGCGACAATGAAAATGCTTATGGCGATTACTGATTTTAAGAATGTTGAAACAGTAATCGGAGGCTATACCCTTCCACCCCTGGAAATGTACCAATGGGTATCAATGATTTTCGGTGGGCTGGGCGAGGCCTTGTATTTTTTATCAGGTAAAAATTTTTTATTGCCAGGGGTGAGCAAGACAACCTTGGCTTTTAAAGTGGATTAAATATTGTGTACGAACAACTTTCGTATAAATGGGGTAAGCTGGTGATGGTCCATTTCTGGTTGAAAAAGCTGGCTCTGTCGGTTTTGGCTATACTGATATTGTTGATGCTGGCGGTCAGGATGGTGAATGCCGGCAATACAGGCACCAAGGTGATCATTATCGAACTCCATGGGCTGAAACGAGGCATTATCGAAAACAACCTGGGGGAGTTGCCGCATTTCCAAGAACTTATCAAAGGTTCTCAAAATAAGCAGTCGTATGTCTACCTCCCTGAGGTTTTCACCACCATCCCAGGTGGGTCCGTACCGGATATAACCTCTATGTACACCGGGCTTTACCCCGGGCGAACCGGAGTTGTTTCCACCATCTGGTTTAATCGAAGCACCGCCAGAATACACACATTGATTTCCTATTTTCAGCAACGGATCAATCGCATTCTGAAGTCCAGGGGAGTCAAAACACTCTTTGACTATGTTGGGGAGGCAGGCAAATATTCCATGACCAGCATGCTCATGGTAAACAAGGGGGCAGACTGGTCATTGAAATCCGGTACATTCTTCTGGGGAAACGCCGCACTGCTGGGTTTTCTCCGTAACGGACGCTGGTTCCCTGATAGCAGTTATATCGATGACAGGACACTCAGTGCCTTTCTTACAGGTCATGTATTGTCATATAGTAAAAGTCTGTCCGGAGTCCTCCAGTATCGGCACATGATTCCAGATCTCATGGTAGTGGAACTGCTCGGGACAGACCTGTTTTCCCACTTTCCGGCCCGGGATTTAGTGAAGCGAAATGCTTCTATAGACGAGGTACAGAAGTATTATACTAAAAATGTCCTGGATCCGCTGGTAGGCAGGTTGATCCGGTTTCTGAAGGAGGCGGGATGTTATGAGGATATCGTTTTTTTTCTGGTTTCAGATCATGGCTTCTCGAGAATTAATAAACATATTAGAGATGATACAGTCAATGGTAGCCTCTGCGGGCAGTTTAAACTGCCCGGATTGGAAACGAACAATCACCAGGCTGAGGCGGTCATTATGCCGGGGGCCTGCACCAAGGAAATTTACCTCAAAAATCGCCAAACCCGAAATTGGATGGATCCCCCCGGATTGCTGGCCGATGTCAAGCCGGCAGTGGACCTGCTACTCGTAAATGAGGATATCCTGGAGTGCATAAATACAATGGTAATACGCCAGTATCCCTGTGAGCGATATGATGGATTGGAGGAGAAGGATCAGTGGTGGGTTTTCGACTGGCGCACCTATCAGACAGACGTCAAAGACGACGCTGCATTTCTACGGGCTTTGCAACCCTTAAGTATGCTGGAAAAAAGTTTTGAATTGAAGGAATATGTAGTGCAAGGGCTGAGAAAACAGTACACGAAAGAGACGGCCCCCGACATCAAGCTGATCAATAAAGAAGGTTTTTACTTCGAACGTAATTTCGACAAGTACGGTCACCATGGCAGTTACTATCCGGATGATTCCATCGTTTCATTCTGGGTAGCCGGTCCCGGACTGGTTCGCATACTTCCCGGCCGTTATCTCCTTGACAGCCCTGCTTCAACTCTGGATCTGGTTCCGATGGTAACGTACATCCTTGGAATACCGTTGCCCAAAGGTCTTGATGGAGAGAATCCCCTGGTAAGCATTCAGGTCAAACCTGCAGAATTCGGAGCGGCAGCCCCGGTTGACGTGAGGTGTTGTATGCAATACTATATAACTACGAACTAAAAGTCATACAAGGAGACAAACATTAAATATAACAAGCTCTCACAAGGAGAATACTATGAAAATACTTGCCATTAATTCAAGTCCGCGAGGTGACCAACAAAGCAAAACGGCACTCATGCTTAATCATCTTG
Source organism: Thermodesulfobacteriota bacterium (assembly GCA_034658835.1). GTDB lineage: Bacteria > Desulfobacterota > Syntrophia > Syntrophales > JADFWA01 > JAUSPI01. Next base: position 6,844 of record JAYEGA010000041.1, read on the forward strand.
TTGAAGGTATGCGCGACGCCGGCGCCGAAGTAGAAGTCGTGAATCTGCGCACCAGGAAAATTCAAAACTGTATCGGCTGCTTTACCTGCTGGTCCAAAACACCCGGTATCTGTGCTCACAAGGACGACATGACAAATGAACTCTATCCAAAATGGCTGGAATCTGATTTAGTCGTTTATGCCTCGCCGCTTTATCACTTCACTATGAACGCCGCCATGAAAACCTTTATTGAACGTACCCTGCCCCGCGTTCAACCCTTCTTTGAGGAACGCAACGGCAGAACTATTCATCCACCGCGTAAGCCCCATCCAAAGGTCGTCATGCTCTCCGTGGCAGGGTTCCCGGAAGAAAAGGTTTTCGAACAACTCTCATTCTGGGTGCAGTTTCTTTTCGGAGACGACGACACCCTCATAGCGGAGATCTATCGACCTCTTGCAGAGGCTTTGCCGACCCCTTTTTTCAAAGAAAAACGGGATGACATTCTCGACGCCACAGTTCAAGCCGGCAGGGAAATCGTCGAATCTCTAAAGGTAACACCGGAAACAATGGCCCGCATTACACAACCTGTTGTCGACGACAGTGAAACATTCTTCACAATGGGAAATTTGATGTGGAAGACCTGTATCGCGGAAGGAATAACACCTATGGAATTTGAGAATAAAGGCCTCATCCCCCGTCCGGATTCTATTGAGACTTTCATGATAATTATGCCCCTGGGTTTCAATGCCGAAGCTGCAGGCGATATGGAAGCCGTCATACAATTCAGGTTTTCCGGCGAAGTGGAAGGCACCTGTCATTTCAGGATAGAAAACGGAGAAATCTCTGCACACCAGGGAGAGGCGGAAAATCCATCCATCACGATCGAGACACCATTCGATCTCTGGATGGATATCATAACCAAAAAGGCCGACGGACAGCAGATGTTCATGGAAAAGAAATTTAAGGTTTCAGGCAATCTCTTGCTCCTTATGCGGATGGGTCAGCTATTTGATGCATTCGTAAAAAGTCACAAATTTGCTAATGCGTCATTCCCGTGAAAACGGGAATCCAGTAATTATACGCAGTTATAGATTCCCGATCAGGTCGGGAATGACAAAACGACAGAAATGCGGACTTTTTACGAATGCATCAACTATTTGGACAGTAATAAAAAATGCTTTTCTCCCACTTGATGGGGGAGGACTAAGGTGGCGGTGAAATCTTGCAAGGAAAATTTTTTGATGATTTTAATGTTGGGGATAAATTCATAACCTCCCGAAGAACCCTGACAGAATATGATTTAGAAACATTTTGCAACCTCGTATGGTTCAATTTAAGCATGTTCTTCGATGATATTTACGCCAAAGAAGAAATGCCCTACAAATCAAGAGTATTTCCAGGACCGTTAATCATTCCCTTTTCAGTAGGATTGTTTTTAAAATCAGGTATTTACGAAAAGACTATCATTGCTTTGCTTGGAATTCAAAACATGAAGTTCAAGGCGCCGTTACGTATAGGGGATACAATGCAAGTCGATGTTGAAATATTGAAGAAAAAAGATTCCGGGTCACACTTGGACAGGGGAATTTTAATCGTCCAATTTGTTGTCAACAAAGTATTATCCAAAACAGATAAAGAATTTATAATGAGTTTTGAAATGGCTCATATGCTTAAAAAGAAGTGAATCGCCCCGCAGCAACGCAGTAAGCTCCGGGAAATGCGATCGCCATACATTTTCAGGTAATAAAAAGATTTTTTGTGGGGAAATTGGGATCGCTTGTCAGGTTAACGCCCAAACGCCTCAGACCCGCTTCATCACCCGGTGTAGGAATGTGGGTCATATGGACTTCACAGCCGTGAAGTTCCTTCAATTTTTCGATCGCCAATTGAGCTGCCGAATTGGTTGTTGCACTAACGCTCAGGGCAATGAGTGTCTCTTCCAGATCCATACTAACAGTTTTCTCATGCAACATTTCCGTTTTAAGATTACTGATAGAATCGGTAATGTAAGGCGGCAGGAGTTTTATTTTGGGAGGTATTCCTGCCAGATGTTTTATGGCATGCAAAACAAGACTGGATGCCGCATGCATTAGAGGAGAATTATTGCCCGTAACAACGAAATCATCCTTCAGTGCTATGGCCGCCCCACAGTAAATACCTTCGTTGCCTTTATTATTCTCCTGTGCTTCAACAGCAGCCTGGCGTGCCGGTCCAACCACATTCCTGTATTCCGGTTCAAGACTGAAATCCTTGATAAAAAGTTCTACCCTCTGGACGGTTTCTTGCTCAGTAAAACCCATGATATACTCACACCGATACCGAAAATACCGCCTGATTATTTCCTGCTTGGCCGCCTCCTTTGTAAGCTCATCATCGGTTATGGCAAAACCACAACGATTCACTCCCATATCGGTCGGCGATTTGTAGAATGACTCACCTCCCGTTATTTTCTCCAATATTCTTCTAAGAACGGGAAATGTCTCAACGTCACGATTATAGTTTACAGCCGTTTTCTCGTATGATTCCAGATGAAACGGATCAATGAGATTGAAATCTTTAATATCTGCCGTTGCAGCTTCATACGCTACATTAACCGGATGTCTGAGGGGCAAATTCCAGACAGGAAAGGTCTCAAATTTGGCATATCCGGACTTATTTCCTCTTCTGTAGTCATGGTACAGTTGCGACAGACAGGTGGCCAATTTTCCGCTGCCGGGACCTGGACCGGTAACGATAACAAGGGGTTTACCCGTTTCAATATATTCATTTGCACCGTAACCCTCGTCACTTACAATCAGATCCACATCGGTGGGGTACCCTTTCGTATAACTATGTGTGTAGACTTTCACATTTCGTCTTTCCAGCTTATTCTTGAACAATACGGCAGCCGGCTGGTTTTCGAAGCGTGTTATAATGACACCCGGCACATTAATTCCACACTCCCGCAAATCATCAATCAGCTTAAGAGCATCAGAATCATAGGTAATGCCAAAGTCAGCCCTTATTTTTTTCCTTTCAATGTCACCGGCATAAATGCACAGCAGGATATCCGCCTTGTCCTTTAATTCACGAAGAAGTCTCATTTTTACATTCGGATCGTAGCCGGGCAAAACTCGTGCAGCGTGATAATCGAAAAGGAGTTTTCCTCCAAATTCGAGGTAGAGTTTCTTGTCAAACTTTTCGACCCTCTCCAGAATTGCTTCAATCTGTTCTTTGATGTATTTCTCATTGTCAAAACCTGTCTTTGCCGTCATATGAACCTCATCTGTTCGTTACTTTCACACACTGCAGTCTATTCTGTAATTTATCTGATATCAAGATTTTGTGCCAGATAGTCATTGAGATAGCTGCTTATTCCATCCTCTCTTCCAAAATAGAAATGGTCAGCTCCATCAACGATCTCAAGCCTGCAACCTATCTCTTCCGTGATTCCCCTTAAACGAGCGATTGGGCAGAACTGATCCCTGTCTCCACAGATAATAAGACCTACTTTCCCCTCAAGGCCGGAAAAATCAAAATCCACGAAATCTATCGGTGGTGATACCATGATTGTATTGGAAAGGGAATCTTGATCAGCAATCAACCTTGTATTGACCCACGCCCCGAAGGAATAACCTGTCAGAAATATATCTTTTTTGCCCTTCTCCTCAAGAAAATCAAGCGCCCCTTTTACATCTTCCCGCTCACCAATACCGTTATCGTAGACGCCCTCACTCAGCCCCACACCCCTGAAATTGAACCTCAGGGTCGAGAATCCGTTTTGATAAAAGGTCGAAACCAGGGCATCCACTACGTTGTTTCTCATGCTCCCCCCCATCTGAGGATGGGGATGAGTAATAACCACACCTTTTTCCCCATCAGAGGAAACATAAAGACCCTGGATACTAAATTTTCCACTCTTGAAAAATATCCGTTCTTCATTCATTGTAGTCACATCCTGAGGGCTGTTGCCCGAATAATTCTTATATGCACTATATGTTCGACTCATGAAAATGTCAAATCAAGATAAATATTGAGTCCCCAGAAAGAGATCTCTTCACGAACCTGATCCAAAAATTTTCCTATTTTTTTCTTGAGTTTTAAATAGTTGTTTTCTAATATCTGTAGCTAAAATAACCCTGATCAACTTACAATTAACGTTATGCATGATTTATGGATAGTAGGATTTTCGATTTTGTTTCTGAACCTTCCGTTTGGCTTCTGGCGTGCAGGGGTCAGGAAGTTCTCGCTGTCCTGGTTTCTGGCAGTGCATATTCCGGTTCCTTTCATCGTCTGTATTCGTATTTTTGCAGGAATTGGGTGGTACTTTACTACATTTCTGGTTCTGGCAAGCGCATTTTTCATAGGACAGTTCCTTGGTGGTAAACTGCGGTACTTGTATCAGCAAAAGTTGTAATGCCTATTTAATATCTTGCACAAAAAATCATTTACCTGTATTTTAAAAAAGTGGTCTTTACAGGCATAGGTCAGTGTATCATTAACCGGAATATTCTAACCTAAACAAAAGGAAAGGAGGGTATATTATGGGAAAGATTGTAAGGATTAATATGACTGATATGACAGTCAAAACCGAGGAGCTGGGTGAATACGCCGGTTTCGGCGGCAGAGCCCTGACATCCTCAATAATAGCCAGGGAGGTCCCTCCACTCTGTCATCCCCTTGGCCCGAACAATAAACTTGTTGCTGCCCCGGGGCTACTCACAGGAACAACTGCCGCAAGCAGCGGAAGATTCCATGTCGGCTGCAAAAGTCCCCTCACCGGAGGGATCAAGGAGGGGAATGCAGGAGGTCTGGTTTCTCAAAAACTGGCCCGCCTCGGATATAGCGCTATAGTCCTTGAGGGAAAACCGGAGGATGATAAATTGAGGATGGTTCACATCAACAAGGACAAGGTTGAAATACTTCCGGCGGATGAATATCAGGGTATGGGCAATTACGAGACAGTGGACAAGCTGTGGGGAAAATACGGTAAGGTGGGAATAATTTCAATCGGACCAGCCGGTGAACAAAAATTATGCTCCGCGAGTATTGCAATCAACGACCCTGAAAACAGACCGACCAGACATGTCGGGCGCGGTGGTCAGGGAGCGGTTATGGGATCAAAGGGTCTGAAGGCAATCGTGATAGACGATTCCGGAGCCGGCAAGATAGAGATCAAAGACAAAGATGAATTCAAAAAATGGTCAAAGATCTTCGCCGATGGCCTGTTAAAGCATCCTGTTACCGGAGAGGGTCTCACAACTTACGGCACCGCCGTATTGATCAACATTATTAATGAGTCAGGTGGTTTTCCAACCCGCAACTTCTCAGACGGACAATTTGAGTATGCTAACGATATCAGTGGCGAGAAGCTTACTGAAAACTGCAGGGAAAGGGGAGGAAAGGAAACTCACGCGTGTACCCCCGGTTGCGTTATCAGATGTTCAAATGTCTATAATGATAAGGACGGCAATTATCTCACTTCAGGACTTGAGTACGAATCGATATGGGCGCTTGGCGCCAATTGCGATATCGGAGATCTGGATGTGGTCGCCAGACTGGAGCGTCTCTGTGATGACATAGGTATCGATACCATCGAAACAGGTGGAACTATTGCTGTAGCCATGGAAGGTGGACTTCTTCCCTTTGGTGATTGGGAAGGGGCAATGAAGCTACTTGATGAAGATGTTAGAAATGGCACCTCTATCGGCAAAATTATCGGCAGCGGGGCCGTTACAGCCGGCAAGGCGTTCGGTGTAACAAAGGTTGCAGCCGTCAAAGGTCAATGTATGCCTGCATATGATCCAAGGGCCATCCAGGGAATCGGGGTCACATATGCCACATCCACCATGGGCGCGGATCACACAGCCGGCTACGCAATCGCCACCAACATTATGAAGGTAGGCGGCTACGTCGACCCATTGAAAACGGAGGGGCAGGTAGAGCTGTCAAGAAATCTCCAGATCGCCACAGCAGCGCTTGATTCCACAGGGCTGTGTCTCTTCACCGCCTTCCCCGTCATGGATCAGCCCGAGACCTTTGAGGCAATTTACAGAATGCTCAACGCCATGTATGGACTGAACCTGACAGCAGACGACGTAACAGAATTAGGCAAAACGGTTCTCAAGACTGAAAGGGATTTTAATACAAGGGCCGGCTTTACAGATAAAGATGACAGGCTGCCGGAATTCATGTATAGCGAATCACTCGCACCCCATAACCAGGTATTCACGGTCACAGATGAAGAACTGGATGAATTCTGGAACTTCTAAACATTCTTTCTAAGGGGGGTCGAAAATATTTTTCGGCCCCTTTTTTTCTCCCATGAAAAATCTCAGTAAAATTGAAGTCCATCTCTCTATAAATGCCGCAAGAAAAATTTGCCCTCTACTATTTCAAAAAGGTGTCTTGCTAAAAGTTCAAACCGGCGCCAGTATTAAAAATTTTCTTTGTGAACAAATCGGCCTTGATAAAACCTATGTTGACAGAAGGATAGGCACCATATTTTTGAATGGTCAACCTGTGGATGACATAAACAAGGCTACAATTAGAAATAATGATACTTTAGCCCTGTCCGGTGCTATGCCCGGAGTTATAGGTGCAACCATGCGCAGGGACAGTTCCCTGGCCCTCCTTAGAAACACCATCACCTTTAAAGAATATGGAGATGATGCAGTTCGAGATCATGGCCTTATTCGTCTCAAGTTGTTCAATTTCATTTCTCAGGAAGTTGGCCCCCTCCTTTTGCAAAAAGGGCTGATGGTCGATTCTAAAGACGTTATTAACCTTTTTCATGATAAGATATTTGAAGAAATAGATAGGTATTCAGCTATCTATTTGAATGGGAAAAAGGCGGGTTTAAATGAATTGAGGGAAATCTTAAAATCAAGCGTTAAACAAAAACTGATTCTTTTAAAATTCACGATTTCCTGATAGCCAATCTTTCCCCCAGGTGGCAGGCAACATAATGTCCTTCCCCTGATCGAATACTATATGCAGGAAATATGGAAATGAAGTACAAGACAATGCTGTTATCCACCTGATTCCATATTCAGTTGCAAAATGGCAGGAGTTTAGATATAGTCCCAATATATCTGAAAGTTACGATAGGATCAGGCTGAAATCAGAAAGGAAGATCTGTAAAATTGTAAATCTCTTGATGTCGGTAAAATCGGTTCGTTAAGGAATGGGTCGAGGACATGCCAATAAACAATCCCAAAAAAGCAAACAAACTCTCCACCAATATCCTCAACTACTTCGCCGCATTTACCGAAACGAGGTTTAATTTCAGAACCCTTATAAATTACCGGTGGACAAATAATGAACTAACCCTCGATTTGGCAATATTCCAGGACTTCCAGGATAAACTTTTACAAAAGATAAAGACCGGAGATCGCGCGCCGCTTAGTGTAAGAAGCAATGAGCATATTCTCACGCTTTCCGGAGGTGAAATTCTTCCGGAGATTGATAAGGCCCTTTCGAACAGGTTCGGTGCGGAATATCTTGAAACATGCATTGAGCGGGAGCGCCAGAGAATAGCTGAGCAGGACAAGGCCGCTGCTGATACGGAAAAAGGCATTCCACCGGCTGACAACGCAATCCTTTCTGAAGAAGACCTCGACAGGCAGAATAAACAGGCATTTTATGATGGCTGCCGTAAATACAACCTTGCCCTTAGAAAACAAATTGAGCTCACCCTCGTAGAATTGCAGGAAAAGAAGATAAACCGCCTTAAGGAAGAGCTTGGCATTGAGCATGTCCCGCCTTCAACCTTCAACTCCGCCAATTATCTGAAGAAGCATTTTGACGCGCTTCAGGCTATCGCCCGCGACAACCAAACCGGGGAAGAATACCTTGATAGTGTCAAAAACCATTTCAAAGAAACCATCGAAGACATAGTCTTATACGATCTGTTTACCAGTATTCAAAAATACGCGAGATACAACACCGTCGGGACAATCTATTTATTCTTTCATGAACTGCACAAACGGAACGATAAAAATACCGGTGAAGGGTACCCCATATATTTCGTGGAGGTCACCCTGGTTCCCGGCAATAAGGAAGTCGCGGTTTCCTTTGACCGGGATCTTTTGCTGATCAATACACCGGCGGTTAATTATTTCAAATTCCCGGCAGTTCTTACCACCCCTCGGTCTTCAACCCTCAAGAACGCCTCTTCCAATCTTGGCGGGATAGAGGTGTTCCTGCAATCTCAGTACGGCTGGAATGAATCTTTTGTGCTGGAACCTTATTTCAGGCCGATTAAGGCCCCAAAAGAGGTTTACCCGGACATTAAATGCCGCATCGGATTTCAGGTCGTCCGTAATGAAAACAAAAAACTCCTCGATTATTCGGAAATCATGACGCATCTTGAATCGGGAGGGAAAAGTAAATTCGTCGATTTTATCTCAGATTATATCGGCGGAAACGTGGAAAACACCCAGGACAATGTGGATAATGAATTCAAGGAAAAATACCCGCTCAAAAGCGCGGGCAGGTATATCTCTGACAGCCCGTTAAATCTCAATGCTTCCCAGAGGAGAATTCTCCTTGCCCTTAATAATCCCAAAAATAAGATCGTTGTCGTTGACGGGCCGCCCGGAACAGGCAAATCTCATACGATTGCCGCAATTGCCTATTGGGCCAATCAGGAAAGAAAATCCATTGTAATAACATCCCATAAAAAACAGGCCCTTGATGTGATCGACCGTATGCTCACGGACAAATTCCGAAATCTTCACCCAAAAGCCAAACCATCCATCATCAGGCTGTCCAAAAACGGCAAATCAATAAACGGTCTTGAGAATTCCCTTCAAAACGCGGTAATAAACGCCGCAGCCGGCCGCGCCAATGACTATAATGAACAGGCCGCCGAACAGGATGAAAAAGAGTTAAAAAGGGATGTTGTCGGGAAGCTGGAAAAACAGCTCTCTTCATCCGATGAATACCGGGGAAATGTTCATAACCTGTTTGAATTTGAGAGGATACAGAACAATCTTGTCAGCTCCGGAGGGTTTTCTGAGGAGGACTTGACACTTCCCGGGATCGACGGTTCGGCAATAATCGATTTTGAAAAAATACAGGGGTTTGCGGAAGACGAGAGTATAGATAATTTCAGAGACATCAGCCTGCCCGCGCTCAATTTTCTTCTAAAGCGACGTAAAGATATCCCGGTATTTCTTAATGCCTGCGAAGAAATCAACATTCAATCCGGTGAGAATTCCGATTTTGAGACAACCCTGACTGAAATCCCCCGGTCTTTTATCGACATGATCAACACGTCTGCAAAATCGTTTAAAAAAGATATCCCGATTTACGCCCTCCAGTCCGGCGATATCCCCAGCGCGTTTTTCAAAAAGCTGTTGCGAAAATCTCCCGACAAAAAGGAGCTGGAACGATTAATTAAATCTTTAAAGAGTCTGAAACACATCCGGATTTTTGAAGAAATCGCCCGTTTAAAAAATGTGTCTGCAGGCGAACTTACGCTGGATATGGCGTATGACGGGATTTCAGCGCTTCAAAAGGCCGTCTCTTTGAAGAAACACAGGGATATCATCGATGAATACCGGGAAATCAGTGAGAACAAAGAGGTAAGTGTTTCCGTGGTTTACGAAACCCTTGACGGAGTGAAGGATGCACTCCAAAAGGTTGACGCGGATCTTTTCAATTCCATCACAGGGCTGTTTGAAAACTATGGGACAATCCTTGCCGGACTGCAAATCACGAAGAAGAAGCTGAACACTCTTTCCCGCCTAAACAACCTCGCGGGGATTGAAACCGCTATCTGGGCATGGATTCAACTGCACTACAGACTTTCAAAAACAATGGGGATTGAACCACTGAAAAATGAAGACCTTGACGCTTTTTATACGATCAGACAGAAACGGGTTGAATATCAGAACGATCTTCGATTGAAAAATCTCAACAATTTCCTTGGAGATATCGCCAAAATCAAGGTTTCTTTTAATGGCGGAAAAAGACTGACGAGCACGCAGGCTCATGTGCTCCTGGAAAACATATCGGGCATTATTGCCGAACCCGACATGATATCGAAACACTTTCCGATGGACGAAGATCTGATCGATCTCCTCGTCATAGATGAGGCGTCGCAGGTCTCTATTGCCGAGTCTATCTCCCTTGTGCTTCGTGCAAAACAAGTTGTTGTCTTTG
>JAYEGA010000042.1:0-15817 GCA_034658835.1 Thermodesulfobacteriota bacterium
CGAAGAAACGAGTAACGTGAAATACATAAAAATCTTGCGGCGGCTGTTTTGTTTCCTCCGCTCAGTTCAAGGGCTTTTAAAAGTATTTTTTCTTTAATCTTTCGTGTTAATCTGTCAACGATCAGCCTATAGTCCATACCTTCATGGGTAGGCAGGGGAAGAGATTCACCAACTTGCACTGTGAGATCCCGTGGTGTAGCAGCTTTGATCTCGGCAGGAAGATTCTCCTCGTTAATAACTGCACCCACATCCTGAAGTATCATGATGCGCTCAACGATATTTTTTAGTTCACGCACATTCCCCGGCCATGAATAATTCGTTAGAATTTTTTCAGCCTCTCTGCTAAATCCTGTCACTCTTTTGTTGAATTTCTTGTTGAACTGATCAACATAGTATCGTCCCAGAAGAATTACATCGCGATTTCTTTCCCTTAGAGGAGGTATAATTATCGGAACAATACTTATCCTGTAGAAAAGATCCTCTCTAAAAGAACCATCAGCTACCATTCCGGCAAGGTCTCTGTTCGTTGAAAAAATAAACCGCACATCGATGGAAATGTTTTCCGTTCCACCCAGTCGCCGGATGCACCCCTCTTCTAATACTCTCAAGAGCTTAGCCTGGATTGGAGGACTCATTTCCCCTATCTCGTCTAAAAATAAAGTTCCACCGTTTGCATATTCCATAAGTCCGACTTTTCTCTTTCTGGCATCCGTGAAAGCGCCGGCTTCGTATCCAAACAGCTCACTCTCCAACAGGGTTCCCGGTATAGCAGCACAATTTACATCAACAAAGCGCTTTGAACTCCTGTCGCTATGCCTGTGAATAGCCCGGGCGATCAATTCCTTACCGGTACCGCTTTCTCCCTGTACTAATATGCTCGTATCATGTTTGGCCACTTCATTGATTACATGAAAGATACGGAGCATCTTTTTTGATTTGCCCAGGATATCCTGGAAACCTAAAAGCACATTCTCTCTCTCCTTGAGTTTTTTAACTTCTGTTTTAAGTGATCTGGCCTCGAGCGAAAGCTTCGAATGCATAATTGCGTTATCATATGAAATAGCGGCATTCTTGACAAGTATATCCAATACGTTTATCTGATCCCGCGAATAACTCCCCACTTTTTTCCCCAAATATAAAGCACCCTTAAATTTGTCTTTTATTTTAATCGGAAAAGCTATTCCTGAAGGATATCCATCAAATAAGCCCGTGATACTATCACTGGCCGAATCCGGTGAAGGTCGTCGAACCACAATTGTATTGGTATCTACAGCTTTCTTAATGATACTACGGGCTATTTTTTCATCATATTTACTCTTTTCGTTTATATAAATCTTCTCTCCATCATTTATAAAACATCTTTCCTTTTCCAGGTCTAAAAAATATATGAGCGCTTTATCTGCGCCACTTATTCTTAACGCATTTTCAATGAGAACCTCATGCATTCTATCCAAGACGTAGTTAGAACTCAGTTCTGAAACAGCTTGCTGTAATATCAGTAGTTCACGTATTTTTTCCCGGTTATTCTCAAATAGCATCCTGGTATGTAGAACCAGACTTATCTGATTTACAAAAGTACGAAGAATATTTACCTCTTCCTGCGAAAATTTACATCTTTTCACGCGCCACAAGGCAATGATACCCATTATATCAGAGTCTACCTTGAGTGCATCGCAGAAGGTCGACCCTCTCTTGTAGAATTTTGTTAATTTCCGGTCGGTTTCAGTCACCTTGGGATCAGTTTCAACATCATCAAGGATAATACAGTGACCGAATTTTGCCACTCTTGTTTCAAGGCAATCGTGCATTTTCAGATTCAGCTGACCCGAAAAAGCTCTCTTACTTTCTTCAGGATTGTAGTTTTTGACGACCTTTGTTGTTAAATTTTCCTTCGTATCATCGTAAAGACAGATTATGCCACGATCAAATTGCATCGTGTCCACGACTTCGTCTAAAATTCTTTTCAGGACATCATCAATGTGTGATGGCGAAATGAGAAAAGAGCTAATCCTATGAACACTTTCAAGAAGTTTATCTTTATCAGGCAAGTATTGAAAAGTGGCAGGTATTGTCTGTGCTGTTTCTTTCATTAAAAAAACAACCTTTCTGAAATTTTTTGATCGACAATCTCGTAAAAAATCACGAAAATCCTCACAATTCTTTCAATACGATACTCAGCACAGTAGTTAACTTAACGGTGTCTTCATCAGCTTTCCTGAGCCTTGAGCTTACTATTCCAGCCAGGTTCAGCAATACCCTGTATCCCAGTTCACAATCTTCCCCGGCAAGTCTCAGAAAGTCATCTTTTTTTATTTCATATAAAACACAGTCAGTAACCGCTCTGACAGTGGCTGTTCGTTCGCATTCTTCCAAGAGACTGATTTCGCCAAATACAGCATGTTGTCCAGGGCTTAACTTTGTAAACACTTTGTCTTTGCCTGTGATTTCGTCATCCATCCCCCCGATTATGAGACTCTTGGCTACTTCCACAGTTCCCTCCAGCATTATATGCATCGTGTCCCCAACTTCTCCCTCCTTTATTATTACATCATTCTCTGAAAAAAGGACCTTTTTAGAAATACTCAGAATCTTTCTTATATGCTCTGCTGTAAGGTCTTTAAAAAGGGTTGTTTCTTTCAGGATAGAAATATCTTTTTCCAATAGCTTACCTCTCTTTATACAAGGGGAATTTATCCTAACTCAGGATAACTGCATAATCATCCCCTACTATGATGTACTTATCATCCGGATTTACTACAACCATCGCCTCATCATCCTTAAGGAAAATATCTTTTTTTGATTCCTTAAGTTTTTCTCTGATAAAAGTATCAATAACAGATGTGTCATCCGATAACAAGTCCTCCAGTCTCATGGCTTTCTTCTCTTTCAACAGACCGATGAGAATTGCATGTTCCTTCTCCCGATAGAACTTTGACAGCTCTTCAAATGTCCTGCCGACAAAATTACTGGGAATTCCAGCTCTCCGTAAGTTGTTTTTATCACTCAGGGACAGGATGCTGGAAAAAACCCTGGGAAGACCCGGGTAGCTTATCGCAGAGGCAAGGAGACTTCCTATATGTTCTCCCCTCACAACGATCTCGTCTACATTGGCTCTTTCAAGATGTTGCTTGTTTTCAACGTCGAGAAGCTCGGCTATCGTCTTTATGTGGGGTGCGATCGATCTTATAGTCAGAGCCGCCAGGATTGTCCGTTCGTCAGTCCTCTCCCCGACATGGGATCCGGAAAGATCAGCCATTATCAGCGCAAATTTGGCTTTCTGGATATTGGCCCTCAAGAGAACATCTTCATAGACATAATTCCCCCTGAGGAACTTCAGGTTATGTTTATCATATTTAAGCTTGAGGGTATCTATCTCGTCGATCGGAAGTTCATTGATAAGGACGATGAGGATATCCGACATAGAACCATAAGTGGTCAGACCAGTAAGAACCTCCTCGGTATTTTCATTCCAGCCGCATATTACTATGTGGTCTTTATCTCTTATTGTTTCCAAACCTTTTCCCTCCCTGATCTTTTGTTCTACAAAAACAGAGGCAATGGTTGCCGTAAGCAGAGACAATAGAATAACACCAGAAATCATCAGGAGAAATGCCACAGCCCTTCCCGCATCTGACACCGGAATCTTGTCACCATATCCCACTGTACATATAGTCACAACAGCCCACCAGATCCCATCCCACACGGAGTGAATGGAAGAATCTGCTCTGGCATGTTCGAAACAATATATACCAACGGAACATAAAAATATAACACTTATTATCAGAGCTGCAATCAGGAAAAAACGTTCCTTACGCAGCTTACTGACAATCTTTTTCAACCCTAAAAACTTCATATGAGCTTAACTCTTCAAAAATCAAGGTTCTGGAAAATTTAAGCTGATTACTGACCGCTTATTTATCTTTTATCATATTCAGAAAACTGCATTGAGAAAGTAGCCCTTCCCTGGGTAACGGATCGAATGTCAGTGGAGTATCCAAACATCCTCTCCAGCGACACCTTTGCACTTATTTCGCTAACAGGACCTCTGTTATTTACGGATTTAATCTCTCCTCTCCTTGAATTGATGTCTCCGATGACTTCTCCCATGAACTCGCTTGGTGTAATAATATCGACCTTCATAACAGGTTCAAGAAGTATGGGCTCCGCCCGCAGACATCCTTTTCTAAATGCGGAAGAGGCTGCCACCTTATAACCGAGTTCTGAAGATTCACCTTCCTTATAAGATCCACCGGTGATTCTGATCTTAACATCCAAAACAGGATAACCCGCCATGACGCCGCTCAGAGTGGCCTCCCGGATGCCCTCAACAATTGCAGTATGGAACTCTTCAGGAATCAACTCCCCGTCTATCTCTCTGGCCAGTTCGATCCCCCCTCCACGCTCTTTAGGTTCCAGGAACAACCTGACATGGCCAAAATGTTTTCTCTCTCCAACCTCCCTTTCAAATTTCTCTTCTACCTCCACTGCCTTATCAATTGTTTCTCTGAAGACAACTCTGGGCCTGCCGACATTAACATGGGCATTAAATTCCCTTATCAATCTGTCAATAAATACTTCCAGGTGTAGTTCTCCCATGCCTGAAATGACCGTCTGAGCAGTTTCATCCACATATTTTACCCTGATTGTAGGATCCTCCTCCACAAGCTTACTCAAAGCGACTGTCAGCTTTTCCTGATCTGCCGGTGTCCTTGCCTCAATTGCCTGAGTAATTACCGGCTCATAGAATTCCATCGACTCCAGAATAATCGGATGGGATTCATCGCAGATGGTATCTCCCGTGGTGGTATCCTTCAAACCCACAACGGCTATTATGTCACCTGCACCAACTTCCTCCACCCTCTCCCTCTTGTTTGCATGCATCTTAAGGAGTCGTGCAATTCTTTCTTTCTTTCCCTTAATCGCATTATGGACATCCTCTCCCGATTTGATTCTACCCGAATAAACTCTCAGATAGGTCATTTTCCTCCCATCATCCATCACAACCTTAAAGGCAAGGGCAGCAAGGTGCTCTTTGTCGCTACTGTACCGCTTCTCATTTTCTCCGGTAAGGGGATGGATGCCATCAACAGGGGGAACTTCCACCGGAGATGGGAGAAAGTCAACAACCGCATTAAGGATGGGTTGAATCCCCTTGTTCCGCAAGGCCGCGCCGCATATAACGGGGACAATTTTCAAGGAAATGGTTGCCCTCCTGATAGCGTTTATAATTTCCTCTTCAGAGATATCTTTCCCTTCCAGATATTTTTCGGCGATATCATCATCTACTTCTGCGATAGTTTCAATAAGCTTTTCTCTGTACTCTTCTACCTGAGGAAGAAAATCGGAGGGAATATCTGAGAGTTCAAAAGACAACCCCGTGGTGCCATCATTCCAGGTAATAGTCTTTTGACCTATCAGATCTACCACGCCGCTAAATTGCTCCTCCTGACCCATCGGTATCTGTATCGCCAATGGAATAGAATTAAACCTTTCCTTCATCATTCGTATTGTTCTGGAAAAATCAGCGCCTACCCTGTCCATCTTATTGATGAAGGCTATCTTCGGCACACCATATTTGTCCGCCTGATGCCAGACAGTTTCCGACTGGGGTTCCACACCCCCAACGGCACAAAAGACAACCACCACCCCATCCAGTACCCGCAGACAGCGTTCAACTTCTATAGTAAAATCAACATGACCCGGTGTATCGATAATGTGTATTTCATGATTTTTCCATTCACAGGTGGTAACTGCCGAAGTGATAGTTATTCCTCTTTCCTGCTCCTGGGGCATCCAGTCCATGACGGCTTCACCGTTGTGAACCTCACCCATCCTGTGAGATCTGCCCGTATAGAAAAGAACCCTTTCCGTAACGGTGGTCTTCCCCGCATCTATATGGGCAATTATGCCAATATTTCTTGTTCTTGAAAGTTTTGCCTCTGAGGACATTCCTGATTTCATCCTCCCACAGACCCCTGTGCTATTAATTCCCTGTTAAGGACAAAGGGACGTCTCACGTCAACATGTCCTTTTATTGTTTTCAACTTCTTTCCCTCTATTAATATCTTTACCCTTTTAATACTGGGAATATTATACATCATGGTATTGGTAAGAGAATATATTGTTGCCATTTCACCGCTGCTTCCTCCCGGATGAAGTTCGACAAGGCTCTTTCCAAAGCTGACACAGGCTGTTCCATTCTTTTCTATTCTAACACTTTGAAGTTGCACACCTTCCGGGAATGTTTTCACCAAACCGGTTTTAGAACCTTCCATAAGTGCCCTCACCAGCTCCTCTGCCTGATCATTTACGTTTTTTTCTTTCGGAATATATCTTTTTTCGGGAACCAGAAATCGTTCGTTCGAATCTGAAAAGTAAAGCATTACTTTCTGCTTCTCCTTTTTCTTTGAGGAAACCCCTTTACCGGTGGTTGGTGGATATACATAATCAAAGAGAGTCACAAAGAAGAAAAACAGGAAACCAACTATAACTACAGTAATCACGGAAAGGAAAACCCGTTTTATATTCTTTTTCCTTTTTTTCGATTTTATTGCACTGATTCTCTTCTTTTTCTTTGTAGCCATAATCTGTCGTACTCCTATTGTATTCTTCTGTTACTTTTCAACAGCTTCGAGGCTCTCCTCTGCCTTCTTGCCAAATTCCGACTCCGGAGCAGTCTTGATGACGGTTCTAAACTCCTCTATTGCCCCCCGTACATTTCCCTGTTTGACATAGCATTGCCCCAGCCAGTAATGAGATTCAGTAAATAAGGGAACCATCTTCAGCGACTTCTTGAAGTGCTTTACCGCTTCATCTATATTCCCTGTATCAAAATTGATAATTCCTATATCATTTTCTATTAAAGGAAGAAGTACGGTGTTCGGTTCCTTTTTCACAGCTTCATTATACTTTGCCAACGCTGTTTGATAATCACCCTTTTTGTAATAGGCCTTTCCCAGGTTATACAGCGCTGTTACCGGTCTCGAGTAAAGAATGTTGGAAAGAGCCTCATTGAATTCCACTATCGCCTCATCCCAAAGACCCATACTAAAATAAATAGTGCCAAGATAATTGTGGGCCTCCGAATAGTCCGGTTTTAAATTTACCGCCTTTTTAAACCCTTTTATTGCTTCCTTTACAAGTCCCTCTCCATGGTAAGATATGCCAAGATAGTAGTAAATTTCCGGATTCTTCGGATTTAACTTTTCCGCTTCAAGGAGCTCCTTCAGGGCAATAGTGTGTTGCCCGGCTTTGATATACGCGATTCCAACGTCAAGATGTGCATTTGCCCGTTCTTCCTTCAAGCGGTTGGTTGCACATCCCATGATTCCCCAAAAAATAAATAAAATAACCGCAACAATTAATACATTTGTTCTTCTCATGGTCACCTCTCCAGCTTTAAATCTGGGTCAGGGACAAGTTTAGCCCTGCACAATATTTGGCAGCCTTAAAAGGCTACGCTACCCATTATTTCCGTTTACCCACCAGTCGCTTTTATCCTTGAACCACCATCCGGATGAATCTGTTTCAATTATAGTATCTGCCATCTTCTTGGCGGTATCGGTAAAAAGTCTTCTTGCAGCAAAAGTTATCCATTCTCTGCTATACTTATTCCCCAGATCTCCACACTCCTTGAGCTGATAAATCAAAGAGAGTTGGTCAGCATCATGGGCAATGAGGGATTCCTCTGTCTTTTTTTCATTAAATTCATCTATGGCAGCCTTGATTTCGTCTCCAAACAAGAGCTCTTCTGTAAGTTCCCTTACTGCTTTATCCTCATCTACTGTAACATACTTTTTATAGACATAGTTCATATCCCCTGTTCTTGCCTCGGGAAGATCATGAACAAGGCACATTTTAAGAACCTTTAATTCATCAACATCATCTCTCAGTTTACACAAGGTATACCCTATGAATATTGTTTTCAGTATATGTTCCGCAACTGATTCACAGCCGGAACCGAGAAACTGAAAACCTGTCCTCGGAGTCTTTCTCAACATACCTACTTCAAATAAAAAGTTTACTATATCCTTCATCTCAATTCCTTTTTAGTATCTTGATCCTGTTTTCCATCATATCGGAAAGTTTTTTCATCTCAAGCTGGAGCGATGCAATCCCATCGGGCCTCATGGAAATCAATTTATCAAGGCGTTCCTTCCAGTGTTTCAAAGCGTCTATCTCGTTCTCTCTTATTTTTTTTTCAAATCGTTCCTGGAATTCCTTCAAGAATTCCGCATCTCTATCTCTAAAAGCCATTTTGCTTTTACCCTCCACTCGTAGAAAAAATATTCACTCCCCCATAAATGGATATAGCATTGTCCTCTTTCAAATCTCGCTATTATATCATTCAAGTTCTATCTTGCAACAAAAACTGAAACATTTAAGATATACTCTATAAATCTTTATGATTTCGGATTATTCGAAGCATGTTGGATTTGACTTTCAAGGATAATTTATATAAAATATGAAGTTAAAATATTTAAACTCACATTCAAGGAAAGAAATTCTATGAACCGTTGCAATTTATCAGGTTATTTTTCTGTAATCCTTTTACTGTTGATTTTCACCATTCCATCCGATGCTTTATGCGCAAAAGAGGACACAGCATATCTCTCATTCAAGAAAACAGCCATATCAAAAGTAAAGCTTTACCCATACGTTGTAAAAAAAGGGGATATTTTATCAAATATTATCCGAACCCAATTGGGGGTAACACATAGAAACATTTACAGGATATTGAGAATTATAAAACGCCTGAATCCGAAAATAAAGAACATTGATAGAATTTACCCCGGACAGACTTTACTCATCCCCGGAAAAGACGCACTGAAAACCACAAAGAGAGGAGGTACCTCCGAGATTGGCAAAGAAATTGCCGGCAAGGCAGAAACCTTCATACCTGCAAAGAATCATCTGCCGGTGATCAGACGTATGATAAATCGAATGGACGGATCGGTAATAACGGCCGGAAATTACTACATCCCCATTCCCCCGGTCGGACAGGTAACAGTCAACTGTTCCATTGTACCGGTTGTCGAACTGGACGACGGAAGCAGGATTTTACTCGACTTCTCCAGCCAGATACCCGATGATCTCAAGAAAATGATTGAATCAACATGGAGAAATTACTCCATTATAAAAAGTAACAAAGGAATATTTTCCATCCTTGAAGAAATAATAAACAGGTCGAAAACATACTCCTTCAAAAAATTTGGGAAATATGCAAAAGTGGGGGAAACTCCCAAGATCAAGATATTACTTGACTGGCTTGTATCAAGCAAAACATTCCCAAATAGAAAACCGCATCTTTATGGATTAAACCTCGTCAAAGACCGCTCACAGCTGTTGCCATTGGCAATAAAAAAATATGCCCAAAAAAATGGTCTGCCAATCACAGAAATCATGGCAGAATCCGGAATTGTAAATGCTGCAGATGAAAACTATTCTGTTCTCCACTCTCCCACAATCAACTCCGGCACAAACAGAGAACTGGTAGATTCCTTACTTACAACTTTTGGATACACACCTTCAAAAAATGTTGAGGTCAAGATATTTGACTCGATCAAAGACGGTTTTGATATGTCGGTTAGCGCTGATCTATTATTGAAGACTGAAGATAAATATGTAATCATTAACTTTAAAAATTTATCCCAGCAATTCATAAACATATTCAGAAAAAGGGGAATCAGAATCGTTTTTATATCCGAAGGAGAACGGAAAAAAACAGTAATTCAAAAGGTTCTCTATACCCTGAATATTCCTTTCTCCTTCGACGATTTCAAGTTTTCTATTCCCGAAAGGACATTTAAACCGAGAGTGATTATCAACCTTCCCGCGATAAAGATAACGAAAAACAAAAACTCCATGTATCTTACCGATTTTGACATAGATCAAGAAATCCATGGATTGCTTTATGAAAAATGGGGGGTAAATTCAATTAAATATTGAAAGCAAAAGCGTTAGCACTTTTTTCAGGGGGTCTGGACAGTATACTTGCTGTAAAGGTTATACAGGAACAGGGTATCGATGTTCTGGGCATAACCTTCGTAACCCCCTTTTTTGGTGCCCAAAAATCCAAGGAAGCAGCAAAAAGGATTGGTCTTCCCCTGCTCACCCTAAACATCACAGAAGAACATCTTGCCATGCTCAAGGCGCCAACGTATGGATATGGCCGGAACATGAATCCTTGTATAGATTGCCATGCGCTAATGCTGAAAATAGCGGGAAAGAAAATGGAAGAACTCGGGGCAGATTTTCTGTTTACGGGTGAAGTTCTGGGGCAGCGGCCCATGTCACAGAGCAAACAATCCCTTCATGTAGTAGCAAAAAATTCAGGATATGATGGATATATCCTGCGGCCTTTGAGTGCAAATTTCCTCCCGGAAACGATACCGGAAACTGAAGGGAAAATTAACAGGGGAAAGCTCCTTGACATACAGGGGAGAGGCCGAAAGCGACAGATAGAAATGGCCAAAGAATACGGTATAACAGACTATTCAACCCCTGCCGGAGGATGCCTTCTCACTGATCCGATGTTTTCAAAAAGGTTAAAAGACCTGTTTGAACACCAGAAAGATTTCAAGATCAGAGATATAGAACTTCTGAAATCCGGAAGACACATCAGGTTAAACGAGAAGACCAAAATAATTGTCGGAAGGAACAAGAAAGATAACGCAACCATCCAGAATTTCTCGGAGGATGAAGATACAGTCATTAATATGAAGGGCTTTCCTGGACCGACTGTCCTGATACCTTATGGATGCGACAATAAAACCCTTGATCGTGCGGCCGCGATATGCGCCCTTTACAGTGATGCCCCGGACAGCGAAGAGGTTTCGGCCGAATGCAAAATCGGAACGATTGACAAGTTAATCTCCACAACAGCGGCCAAAAAAGAAGATGTGAAAAATTTGATTATTTAAGACAACCCCTTCCACCTTTCACCTTTCACCTTTTACCTGTTTTTATAACGCCATATGCTGTTTTCTCAGCAAGTCGTTTACTGTCTTAACCGGATTGAAGGTTTCAATCGGCACCTCTACAAAAATGGTGTTCCAGTATGCCATGGAACCGTTCCATAAGCCGGGAAGCTCCAGCGCCTTCAGGTTCCTGCCCTCCTCGGATTTCTGCGTAATTAAAACAGTTTTCCTGTCGACAAACCCATCCAGATCAAATTTTTCTGATCTGTAGTCCCTAACTCCGCATACCAGATCAACCGGATTAAAATGAGTGGCAGATGTCCAGATCTCCCTCTGCTGTTCCGAACCCATGTCTATCTGAGCCCCCTCTATAATCTGTAATGATTGTGTCCCATCCTCTTCCTCCACCCAGAAGGGCCCTCCACCGGGCTCCCCCACATTTTTCACCATACCGCATACTCTGAGCGGGCGGTTCAACCTGTCAACAAGAAAATCTTTTTTCGCAACATCAGAAAAGCCTTCAAATCCCGGCGGGAAAACAATATGGAGTCTCTCTTCGCAAAAACTTGCTACCTTTGATAAAAACTTTTTATCCATTTCTTCAGAAGATAGCAGTCGCAAATACTTAAATATCTCTTCCTGAAGCCTCACAAGATAACCCCCCAAAATCTTTTTATACCGGACAGTTATCTCCTTCAGCCTGTCAGGAACAATATTGTCAATATTTTTTAAAAATATAATGTCTCCATCAATGGCGTTCAGGTTTTTCAGAAGAGCCCCATGCCCACCCGGCCTGAAAATTAGTATTCCTTTGCTGTCTCGAAAGGGGCGGTTCTCCATATCCACAGCAATGGTATTGGTTGATGTAAACTGGGCGGAAAGACGGAAATCAAATGTCACGCCATAACGATTTTCATAATATTCCCTTACACGTGAAAAATAATTTCCTACATCAGATTTATGTTCTTCAGAAACCGTACAGTGAATCCGGCAGACACTCCCGGCATCCCGCACATACAGAGCCGCTTCAACCATATGCTCCTCAAGGGAGGTCCGATTGTGATCCGGGTATACATGGAATTTAAGAAGCGCCTTGGGAAGATGGGCATAATTCAAACCCCTAACAGTCAGAATATATTCCAGGATTATCGAAAACTTTTTATCTCTGATCAGATCAACAACGTCATAACCTTCCCGCGAAACGATACCACTAAGGTCATCGTAGAAGGCATACTTGTCAAGATCTCCGGCAAAGTCCGCCCCCATTTCAGGGTCTGAATCAAGACTTTTACTTTCATAGCATTTGTACCAGTCCCTGAACATGCGGCTCGCTGCCCCTGAAGCAGGCACAAACTTCGTCATCCTCCCTTTCTTGACCGCTCCATCATAAACGGCTATCAATCCTTCCCTCTCCTCCTCAGGAATAACCGTAATGCCATCACCAACCATACAGGGTCTGTTCAACCTGACGAAAGGAGCACCCATTCTGAAAAACTCAAGCTGGGCCAGCGCCTTCTCTTCAGTCAGCCTCTCAGCCTCGATCCTTTTTATATCTTCATCGGTAAAAATCGATCCTGTCATTCGAACATCCTCCCTGTAAGAGTTTCTTTAGAAATATACCATTATGGTAAAATTTAGAACAGAAATTATTGGACAGCGGGAAAACTTACTTTAGAAATGTATAAAAAATGTCTTGACGAATCCGGGGATATCCATGATAAGTAAAATCAAGGAGAAAGATAAAGATTAAAAAGTATATTTCAAAAAAAAGAACAATTCATTCGCCTGTTCCGGCATCAAAAAATCCTCCTCCCCCAATAAAGGCTGATAGTTATGGGGTTATGAAAAGATTCTTAGACTGGTTAGCCAGGGGAGCCGAGAAGATGAATAAAAGCGGATCCTTCTGTCCCACATGAAGAATCCGGCGTTAGCTCCTTCCGGTGCGGCAGGATAAATATCTTTACATAACAATATAATACCAACTTTACGATCTTGAGGACTTCCAGTTTTTTAAGGCATCCGCGAATGGGCCTCCGGGTGGTGCCTGTTTTTCACGCTGTTTCGGCTTTGGACGTTTGCCGTTCTGCTTTTTTACCGTTTCTGTTTCTTCACTTCGTCGTTCACGTGGCTCGAACGGATCTTTTTTCATCGACAACGAAATACGATTCCTCTCAACATCCACACTCATAACAGTAACCATTACCTTCCGGTTCACAACCACGACATCGTGCGGATCGCGGACAAACCTGTCGGCAAGCTCACTGATGTGTACAAGACCGTCCTGGTGCACTCCAATATCAACAAACGCCCCAAATGCCGTGACATTTGTTACTACACCCGGAAGTTTCATGCCCACTTCCAGATCGGAAATTTCGTTGACGCCTTCCGTGAATGTAAAAAGTTCGAACTGTTCGCGCGGGTCCCTTCCGGGTTTTGCAAGTTCGTCCATAATATCTTTCAGCGTTGGTATGCCGATTGTATCGGTTACATAATCCAACAATTTGATTTTGTTCCGCAGTTCGTGATCATCCATCAGGTCGGCTACAGTACAATCGAGGTCTTTGGCCATCGCTTCGACAACGGGGTAACTTTCAGGATGGACGGCCGAAGCATCAAGAGGATTTTTAGCTCCTCCAATCCTCAAGAAACCGGCCGCCTGCTCGAACGTTTTCGGACCCATACCGGGAACTTTCAGCAGTTTCGTCCTCGAAAGAAATGCTCCATTTTCATTGCGGTGCGTAACTAAATTTCCCGATAACCTCTCCGAAAGCCCTGATACATAGCTGAGGAGCTGTTTGCTCGCAGTGTTAACCTCCACACCGACGGCATTCACACAACTGGACACAACATCATCAAGAGATTTTTTCAGGGCTTTTTGATCTACGTCGTGTTGATACTGCCCAACGCCGATAGATTTCGGATCAATTTTTACAAGTTCCGCCAGTGGGTCCATCAAGCGCCTGCCGATTGACACGGAGCCACGAACTGTCACGTCATAATCCGGAAATTCTTCTCGCGCCGCTTCCGATGCCGAATATACCGACGCACCGCTTTCATTGACCATCACTACTGTCACATGCCGGCCAAAATCAATGTTTTTACAAAATGTCTCTGCTTCGCGTCCTCCCGTACCGTTGCCGACAGCAATCGCTTCAATATTGAACTTTTCGACCAGCATCTTCAGCTTTCCGGCCGATTCATCCGTGCGTTTTTGAGGCTCAAGAGGAAATATAGTATCGTCGTGCATGATCTTTCCCTGCGGATCGAGGCATACGATCTTACAGCCGGTGCGATAACCGGGATCGATGGCAAGCACGGTTTTCTGTCCAAGAGGCGAGGCGAGCAGTAAATTGCGTAAGTTTTTCGCGAAAACCCTGATCGCCTCTGCTTCCACCCGCTTCTTAATTTCCAGACGGATTTCCGTCTCCATGGAGAGTGATAGAAGACGCTTGTAGCTGTCTTTAATGGCCAGGCGAACATGCTCCGCGGCCTGACCGTTATCCTTTACAAAACGGCTCTCTAAAATCGCAACAGCCTCATCCTCCTGCGGAAGGATATGAAAGATGAGAAATCCTTCATGAGCCCCGCGACGTATGGCCAAAACGCGGTGTGACGGGGCCATGGAAGCAGGCTCTTCCCACTCATAGTAATCCTTGAATTTGATGCCATCCTCTTCCTGACCCTTGGCTATTCTGGAACGGATCGCTGCTTTCCGGGCAAACAGTTCACGAAGCTCCGACCTTGCTTCGGCATCTTCATTGATCCACTCAGCAATAATGTCCCGGGCCCCCGCAAGGGCATCTTCAATATTATCCACACCCTTTTCAGAATCAATAAAAGCCGCCGCTTCGGCCTGCGGGTCCAGGTCACCCTGTCCAAAAATCTTATTCGCCAGGGGTTCGAGTCCCTTTTCCTTTGCCATCATACCTTTAGTGCGGCGCTTCGGCCGGTATGGCAGGTAAATATCTTCCAGAATAGCCAGCGTTTCAGCTGCCTCTACCTTTGCTTTCAGATCATCCGTGAGATTACCCTGGTCCTCAAGGGATTTCAGGATAGCCTCCCGCCGTTTGTCAAGCTCGTAAAGTTGCTCCAGCCGATCGCGAATGGTGATGATGTTTACTTCGTCCAGTTCGCCCGTCACTTCTTTTCGATACCGGGCTATAAACGGCACCGTAGCACCATCATCCAGAAGCTGAGCCACCGACAACACCTGTTTTTCTCTCAGTTTTAATTCTGCCGCAATCTTTACGATGTTCTTTTCGTCCATCATTTCTCCACATTAAGCCAAATTTTTGCATTATCCACGTTAAGTTCTATGGCGGGAAAATCCCGCAGCCACTACTCGACAACTCCCGCCGTGAAACCTGATTATACCTACAACATCACTATGTCAAGAAATAGATTGAGAAAGCCAGACTTGTAGGTTGGTTGTCAAATATCCGCCTCTGGCGGGAGGAACGAAACCAAGCAATACTAACTTGACAGGGAGATGGGGATCTGCTCTTGCAATACAACATTCCATCTGTGCGGCATCGAACAACCCGTTTTGAATGTGTTATTGCAAAACCATATCCCCGAACTGTGTATCAATACCCTTCCCGATTGTATCCTTGTACCAGGTTTTTTCAAATGCCAGGGGCAACCCCTCTTAGTGTTCTCAGTAAAGCTCGTATTTAACCAGCCTGCCGTCAAGCCCGCCTGCCTTGAGCGGCTTTTTCCATGATGTTTTCAGCCCGATTTTTTTGATATACTCCCGTTCTCCGAAATAAACAAAAGCGGTCGAGCCTTTGCATTTCTGTTTCAGAAAATCGCCGAGATTTTTATAAAACATTTCAAGGTTCTCGCCTCCCCCCATCCGAATACCATAAGGCGGATTGGTTACTATTACATGTCCTTCA
>JAYEGA010000043.1:0-15597 GCA_034658835.1 Thermodesulfobacteriota bacterium
CCGCAGAATCCTCTCTACGTCCTCGGCAACAACCTTCTCATCCTCAACAACTAAAATCCTTGCCTTTTCTTCCATTTTTCAGCTCCTTCTCTTCTAATCTGAATGTTGAAATTTACCCTATCCGTAAACCACTCTGTTCCTGCCTGTTTCCTTTGCCTTATAGAGAGCGTCATCCGCAGTCTTTATCACAGCTTCCAGGAGGTTATTTGTGTCACTATCTCTTGACGGTACAATGCTGGTCACGCCCAGGCTTATGCTCACATTCAATTTTTTATCATCGGTCTCAAAAGGCTTTTCGCAGATGGAGGTACGAATCCTTTCCGCAATTTTCCTGCTGTTTTCGGGGTCTGCCCCGGGCATACCAAGCAGAAACTCCTCACCACCATACCTGCCCATGACATCATAGGGCCTCAGTTGAGAATTTACCCTGTTCACAACTTCGACCAGTACCTTATCACCCACAGCATGTCCGTGCTCATCATTAACCCTTTTGAAGTGATCAATATCGAGCATCATCAGGCAAAGAGGGGGTTTTTCGCGGCCTGCACGGGAAAGCTCATCCCCTAAGCGTTCCAAAATGGCCCTTCTGTTAAAAATCCCTGTGAGACTATCCGTAACAGCCATTTCGTGGAGCTTCCGGTTCGACTCCTGCAGAGCCTTTTCAAGATCAACAATCCTTTGTCCCACTTCTACTCTGGAGAATAACTCTCTTTTGTCAAATGGCTTTGTCAGATAGTCATCCGCACCTGTTTCGAGCCCTTCAACAATATCTTCTATATCTCTTTTCCCCGTCAGGAATATCACATAAACATAGTGAGAAATAGCAGCCTCTTTTATCCGCCTGCACAATTCCAGCCCGTCCATCCCCGGCATCATCCAGTCAAGGATGGCGATAGAGATATTCTCTTTTTCTTTCTGAAATATTTCCCATCCCTCCTGCCCGTCCCGTGCCGATAAAACCTCGTACCCGCGCTTCTCCAATGTCCTTATCAGGACCATGCGAGAAATCTTTTCATCTTCTGCAATCAGGATTTTCATTCTTCCTCCCACCCGAAGTCTTGTTGGGTTGTGAAACTCTAATCAATCTCAGATACAGCCACATCATTGAAAGCCACTTCTGACTTACCCCAGCTTCTGAAACCTGCCATACCGGATGAGAATGTATCGTCCTTAAAATCAAGGGTTGTATCACCATCAATCTTTATCACGTGGTGGTTTTCCTCAACGGCGATACTGATTTCATGAGATTGATTGTAAATAGAAAAACCTTTGGGCATCTTCACCCGCTGGAAAGGCGATTTTTCTTCATTACCCTTGTAGACTCTTCGCACCAGGAAAGACTCTCCATAACCGGGATCATACTGAAAAATATAACCCGATATATCGCGCTCACCATCTGCCCGATAATAGATGCCATAGCCCCTACCTTTCTCTAATGTGGCGCTTGTCTTTACTTCATAATCCGTCCATTTTGCTTCACCGAATACCAGACGGTTTTCTCCATGCCTTGTGGGCACCAGCGTTCCTTTCCTGATTTTCCATTTTCCTCTCAATGGAGTAAGGGAGTCCATATTGTCAAAGTCGCTGGAGAATAGAAATTTTGCTCCCCCCGGACCCGATGGAGACAGAATCGCTCCTCCATGTATGGAACATACAACTCTTGGATAATCAGGATTCTTCGGATCCTCAACCCATATATATGTCCCGCCGGAAGGGCATTTCCATTTTTCATCTATTGATGAAGATTTTTTGCTTATCGGTACAGCATTTGCTACGCCGGCATTCCGGCCATCATGCAAGAAGTTATAGAGCGTGTAATCAGTCGGTTGACATAACAGGGAAGTCTCCCTGGAATTCACGCTGTTAGCAGTAAAAAACCGCCCTGTTATTTCGTCGCAGGAAGATTTTCCTATAAGACGGCTATATTCTTCCATCTCAATATTGTGTCTGTTTGCCAGACAATGGGCGGCACGAGCCCTGTCAAGATAGGTCTTTCCATATGGAACGGCAATTGACATCAAGGCGCCTATGATAACAATAACTACCATTATCTCTATGAGGGTAAAACCTCTGGAATTGTTTCTTAATATCTTCATTTTTTTATCTCCGGTACAGGATGTTTTTTGCTTACCTTAATTATTGAAAAGCCATAAAGTCCCGGAGCGGGGCAGGACACTACAATATCTTCCCCTGTATTGGTTACCACGTATGGCTTACCGCTTGCCGGACATACTATGTTATCGGCCGGCAACCTCTTCTCCTGCAACAGCTTTGAAATCTGCCACAGATTATTTATGCACTGGTCAGTCTTTGCGTCTGTTGAGTATGTACCGTATCTTACAGGCTTATCCTTTTCAAATGCGGAAATTAATTTGGGAATCTGTATTGCGATTATAGCGATACAAACTAAAAGAATGAAACATTGAACCACTGCCTTTACCCTGCTTTTCTTTGGCCGTTCTACTCGGGGTATTTCCTCTGACTCCGTAATGTCTTCTTCCGCAAGCTCAATTATACACTGGCTGCAGTAAATCTCTCCACTATCAACCGGTTTTCCGCATCTTTTACAACCCGCGGCAGATTTTATTTCTTTATCCATTTTTACCCCCTTACTTTCCTGTCTGTTTAATAAGCCTCTCAATCCTGAGCAACAGGATATCCTTCTTGATTGGCTTCCTTATATAATCCATTGCTCCCAGCATAAATCCCTTTTTTTCGTCTTCCGGATCGATTCTGGACGTCAAAAATACCACAGGCGCTTCAATGCCTTTTTGACTTACCATCTCAAGTAATTTAAACCCGTTTAAATTTGGCATGTCTACATCAGAAAGGATAAGATCAAAATCTTCTTTGCCTAAACAAAGTAGAGCATCTATGCCGTCTTCCGAAACGGTAACTTTGTAACCACGGTTTTCCAGAAAACGAGCTATCAACTTTCGATTGTCCTCGTCATCCTCAACAATGAGAATAGATGGCCGGTCTTCTGTTTTTTCTTCGGGTGGAGCAGTTTCCGGGAGAATTTTTTCAGGTGGTGACTTTCTGAAGTCTACCTCCTCCATCAGCACATTTTCATAGATATCCTTCGGCGTGAAAATGTGGTCTCTCATTTTTTCCAGGGCATGATCGGTTACCAGGTAGTCCCTTCTTTCATGGATAAAGGTTCTTATCTCCGCGATAGAAACACCGGCGCGAACCATTTCAGAAATTTCCGGGTCCAATGATAAATTTTCATAGACCCCTTCACGCCCATAATATCCTGTGTCCCTGCATTCAGGACAACCCACAGGATGGGCGACACGGGATGGGATGTCATCTGTAAATGGTGACAACATTTCTGCTTCTTCAGGAGAAATCGGCGCTATTTCTTTACAATGCGGACAGAGTTTCTTCAATAATCTCTGAGCCACGACAGCAAGAATGGTATCCGCCATTATCCCCCGGTCAATTCCCAGCCTTTCAAGACGGAAAATGGCGGTGGTAGCGTTTGATGTATGCAGGGTTGTAATGGTCAGGTGTCCTGTACTTGCAAAATCAATAGCCATCTTCGCGGAATAGTTATCCCTGATTTCACCCATGAACAGAATGTCAGGATCCTGTCTTACGGCGGCTTTTAGAAGGGAATCAAATGTAACCCCCGCCTTTTCATTTACCTGCTGCTGATTGGCAAGAGGTATACGGTATTCAACAGGATCTTCAACGGACATTAAACTGCGTGTCTCGCAGTCTACTTTGCTGAGAAGACTGTAAATAGTTGTAGTCTTCCCTGATCCGGTTCCCCCTACTATCAGAATCAGTCCGGCGCTCCGGCCGGCCGCATCAATTAAGGTGTTAACCTGTCTATCCATCATGCCAAGTTCGGTCAGTTCTGTCGGTTTTGTATATGGTTCCAGCAATCGCATAACTAAGCTTTCGCCGCCGGGCGTTGAAGTAGTGGACAGTCTTAAATTGAAGGTCCTCTCGTCTATAATTGCCACAAAGGCCCCATCCTGTGGTTTCCTTTTCTCTGTTATATCAAGACCTCCGAGCACCTTGTACCGGGACATAAGTTTATTTCCCGTGTCCTTCTTCACTCTGAACATTTCCCTTAAATCCCCGTCAATCCTGAAGCGCACTACAGTATCAATCTCCTTTGGCTCTATGTGGATGTCACTCGCTCTTTCAGATACAGCCGTGTTGATGATGGTGTTTGCAATGTGCACAACGGGGCGTTTCTTGATTTCCGATTCTGAGAGTTTTGCGACTGCCTCCACGGCCAGTCCTTCAGTTTTTACTTTCTTCCCATCTGCAGAAATCGTTTCGACCCGCACTGATTTGTCATGTTCAAATAATGAATCTATATTGGCGGGCTCTGTTATTATGAGTCTGGACATCTTATCCAGACCCGAAAATTTCATTAATGTATCTGAAAGATCCCAGTCGAAAGGGTTGCTTACTACAAAGGCCTTTTTTGCAGACATATCGTTTACCGCTACGACATGATTTGACCTGCAAAACGTTGTCGGGAGCACACCCAGTTGAACATCTTCAGGATCAATGTGAGGAATGTATGGCAGTTTAAGAAACTCTGCAATATATTTGGCCATCAAGTTCTCGTCAATTCCCGCATCCAAAGATATTGAATAAATTTCCGATGTAGAAATGCTGGAAAATTTATATCTTTCCTCAGGATTCAGATTCAACTTATCAAACAGGAACTCCTTGAACTGGATAAAACTGGCCGGCAGTACCCTTTCGTACCATGTTCCGGCATCTTCCTGCAGTTCCTTCCACTTAATATCTGTCTTTATATGTGTACGAACTTTTTCTGTGAGGATATCTTTCTTGATTGGTTTTATAAGGTAGTCGGCAGCACCTACGGCAAATGCCCTCGCCCTGTCCCGCTCCTCTCCCAGAGCTGTAACAAATATTACGGGAATATATGCGGTTTCACCGCTCTCCTGTAACCTGGAACAGACCTCGTAACCGTCCATCTCAGGCATCTGAACATCAAGCAGTATAAGATTGGGTTTGACGGTATCAACTACTTCCAGCCCCTTGAGACCGCTCTCGGCAGTAATTACATCATAACCGCTGCCTGCAAGAAACCGTTCAAACAACCTCAAAGTATCCCCGTCATCATCTATACACAGGATCAGAGATTTTTCTGAATTATTCATAGACTACCTCAATATTTTCAAGGTAATTTAAAAGTTTGCCTGCCTGTCTTTGGATTTCATCGGCGTTTTTTTCCTTTGCCGCATTTTCAATGTGTAGCCCTATATCCGTGATCTCATCAAATCCGTATCCGCCGCCGGCTCCCTTCATCGAATGTCCCAGCCTCTGGATTGTTTCGTAATCATTCGAGGCAAGAGAGTCTTCGATGGTCTCTATATCCCTGCGCCTGTTTTCAAGAAAACCCGGGATAAGGTCCTCAATATCCGGATCCACATGGATAATTATTTTTTCATTCCGTTCTGTATCGTTATTTTGTGTCATGGTTATGTATTCCCCTCATTACTTTGCTGATTCTCGCCGGTATATCTGGATACCGTTTCCATAAGCACTGCCTTCTTTATCGGCTTTGTCAGGTGATCAGTACACCCTGCATCGAGACTCTTCCGGACATCCTCTTTCATGGCATGGGCGGTAAGAGCGATGATTGGTGCTTCCTTTCTCCCTTTTTCCCTTTCCCATTTTCTGATCTCACCGGTAGCTGTATAGCCGTCCATTACCGGCATCTGTATATCCATCAGAACAACGTCATATTCTCCTGACTTGAACTTCTCAACAGCGATCTCGCCATTTTCCGCTATGTCTATATGATCTGAAGTCCTCTTAAAATATGACTGAATAAGAAGACGGTTATCCGCTGAATCCTCAACAAGCAGGATGTTATTGGAGCGGACTTTGGTAAAATCTACAGATTCAACCTCCGGAATCCTGCCTGCAGCAGGCACCGTTTTGCGGCCTAAAATGACGGCGATGGCATCCAGCAGTTCGGCTTTTTTCACGGGTTTTACCAGATAAAACGCAATGTCGAGCTCCCTGCATCGGGCAGTATCGCCGCGGCGATTATCTGAAGTGAGCATCATAATGGCCGTATCCTTGACTCCACCCATCTCTTCTTTTATGTGTTTCGCAAGTTCAAATCCGTCCATGACTGGCATACGTCCATCGATCAACGCTAATTGGAATGGATGGGCCGCATCTGCGGCGCGTTTGAACTCGGCGAGTCCATGCTCGCCGCTATCTGCCTCCGTTACCAGAGCTCCCAATCCGGAAAGAGCCTTGCTCAAGATTATTCGATTCGTGGCGTTGTCATCTACAACAAGCACTTTGAAACCCTTTAAATCCACCGGAAGTCTTTCAATATATTCTTTCGGTTCGGTTTGAACATCAAACTTTGCCGTAAATGAAAAGGTGCTTCCCTGACCCGGCTCACTTTCCACACGGATATGTCCGCCCATAAGTTCCACAAGCTGTTTTGAAATGGTCAAACCAAGCCCCGTCCCGCCGTATCTGCGGGTGGTTGATGAATCGGCCTGCGTGAAAACGTCAAAAACTGTATCGATATTTTCCGGGGGGATGCCAATACCGGTGTCAGTTACCGAAAATAACAATTCCACTTTTGCATCCACTGACCCCTGACCCCTGACCTCTGACTCCTGACCACTGACCCCTGATCCCTGCTTTTGTACCTGAATGAACACCTCGCCCTTTTCAGTAAACTTGATAGCATTCCCGATAAGGTTTATCAATATCTGTCTCAGGCGGACAGGATCACCCAGGAGGCCTGTCGGGACATCCTCCATAATATTACAGGCCAGTTCCAGGCCCTTTTCATGGGCGCGTATGGCCATCACTTCACCTATTTTTTCAATCATATCGTTAAGATCAAAGTCAATTGTTTCTAGATAAATGTGGCCCGCTTCCACTTTGGAAATATCAAGAATGTCGTTAATAGTGTTCAAGAGGTTTTCCCCTGCTGACTGAAAGACCTGAACGTATTGCTGCTGTTCGGGTATGAGAGGAGTTTCCTGAAGCAGATCGGCCATCCCGATGATTGCATTCATCGGTGTTCTTATCTCATGGCTCATACTGGCCAGGAATTCAGTCTTGGCAAGGCTGGCAGATTCGGCTTCCTCTTTAGCCTGCTGCAGCGCTTCCTCCGCCCGCTTGCGCTCGGTGATGTCTCTAACGGTCGCCTGTAGAAATACTTTGCCTTCAAGCTCTACCTTTGTTAGTAGTACTGTGGTTGGGAAGGATTCTCCGGTTACTCGTTTGTGGGTCCACTCAAAAAAGTTTGACCCCTCATCCATCGCCTTCATAATCATGTTCTTGGCTTTTTCGCCTGAGGGCATGCCGTCCGGTTGTTTTTCGGGTGAGAGGTCCCCGGGACCAAGAGACGTGAATTCCTCTTCATCCCTGGATTTAAACATCTCTACTGCAGCGGGATTGCCGGACGTGAACGCCCACGTGGGTGGTTCAAGAGTCATTATCGCATCACGGGAAGATTTAAACAACATGCGATGACGTCCCTCACTTTCCTTTAATCTTTCCTCCGCCCGCTTGCGCTCGGTGATTTCTCTATTGAGTTCACCTATAGAGGCTGTACTTTTCTTCAGATCCTCCGTCATTTTATCAAACGCCCTCGAAAGCTGGCCGATTTCGTCCTTTGCGTCTGTGCCCACTTTATAATCCAGATTCCCCCGGCCTATTATCTCGGTTCCTTCATGCAGTACGTGGATAGGTTTGGTTATAATTCTTGAAACCCTATCACTTGTTAACCATGCTACTAATAGAACAATGAGTAAGACAGTTAAAAAGATGTTTCTCATTCTGGTTAAAGGCGCAAATGCCTCTGATTTATCAATTTCCGCAATAAGGCCCCACTGCATTTCCGGTATATGATTATATGTTCCTAAAACCTTAACGCTCCTGTAATCTTTATATATAAGAGGTTCGTGTTCATGTAGTTCCGTGTCGAATTTCTTAACATCTTCAAAAGCTTCTCTTCTGATTTCGGTACCGGTTTTTAACAGGAGGAAGGTGTTTTTCATAAAGCGGGAGGGGGTTATCATGTAGCCGTTTTTATTTACCAGATATATCTCTCCTGTCCTGCCCAGGCCGGTTCTTTCGGCGGTTATTTTGTTTAATCCATCCAGGCTGATCCTGGCAACGATTACGCCTGAAAGCTTATTTGTTTCTGTATCTATAACCGGGGAGGAAGTGGCAAGCGCCGGTTGACTTGTTGTCTCGGAATAATAAACATCCTTAACATACGGTCCAGACCTTCCTTCTAAGAAATAGGCATCGGTGGATCTGTCCAGACCGATCTTGTGTCTATCACTGGAGGCAACAACCTTCCCCTCCGTATTTAAAACAAAAATTTCATAAATAGAATAATCAGTGGCCTTTTCTGTTCTTTCTATTCTCTTTTCAACCACATCAAATTTGTCCACATAATCCGGACTCTGTTCGTCTGTACGCAAAAGGTTTGCAATAACCGCGCTTTGAGATAGCTGTATTATCTTTTCTTTTTGCATTTTCAGGAATGTCTCTATATGTTCTGCTCTCGACCGGGCAGTTGTCTCTAAATGCGCGAATGTTGCTTTTTTTATATCTTCCTTGCTCTCAATATAAACAAAGGGACCTGAAATGCCTGTAATTATCAGGACTATTATAAAAAGTGAGAGGCTGATTTTAGTTGCAACTTTCATTCTTTACCTCCGTCATTCATTTGTAGAACAGTTTTGCAAACGTCTTGCATTATAAGTATATAAATTTTCGCCATTATATTCCTGTATTGGACATTTATCAAGCAAAAACAAAGTCTTTTTTACAAAAACATCAACTCTTGATGCATTCGTAAAAAGCTCCACTATGCCGACACGTCGGCATTATAATGGAAAGTAACTTGCGCTTTCAGCAAATGGACCTCGTTCCCACGCTGGAGCGTGGGAACGAGAGGGGAAACCATCAATTCTTTCGTTCCAGTAAAAATGGCGTTGATGTTTGTCATCCCATTTGGTACACATAAGATACCTGTCACCCGACCGTAAACTTCAGGAGGCATCCAAATCTATGATATCCGGACCTGATTTTCACTTTGGTTCTAACAAGTTACGAGCCCTGCAACCCGATCTTTTGTGGGAAGCGGTGCAATGTCCGGGCCTGACGCAATCGGCAAAGGATATCAACCACCTCAAAAAATCCCTTGCAAGACAACTGAAAGCCTTCAATTATAAACATAAAAAGTCTCTACTCTGGGTCGTCTTCATAGGTGGGACAGGAACGGGGAAATCCACACTCTTTAATGCCCTTTGCGGATCATACATAAGTGAAACCGGTGTGGAAAGACCCAAGACAGCGGGAACCATAGCGTATGTCCATAAAAAAACACCTCTGGAAGATAATTTTCCATTCCCCGAATTTGAAGTGAAACGCATTAGAGAGAAAAATGACGGCTCTCCCAATATTCCCCATGTTTCTCGAAATTTTATTGTAGTAGAACACGCCCGGGATGATATCAGTCATCTTGTTCTGACAGACACCCCCGATCTGGACAGTCTTGAGATACAGAACCGTCAAATGGCCGAGGATCTTTATCTCTTGGCTGATGTGATTGTTTTCATAACCAGCCAGGAAAAGTACGCCGACGATGTGCCTTCCCGATTCCTTTACCGTATTCACAGGGAAGGAAAACCTTACTTTTTTCTTTTCAACAAAGCCGACCCGGTGACCAGACGGGAGGAAGTTTTCCTCTTTTTTCAGAACCAGGACCTGAAAATCCAGGAAGATCGTTTCCGGCTCATACCCTATATGCAGCAGCCCTCTGTTGAGTCAATTTCGAATCAGCAGGAATTCAGGAAATTTACATCCGCCTTTTTTCAAGAGTCAGGCAAGGACAAACTCCTCCAGCTCCTCCAGGATAGTGAAACAAGAAATGCCCAAAACCTGAAAGATAAAATCGATTTTCTCCTCAATCTACTGGAAGATGAAAAAAAGGCAGGTCAAAAATGGACGGAGGGACTCTATTCGCTCTTTGAAGACAGCAGTCAGTATCTTCTCTCACAGACAGAGGCCCGCCATGAAAAAGAAAGCCGTAACCACATCCAGAATGAGATCAGAAAAATCTTCAATAAGTATGATGTGCTTGCAAGGCCAAGACGTTATGTTACCCGGTTTTTTCTCATACCTCTTAGACTTCTCGGATTAAAAAAGAGGGAAACTCCAGAGTCCCACAGAAAAGAACTTTTAAAAGCCGGACAAAGGGTTGATATCTCGCCTGTCCTGACAACTGTTGACCGGTTTAACCGTCTTGTTCTGGAAAGGCTTTCTCCCGCAGATGACACATCCTCACTCTTATATGAACTACGACAGCCGGACATTGCGCTTACCGGTGAAGAAATTAGAGAAAAAATCCAGGAAGAACAGGAAAATCTGGCTGACTGGCTTGAAGAAGCCTTTCAGGATCTCGCCCGGGGCATCCCGAAAAGTAAAGAACTGGGCATCTACTCGATGTCTATCCTCTGGGGAATCCTGATTTTGTCCTTTGAAGTTGTTTTAGGAGGTGGTATTACCTTTTTAGAGGCGGCTCTGGACACCGTAATTGCGCCGCTGATAACAAAGGGATCGGTAAATCTCTTTGCGTACCATGAACTCCAGAAGATAGCTCGAGAACTGAACCAGCGTTATCAGGATGGCCTGCTCTCTATATTACGGGAACAGAGAAATCGCTATGAATCGTGCCTTGTTCCTCTTCTGACATCACAGGAAACTATCGAAGCCCTTCGATCCCTTCGGGGACAGATGGAGAATTTCAGATGAAAGATACTGTCCGGCAACTGCGGGATGATTTGTTTCACATCCAGAACATATTGAAAGATTGCTCTTTTCTCACACTTTCCGGGGAAGAAAAGGAGACCATACTCGCAAATTCTCAAAATCTTCTGGAAAAGCTTGATTTACTTAAACAAAGTTCTTTAATGGTCGGTCTCCTGGGCGGAACGGGTGTAGGAAAATCGAGTTTGATGAATGCCCTTGCGGGATCTGTAATCTCGTCCACCAGTCACCGCCGGCCACATACAGACTCCGTTCTGATTTACAGGCATTCTGAATCACCACTTCCGTCGTCTCTCCCCATCTCCGGTGTTTCATGGCAGGAGTTCACCCACGAAGCAGATTCGATACAGCAGATCCTTCTCTGTGATCTTCCGGATTTTGACAGTCTCATGGGTGAACATCGTGAACATGTCATCCATTTCCTGGAATATCTGGATGTTCTTGTCTGGGTAACATCGCCGGAAAAGTACGGGGATGGCCGCTTTTATGAGTTTCTCCGTTTTGTCCCCAGGGCGAAACAGAACTTCTATTTCGTCCTTAACAAGACAGATATATTATTCGAAGGAAAACCGTATGACGTGGGTTCCAAGGAACTGGAGAAGCTGATCGCCAGGCTGCAGGAATATCTGGGGGAAAGCGGACTTGCAGATCCTCCAGTCTATACACTATCGGCCAGCGAGGCCCTGAATTCCGGAAATCTTGCCCACTGGAATCAATTTCCGGCCTTTCGCCAGCAGATCTTTCAGCAAAGGGACATCAAAGAAGTTCAAAGCATAAAGGCCGCCAATCTTGATAGTGAACTGAATAAGCTTCTTTCATCATTTGATGAAGAGCTGGCCAGCCTCGAAGTACTGCACAAAACAATAGAAAAAACTGTCGTTCAACTGGAGAGTGAGCGATCAGAATGGACAGAGGTGGTTCAGGAATCTATGGCATTACTGATAGAAAGAGAGTTGAGGCCGGCGCTCATTTCAAAAATGGAGGACACTTCTCTTCTGGTGGGACCTGGCTGCGCTATCGGAGAGTGGTGCAAGCTGGTAAAAAATCGTGGAAAAATTGAAGAGCCTGTTTTTGAGCCCCCCACAGAAAAAATTTCCGCTGCGTTCAAGCGCCAGTCTGACAGGCTGAAAAACCGGTTAGCCGGTCAATTCCTGCGCAGCGGTATCCCCTCCTCTTTCATAAACCGGCTTGAAGATATACTGGATGAAAAGAGTGACGTGGAGGATATGGATGAAAAATTAAAAAATGTGTTTCAAATATCTTTAACATCCTCTAAGATATCGTCCCATTTACCTTTCCGGGGGCTCCAGTACGCCACCTACTCACTTTTATTCTTTCTTCTGTTCTTCGCTCTGGCAGGAGAAGGGGCGCGGCAGAATCTCCTTGACCATCCCGGGGGGGGCAGTATACTCAACTTTTTAGTAACGGCATTTTACGCTCTCTTCAGCCCTGCAGGTCTTGCAGCTCTGGGGAGTTATGCACTCATCAATCTCTTTTTCGGCTATCGTTTTTATGCCCGCTATAAAAAGCTTTTAGAAAAAAGAACAGATAAGCTTCTTGATTCTCTGAAGAAAGAGCTGGCGGCGTTCTGGGAAGAAGAAATAGTAGGGCGGGCAATCAACAAACTGACAAAACTTGATGAAGAAGTCGAAGCAGACGTTTCAGCTATTTCAAAACTAAAGGAAAGACAAACTATCTAACATGTCTACGAGGCAGGGTATTCAAAATAATTTTCCTCCTTGATGAGAAGGCCGGGTTGAAGGTAATTGACGTGTAAAAGGTTCAACTCTTAAATTTATAAAACGCTTCTGTTAATGTTGCATTTACCGATGTAAAAACCTTAAAGATGGATATAAGTAAAAAGAAGACTTCTTTTTCTGCTGATGTGGAAGCCCTGCCGCCGCCATGGTTGTTCCGGCACCAGGAGCTGCTTAACCGTATCGAATTCTCCCCCAGAGTAAATCAGGAAAAACTGATCAATATTCTCAACCATATCAACTTTATGGGTGGCCATATCTTTGTCTATTTTAGCCACCCAAAATATGAAGAAGGAATCCTGTTAAGAGCATCACCCGATCCATGTATGGGAAATGAAGTCACCTGCCGGTGGTTGGATGAAATTCCATTAGAATTGAAACTGGCAAACTATCAATTTCGATATCTGATCATCTTAGATGGTCAATCGATTATTCTGGTACCTGCGAGCCTTCTAAGTACCGGCAGTGAAGGTTGTAAAGTCCATTTACCAACAATATGCTATGTTCTAAATCAACGTCAGACCCGGCGGTTTGTCTGCCGCGGTGTCACGGCCGAGCTGATTCAAACCGGCTTCCTGGCCAGAGGTAAACTGGTGGATTTCAGCCCCGCGGGATTTCGTATCAGAGTGAATTCCGACTTCTTTAAGTGGCTCAATTCGGATTGCCAGGTCGTAATTAATTTGTATAACAATAAAAAAGTTGTCTTCTCCGGTCCCTGTGTCATTATTCGCCAGACCGATGGTCATCGGGAAAGAGAAATCGTGCTGGCGCCCGTTGATGATCAGATCAGCCGTTTCAAAAAAGAGGATGTCCGTAATCCACGTCAGCGGCTGATACCGTCGCCCGTGGTTGTTTTTGAACATCCCTTTTCTAAAAAAAGGGTCAAGCTTGAAATCTTTGATATTTCCACATCGGGATTTTCCATTTATGAAAAGGTTGGTGAAGGCGTGCTGATGCCGGGCTTGATTATCCCCGAAATGGTAATCACCTATGCCGGCACTTTGAAAATGGTTTGCACGGCACAGGTGATCTATCGCCGTCAGGATGAAACAAAAAAGAAAAAGATTTGCTGGGGTATTGCCATTCTGGATATGGACATCCACACATACAGCTGCCTCAATCACATACTGAGCAGGAATAGGGATTCACACACTTATGTCTCCACGGAGGTGGAGATGGATGCTCTGTGGAAGTTCTTCTTCGAGACGGGCTTCATCTATCCAAAGAAATACATCCAAATCCAGTCTCATCGAGATAATCTCAAGGAAACCTATCGGAAGCTCTATCAGGACAATCCAGAAATCGCCCGTCACTTCACTTACGAGAGAAATGGGCAGATTTATGGTCATTTGTCCATGGTAAGGGCATATGAGCGGGCCTGGTTGATCCATCACCATGCAGCTAGACCCATGGGTTTAAGGTCCGCTGGTCTTAATGTTTTAAATGCTGTCATGATTTTCCTTCATGGCATCTATAACCTGCCTTCGGCAAAGATGGACTATGTAATGGCTTTTTTCCAGCCAGAAAATGAATTTCCCAATCTTGCCTTTGGCGGCTTCGCAAGGGAACTGAATAACCCCCGGTTTTGTTCGCTGGATCTCTTTTCCTATTTGACATACCCGGTCGACCCCCTACAGACCCCTCTCCCGGAAGGGTGGTTATTGAAGGAAATGTCTCCCTTTGAGCTGCAAGAGTTGGAACAATTTTATAATAATAACTCCGGGGGTCTATTTTTGAATGTCCTTGGTCTCGGGCAGAGAAATATGCAAGATGAATCCCTTGAAAAGGTTTATGGGCGGCTCGGTTTCACAAGAAAATGGAAGGCCTTCTCCCTCATCCACAGGAACAACCTGAGCGCTGTCCTGATTGTAAATCAATCGGATCTGGGATTGAATCTGTCGGAACTTTTAAATAGCATCACCGCTATTGTGACCGACCCGGAGAGGCTGCCCTGGAAAGTGCTTTCCCTTGCCGTGGGGCAGTTGGCCAATGTCTATCGTCCCGACAAAATACCCATTTTAATCTATCCTCCCGATTATATTGAAATCTGGAATATACCTTATGACAAGCAATACCAGATGTGGATATTGAATATGCCTCACTCATATAAATTGGCGGGATATATGCAGCGAACATTCAGAATGAGTTATGAGTAACAACCCGACACAACCAGACTTGACAAAAATGGAAAACATTCCACTATACAGCGGTATGATTGTGAAAAATTACATGGAATATGTGAATCTGCATCACCCCGAAGTTGATATTGATTCCATTCTCGATTATTCGGGCATCACAAGATATCAAATTGATGATCAGGGTCACTGGTTCAGTCAGCAGCAGGTGGATCTCTTCCAGGAGGCTTTGATCCAAAAGACTGGTGACCCGAATATTGCCCGTAAAGTTGGACGTCAGGTAAACACCTCCAGGGCCTGGGGTGTTATGAAGCAAATTATGCTTGGCTTTATCACCCCCGTAACTGCCTATATGATGATAGAAAAACTCTACCCGCGTCTGAGCCGCGCCTGTGATACACATGTAAAAAAGCTTAAAGGCAATAAAGTCGAGGTTGTTGTCACACCCAAACCGAATGTTGAGGAGAAACCCTATCAATGTGAGAACAGGTGGGGAACATTTGAAGGTATGATCAAGCCGTTCACAAAAAAACTCGCTACAGTCGAGCATCCTACATGCATACACAAGGGCGGGGACTGCTGCCGCTATATCGTTACCTGGGAAAAGAGCCAGGCCTTTATGTGGAGACAAATCCGTAGTTATACGATTCCTGTCGGCATTATATTGTTTTTTATGCTCTTTTTTACCCTCTTTACCCTCCCGAGAACATACTGGTTGATCTCCATGCTGTCATACACCCTGCTTTTGGCTGTTGTCTCGTTTTATTCAGAATATCGGGAGAAAAAAGAGCTGGTTTTAGACATCGAGAGTCAGGGTTATCTGGCAAGCAGTCTTTTGAGTCAGACTGATATTAACTACAACAATGCCCTGCTTGTCCAAG
>JAYEGA010000044.1:0-3038 GCA_034658835.1 Thermodesulfobacteriota bacterium
GGTCAGGTTTTTCTGTTTCCTCGCCGATATATCAATAATCTTTCCCTTTGAAAATTCAATTCCATGTTCCTTGACGTTTACTTCGGTCTTTATTTCATATAGTCTTTCCTGGAGTCTTGAAGCTGTTTCTTCGTTTTCGAGGGTCTCTACTTTTAAGT
This sequence comes from Thermodesulfobacteriota bacterium, assembly GCA_034658835.1. GTDB lineage: Bacteria > Desulfobacterota > Syntrophia > Syntrophales > JADFWA01 > JAUSPI01. The sequence continues at coordinate 159 of JAYEGA010000044.1, forward strand.
TTTCTATGAATGCCTCAAGTTTTTTCAACGTTGTTTCGGCTTTGGCGCTCTTGAAAGTAATCTCATCATGTACATTTTTTAGCGATTTCTGTTTTTCGGATAAATCTAAATATGCTTGAAGTGCAAGGGTGAGTTCCGATTCTTTTATACCTTTCTTTAGTGTCTTGTATCTTTCTGCCTTCCTTGCCTGTCTCGATATCGAATTGAGCTGTGACTTTACCTCACTTATTATATCGGCCAGGCGAACAATATTTTGCCTTGTGGATTCCATCTTTCGAGAGGCAGCTTCTTTTCTGCCCTTATATTTTGAGATGCCTGCCGCCTCTTCGATGAATTGCCGTCTGTCCTCTGGCTTGGCTTCAATGAGATTTGCAATGTGGTTCTGTTCTACCAGAGAGTATGTCTTGACACCAATTCCGATATCCATAAGAAATTCCCTGACGTCAAGCAATCTACAGGGTACTTTATTAATGCAATATTCACTCTCACCATCACGGAAGGTTTTTCTTGAAATCATAACCTCGCTACAGCCGTCATATTCGCCCGGAAAATTTCGACCATTGGCTGAAAGAATCATTGATACCTCAGCCATACCCACTGGAGAGGCATTGTCACTTCCGTTAAATATGACATCATCCATTCTCTTTGCGCGGAGTATCTTAAATCGCTGTTCACCCATAACCCAGCGGATAGCATCAACTATATTGCTCTTCCCGCATCCGTTGGGGCCAACAATAGCGCTGATTCCTTCTGAGAAATCAAGGGTGCTCTTATTCCTGAAGGATTTAAAACCGAGTATTTCTAATTTCTTTAGTTTCATTTAAGGGTAACCTGCCAAAACTTTACAACAATATTAAAAAGCAAATAACTCTATAATATTTCGAAACTCTAGCAAATAAAAGTTCCTTTGTAAAGAAAAAATACAACAAATTGTGTTCTATGAATATTAGATCACAATATATTGTATGATAAAACTTGAAACTCCCCGCAGCAAGCTGGGGAATTTTCGAAATGTACTGCAAATTCCAGGTTTAAATTCTTCTTGACATTAAGGGACGATTGTCGAATAAAAGTAAGGTCTCATCAGCAGGATGAGTAGAAGCGGGCTTTGCCCAATCCCATGTTTTTACTGAATGTTTACGAATTCATCACATTGATGATGGGATACCGGGTGGATAATGAAAGAAGAAGAGTGGAAAGTTGTTCATGTAGCATCGGGAATGACAAATGCGAATATCATAGTTGGAAGATTGGAGACAGAAGGAATTCCGACCAAATTGAAGTACGAAGCGGCGGGGACAATTTACGCTGTTACTATTGATGGTCTGGGAGAAGTAAAGATAATGGTTCCCGTGAACTACCTGGAAAAGGCCCGGAAGATTCTTTCAATATCCTACAGGGACGAAGATATCGACTGGGAGGGTTCATAATATCCCATCCAGAGGCGTGCCACATTTGGGACAGCGGGATTCCTGCAGATCAATCCTGTTTATAACAAATCCATACCTGTCGATGAGGAGATTTCCACAGTTGTAGCACAAGGTATTTTCACCAACATCTCCCGGAACATTGCCGCTATATACATACTTGAGTCCCACTTCTTTGCCGATTTCTGCTGCCCTGTGTATTGTTTCTACCGGGGTTAGTGGTAAATCCACCATCTTATACTGGGGATGGAAACGGCTGATATGCCAGGGGGTTTCAGATCCCAGTGAGAGAATAAATTCGGCTATCTGCCTCAACTCTTCTTCGGTGTCATTTAAGGTGGGTATAATGAGGGTAGTTACTTCCACCCAGATACCAAGTTCCTTCATCTTTCTGAGACTATCCAGAACAGGTTGAAGCCTTCCCCCGCACTTCTTTTCATAAAAATCACTGCTGAATGATTTCAGATCCACATTGGCCGCATCAAGGTAGGGTGAGATTTTATCGATAGCCTCTACAGTCATAAAACCGTTAGTAATAAAGACATTCTTGATTTCCCTCTTGTGGGCAATACTGGAGATATCGTAGGCATACTCGAAAAAAATGGTCGGTTCGGTATATGTATAAGCAATGGTTTTCGATTTTGTTCTGACAGCTTTTTCAACGATATCCTCTGGAGTAACCTCTCTACCTGTTATTTCTCCGGTCTCCCGTGGTTTCTGAGAGATGTCGTTATTTTGACAGAAGATACAGGAAAAGTTGCACCCGACGGTAGCTATGGAAAAAGACCTTGATCCAGGCCAGACGTGGAAGAGAGGTTTTTTCTCTATGGGGTCAACATTTTCCGCTATGACCATTCCATAAACCAGTGTATAAAGTATCCCGTCCCTGTTTTCGCGTACCCCGCATATCCCCCGCCTCGTCGGAGCAATCTTGCATCTGTGTCCGCAGAGATAACATCTTACATTGCCATCCTCCAGCTTTTCATAGAGCATAGCTTCCTTTGTCATTTTTTTATCTCCCTGGCGGCTCCATGGATTTTATGTTTTCCTTCTGCTCTGACATCGATATGATTTTTGACGATGTCCTGGATGGTCCTGTGAGTAAAAACGACGGGAAATGACAGACCGAGAAAGGCGCCAAAGGGATTGTTCATAACGGGAATAATCTCCTCAAGACCAATCGCAAATGAATACCAACCGAAAGGAAGGAAAAGGACACTTCCCCACCGGATATTTACACCGCTGAGGACGATTCTGACCATTTGGGTCAACTCCCCTATGTCAGAGAAGTGAGCGCTATCATATATGGAAGTACTGAAGATTCCCTTTATCCTCCTTTGTACACCGATTGTTGAATATTTATTTAGAACCCCGATAAAAACCCTGCCCCGGCATACCCTGATTGCTTCGGCTATAGCTCTCTGGGGATCATCCATAAATTCAAGAGAGGTAA
>JAYEGA010000045.1:0-13845 GCA_034658835.1 Thermodesulfobacteriota bacterium
TATTTAGGCCAGTTTCCTCTCACCGGTCCATATAATTCAATTTCCCTGATTAGTGTGAGTAAGTTTTCCCTTACCACTTTTGGGAAGGTCTTTATGGATTTTTGAACCTTGCCCTTAAGATAAACTTTCCAAGTAGTATCGTCATTCTCATTTTTCATTTGTATATACCACTTTCTGGTATTATGTCAATTATTTCTTGTCACAAATCTAAAAAATCACAGGTGTTTTCATATCACTACTGTCCCAACGTTGTACTTGAGAAACGTTATAACAATTAGAAATCAAACATTATTTAACGAAAAATGTCATTAATCGATTTGAAATTTTCTTTTCCTGAATGTCATACTCCTGCATCAATTAAGCAGGAGATGACATATGAACTCAGGGAAAACAATATTTTCACAACTAATGGAATTTCTTCCCATCCACAAATTTCGCAAATGCGTCGCACGATACAACGGCAATTACAAGGTCAAGAGCTTTACCTGCTGGGACCAGTTTCTCTGCATGGCCTTTGCTCAACTTACTTACCGCGAAAGCCTGCGGGATATCCAGGCATGCCTCCAAACTTCGGGTTTCTTCGTGATACGAGCCAAGCGCAACTTCAACTTCAGGAGACTGTACTCTCACACCATCGACAAATCAACAGGGATTCAATGCGACCAAACCATTGTGCCCCAGAACTTCTATGCTCAAAAGAACTACCCGGAAAAACTACGGAGAATCCGGTATCTCGATGTGAATACCAACAAACGGCTGGTCTTTCTTACCAACAATTTCACGCTTCCGGCAAAAACCATTGCGGATCTCTACAAATGTCGGTGGCAAGTAGAACTCTTTTTCAAATGGATCAAACAACACCTGAGGATCAAGGCCTTTTACGGCACCTCGGAGAATGCGACAAAAACACAGATATGGATTGCAATTTCCATCTATGTGCTGGTAGCCATTGTTAAGAAGGAGTTGAAGCTGGATCAAAGTCTCTACACAATTTTACAGGTTTTGAGCGTCACGCTTTTTGAAAAAGAACCGATTTTACAAGTACTTACAAATAACGATTACATAAACCAAAACCCTGTCCCTTCTAACCAGCTGAATTTATTCGAGTAACGTTGGGACAGTAGTGGTTTTATAATAATCTTGGGGGAATTTCATACAAATTTCCCGAAGCGGATTTCATAGACGGAAACGGCAACAGTGTGTCATTTCAAAATCTGCAGTCCTACTACTACTGGTCGGGAACTCTCGGGTGGCGCTTGTATTTCGGCAGTGGCTACCAGGCCTATGCCAGTTTGGGCAAATCCTACTACGCCTGGGCAGTTCGTGACGGCGATGTCTCCCCTGTGCCTGAACCAGCTACGGTGTTGCTTTTAGGCTTCGGCCTTGCGGGTCTCGGGATATTCAGGAGGAAAATAAGGCGGAGACATGGGTGATGGGGTATACAAACTCAGAAACATTATAATAGGCGTTATCATTTTCCTATTGTAATGCTCTCATCAGTAAACAGGTTTTTTACCCCGGCCTTTACCAGGGTCGGTTTGAGAAGAAGTTGATATTTTTTTGCCCCTCTTGCGTCGACAAAGGTATTGTCGAGGGCCAAGTCGGTCTTTTTCAAAACTCTTATGCTGGTATCCATCAGTATGATGTGATAGTTCAACGCGCCAAAGGCAAAAACCCCGGCAATAATGAGTATTAGCAATATCTTTTTCATAAAAACCTCAAATCAAAATCTTATATTTTTGCTGGAGACTACCACGATGGATTATTATACTCAAAGTCATGGAAAATCTGCAAGAAGATAATCTGAGGAAGATTACCGCCACAGGTGTTAAGAGTTAAAAGAGATCTTCCCTTGACTTTTATTAGTATAGTCTATATGAACAGGTGTAGATCTACACGAGAGCATTCAGTAACAGTTGATTGATGAACGAAACCCTGTTTTCAAAAGAGATATAACGGGGACTTAAAGGAAAAGACCGTTGGGAGCTGAAAATGACAGAAAAAATCGATTCTGGTGAAATGGCTAATTTTAAAGCATTACTGATGACAAATGCGATTCAGCTGGATGCACTTACTGAATTACTTATCGATAAGGGAATTATTACAGAAGAAGAATTTTTCGATAAACTCAAGAAAGTTCAAACTGAATATCAGGAGAATGAAAACCCTGAAGAAGAAGGATAGAGATTGAGTTGGATGTGGTTTTTGTTACAATTTCCAGTGTGTCGTAAAAGACGGGAAGGGGAGGGCGGCAACTATTCACATGACCGAGGTTTTTTCAGGAAGTAACGTTGAAGTATAATCATATCAAGAGTGTTGGCTTCACCTCTGGCCAGCCTGGCCATTGCTTCAGCAGCCAGCTGAGCATTAGTTTTTTCATGTAATTTCTCACTTTCCCCATCTTTTACTATATGGATATCAGGTGGTTTTCGTTCGGCATTTTTTTTGGAGTTGTTATTATTCATATCTTTAAAAGCTCCTAAACATCTTTTCCACCAAATTATATCAATTTTCTTACACTTTTAAAAGACGAAAAGTCAGGCATGAATAATATGCTCGAGAAGATTTTTAAGCTCAGAGAACGCGGCACAGATGTTAAAACCGAAGTCCTGGCGGGAGTCGCGACTTTTTTGACCATGGCCTATATTATCGTGGTCAATCCCGCGATCCTGTCGAAGACGGGCATGCCATTTTCCGGGGTCCTTTTCGCAACTGTCCTCGTTTGTGCATTCAGCTCGATTGCAATGGGCCTGTACGCTAATTTACCATACGGCGTTGCACCGGGAATGGGCATAAATGCTTTTTTTACATTTACTCTTGTCCTGGGAATGGGTGTCAGGTGGGAAACGGCACTCGGCGCTGTATTTATTTCCGGGATAATTTTTATTATCCTGTCGGTAACAGGTGTCCGGACTGAAATTGTCAGGGCGATCCCAAATTCGCTGAGGTATGGCGTTGCCGTCGGAATCGGGATTTTTTTGGCATTAATTGGCCTGGAAAGTGTCGGGTTCATCGTTTCAAAGAAGGCAACCGTAGTTGGCTTTGGTAATCTTAGCTTGAGTATAGTCCTGTTTTTAGTCGGCTTAATCTTGACCTCGATTCTGATGATTAAAAATATCCGTGGCGCACTTATTATAGGAATTACAGCTACTTCGGTGATTGCACTGATTGCTTCAGTTGTCGGTATGTCAGCAGGGTGGCTGGCCAGGCCAATTGTAACGATACCTGAGGGACTTTTTGCTTTACCGACTCTTGATGTTTTCTTTAAACTGGACATTGCTGGTGCGTTAAGTGTCGGAATGATTTTGCCTGTTTTTACGCTACTTTTCACTGATATGTTTGATTCAATTTCTACGTTTCTGGGAGTGGCTGAGGTTGCCGGTCTCATCGATAAAAACGGACAGCCGGTAAACGTTGAAAAAGCGCTATTAACAGACGCATTTTCAACAACTATTTCGGGGTTTTTAGGGTCTTCTTCGGGTACAACTTATATAGAGTCAGCCGTTGGAGTGGGGGAGGGTGGCCGAACCGGCTTAACGGCGGTTATAATCGGGCTTCTTTTTTTACCATTCATGTTTCTATCGCCGCTTCTTTCATTTATTCCTGCAGTAGCCACAGCCCCAATTCTGGTTCTGGTTGGTGTTTTCATGACGCAACCCCTCATGAAGATTGACTGGAAGAACTTCGAAGAGGCAATTCCTGCCTTTTTAGCGGTTATATTAGTGCCTCTCACTTACAGCATTACCCAGGGAATTATATGGGGCTTCCTGACTTACACGATTATTAAACTTTTTCTTGGTAAAGGAAGAGAAGTTCACTGGATGCTTTATATAATCGACGTATTTGCAATTCTTTCCTTAGTGTCGCCAATGCTTTGATCGGCAATGTAAATTTCCTGCCCAGAAGACCGGGGTTCCCGGGATGTGCTCTTGGTCACTTCCTCATGTATCGTTTTCTCCAGAGATCTCTTTAAAAATAATGTTGAAATGAAAAGAGGGGGCTTTTTATAGCTGAACCCGCTATTTTTAAAATCCACCGTGAAGTTTACATAACATATCTTATCAGACGTTATATTTTTATCAATTTTTTGTTCCAAATATCAACCTCCCGTCGTTTGACAATTATATTTAGTTTTTTGGGATTGTTAAGGAATTCTTACAGACCTTCTTCAGACAGTTTTTTTATGAGCTCGGTTTGTTCTTTGGTAAGTTTTTTGGGAACGGTTACTGCGATTTTGACGTACTGATCACCTTTTTCTTTTCCTTTCCCTTTAAAATGGGGAATGCCGAAGCCTTTCATTCTTATCTTCGTGTTATTTTGAGTTCCGGCAGGAATCTTTATCCTCTTTATGGAGCCTTCGAGCGTGGGCACGTCTATAGACGTGCCAAGAGTTGCCTGCGAGAAACTAATCGACTTTTCCATGTATATATCATCTCCATCCCTTGTAAAAACCGGATGCGGTACAATATTTATTTTCAGGTAAAGATTACCCGATGAACCGCCATTTATGCCAGGAAGCCCCTTTCCTTCAAGTCTTAATTTTTTACCGGTACTGATTCCCGGGGGTATCTTTATATTAACAGATTCTGCTTTCCCACTCTTTTTAATAGAGAGCTTTTTATCAGCGCCAAAGGCTGATTCCTCAAGGGTTACAGGTATATTATACTCAAGATCTCCTCCTTTTTGTGGCACTTGTTGTTGCCTGGCCATCTCTTCTCCGAAGATTTCGCTGAAAGGATCTGTGGCTCTACGGGTAGAGAATCGGGCATTTCTACCACCACCCGGGCCACCAAAACTAAAACCAAAACCTCTCAATATATCGTTAAGATCAAATTCCCTGAAAATATCTTCCTGTGTGAATCTCTGGCTGAATGTATCAGCTCCGAAGGTATCGTATTGTTTACGTTTTTCAGGATTACTTAAAACGGCATAGGCTTCGCTCATTTTCTTGAATTTTTCTTCTGCCTTTTTGTCGTCGGGATTTTTGTCAGGATGGTATTTGAGTGCAAGTTTCCTGTAAGCCTTTTTTATATCTTCAAGGCCGGCATTCTTGTCTACACCTAATGTCTTGTAATAATCTTCTGCCATGATTTTATAACCACTGGTTTACTTTTCACCTTTAAGTTATTAATTACTTTTCACTTGTCAAGATTATTTGAGTTATACCACCAGAAATCATTATCACTGACCGGGTCGTAGAATTTACATCTATCTCCCACCTGGACAAGTGGCGCGTAGTCCATTTCGTTGCTTTCGTGGATGAGCCTGCCCGCAGTCATCATAAATCCAATGAAAAAACCATGCTTTTTGATTACCTGAAGGCTGTACGCGGAACATGTGGGGTGCATCGGACAGCGATCACCATCAACACGAGATATATATTTGCTAAATATTTTAACACCTTGCATCAATAAATGTCCAGAGAAGGATGGAGATGTTCCAATTTTTTCTTCCGGTCCTGGATTGTTAAAATTCCACGGTACAAATGAATCACTATTTCCCCCATAACAGGGAGCGCTTAAACTGATAAGTACCATCAATATTATGATAATCTGGAAGTTCTGCATAACCATATTCCTTCTCGTTCCCACGCTCCAGCGTGGGAACGAGGTCCAAAGTTTGAAGTGCTTGCCTGTGCCGAGCACGGCAGACAGGCCTAAAGTGAACTAAAGTTAAAATTTTGCAGGGCTAAAGCCCTACCCTATTTTGTGTCTTTTACCTTTTACCTTTAGCCTTTTACCTTTCACCTTTAACCTGTTACACTCAAAAGCTCATGCTTAATATTAGATAATTGGAGGAGCTTTTATTGTCATAATAATAGGACAGAGAACACTTGTTACTGAGGTTCTGGAGGAATTCTTCCTTAACTCTCTTATTGTATTTATGAGCACTGCCGACAGCGCTGTAGATATTGCCGGTGTACCACCCGAGTTCGAAAAATGTGACGACGCCGCCTGCAACATAATTTTCATCGTCAAAAAGCTCAACAGCAGCCCAGATAAAGGCTCCATTCAGCAAAAAAGCTACGAGGGCATCCCGTGGTCTTTCAGTGTACAAGTGTCCTGTACCCGGTATTATAGCAGCAAGGACACCCGCTGTGGCAGGAGATTTTCTGGGAAGATTATCAATATTGTCGAGTCCCGATGAAAAAATCCTTGCTCTGGAAGACAGAACGCTCTCTTCAGAAATCTTTGAAAAGGCTTCACTTGCCCTCTTCCATTCTTCCATATCAACAAGAACGAGGGCATTTTGATAGATCACCTTATTCCTGTATTCTCCGGAACTCGTTTTTATTATCTTTCCAAAAGTTGAGAGGGCATCATCATATTTCTTGAGATTTTTTTCTGCCATTCCCTTGAGATAGAGGGCATCATTTAACATGGAGCTGGAGGGAAATCCGGCTATGAATACCTCCATGGCCTCAACAGCTTCTGCCCATTTCTTTGCCTTGAAATAGCTTTCACCGATTCTGAAATAACACTTTTCGGTCTTTTTTTCTTCAGGGAAGAAAAAAACAAATCTCTTGTATTCGGTTATAGCCCTGTAAAAATCGCCCTCTTTGAAAAGATTTTCCGCATATCCGAATTGTCTTTCAATGTCATTTTCCTTCCCTCCCCTCACCTCCTGGGGACATATAACAAGAAGGAATATAACACCAAAAACCGCAATATTGACGAGCACTTTGTGCATCTTTTTCAAGCTTTCCTTCCGAGGTTGAAGGCGATAAGATTTTCTTTTATTATCTTTTCAGGGAAGGATTCACGAAGTACATTTTTCCAGATATCAACCCCAATCGTATCTAAATATACTGACAAAGCCCCTAACATGGCGGTGTTTGCCGTTCTAATGTTTCCCGCCTTGACAGCGATGTCCGATGCATTCACTACCTTGACGATTTCAAAATGTTTTCTAACTGTTTCCAGTATGTCTTCAGGATAAGTTGCATCTCCGAGATTTACTGACAGCGGATACAATTCCTCATCATTTATTATAACCATTCCATCAGGTTTCAGATAGTCCAGATATCGGAGCGTTTCCAACTTTTCAAAGGAAATCAATATGTCAACGTCCCCTTTTTGGGCGATTGGAGAAAAGACCTTTTTGCCGTATCTGACATGGCTGGTTACGCTTCCGCCCCGTTGTGCCATGCCATGCACCTCGCTTTTTTTGACGTCATACCCGACTGTCATCATAACTTTACAGATAATCTCACTGGCAAGGAGAATTCCCTGTCCACCCACGCCTGCCAGCAATATGTTTCTCATGCTGTTTTCCACTGCTATACCTCCTCTATTGCTCCAGCACTACATAACTGCTGACATAAAGTGCAGCCATTACATAAAGATGTATCGATTACAGCAATTCCCTCCTGCTTTTTTGTTTTCTTCTCAACGTCGGATTCGGGCATATCTTCAAATTTTTTCCATGAGATCGGCGGACAGCCAAGTCCCAGGCATACCTTGCAGCCGGTACACTTATCGGGATCAACTCTCAAAGGTTTCATTGCATAGGCTTGATCCCTCTTGAGCAGGACACATGCCCTCTTTGATATAACAATAGAAGAGCCATCCCTGGAGAGTTCTTCTTTCATCACTGACCTTGTATTTTTTATATCGTAGGGATCTATTACCTTGATGCTGTCGATACCGAGTACTGAGGCAAGTACGGCAAAATCCAGGCTTTTTGTCTCTTCTCCCTGAAGGGTGAATCCGGTAGCCGGATGTTCCTGCATGCCTGTCATCGCCGTTGTCCTGTTATCGCATATTACAATGACGGCATTGCTTCTGTTATAAGCCATATTTAGAAGAGGTGTAATTCCTGAATGTATAAAGGTGGAGTCGCCGATTACACCTACCACTTTACCTTTTCCTTTATCTTTCAGAGCCTTGCTCATACCATGGGCCATTCCTATACTGGCGCCCATACAGATACATGAGTCCATTCCTTCAAGTGGTTTCATAAAGGAAAGGGTGTAACATCCTATATCACCTGTAACAAAGGCCTTCAGTTTTCCCAGGACATAGAATAGTCCCCTGTGGGGGCAACCAGGGCAAAGATTTGGCGGTCTTGGAGGGATCTTGAGTGATGAAAAGTCCACCAGATTGTCACTTTTACCCTCTATTGCTGTTTTCACCACTCCAGGGTCAAATTCATTTGTATATGGAAACACTTCTTTCCCGGTAACATCCAATCCCAGCGCTTTTAGCTGTTCTTCAATAAAGGGGTCAAGCTCCTCTACCACGTAAATCTTTTTTACCTTTGAAGCGAATTCCCTGATCAGTTTTACAGGCAGAGGGTGAACCATCCCGAGCTTCAGGTAGGAGCATTCGGGAAAAACGTCCTTTGCGTAATTGTAAGGCATTCCCGCGGTAATAATTCCCACATCTGTGTTGTTTATCTCCACCCGGTTTTCCGGGAATGTCTCAGCGAAATTCCGCAGCTCTTCCATTCTCTTTTCAACTTTTACCCTTCTGATTCTCGCATTGAAGGGAACCATGACATATTTGGCAGGATTATGCCGGATCCTCGTTGTATCTTTGACGTCAACGGGATTTTCTAATTTGACGATAGATTTGGAATGGGAAACTCGTGTGGTCATTCTGAGGAAGACAGGTGTGTCGAATTTTTTGCTGATATCAAAGGCAATCTTTATGTAGTCTTTAGCCTCCTGGCTGTCAGCCGGTTCGAGCATCGGAATTTTAGCGAACTTTGCATAATTTCTGTTGTCCTGTTCATTTTGTGAACTGTGCATGGAAGGATCATCGGCCGTTATTATAACAAGAGCTCCATTTGTACCGGTATAGCTGACTGTAAATAGTGGATCCGCGGCAACATTGACTCCAACATGCTTCATGACCGCCATTGCCTTTGCTCCGGCTACTGCGGCTCCGGTAGCCACTTCAAGCCCTACTTTTTCATTGGGGGACCACTCGGCATATACACCGTCATATTTGGAAAATTCCTCCAGAATTTCCGTACTCGGGGTTCCCGGATACCCGGCTGCAAAACGAACACCGCATTCGCATGCCCCTCTGGCAATAGCCTCATTTCCGGACATCAGTTCGTGCATGTGATAAATACTCCTTTCCTCCTCTAACCAAGGGTGGATATTTTGCTTTTTATCAGCATTTCCATGGAGGGATCGATTGTCAGTTTCAGTGCCTTTTCATAATATTCGACGGCTTTTGGGGCATTGTTCATTTCCTCGTAGATTCTTCCCATGTTCCTGTAAATTATTCCTTCATATGAACTGCCGACGGTGCTGTATTTGATAGAATTATCAAGTGATTTTAAGGCCTTTTTAAGGTTTCCCTTTGCCTCATAACAATAACCAAGTCCGACATAGGCAAGAACTACAAGATCATTATCCCCGCTTGATTTTTTGATAAATTTTTCATATGCACTGATCGATTTGTCTATCTCATTAATATTAAAGTAGATATTTCCCATGCTATAAAGGGCATGTATGGACGCATCGCTGCCAGGATATTTTTTCACCAGTTCTTGATAGAGTTTAACAGCATTCATGTATGCTTCCCTGTTATTATCCTCGTAATAGGAATTGAAGGCCGATGAATGCATTTTCAGGGCGTTTTTCTCATAGTTTAGTCGGTAAAGGTGCCATCCGGATATAGACAGTATGAAAAAAACAAGGATTCCGGAAACAAGGAAAACCTTGCCCCTGTTTTCAGATATATATATTATAATTTTCTCAAAAGTGGATTGAAACTCATCAGTTTTTTTAACGACCTTTTTCTTAATTTTTCTTGCCATTTAGTTTCTCCAGAAATTTTTTGATTATTTCAGCCATTTCCTTTGGCGCTCTTGTTATTTTCCCCTCATTATTCGTAAATGCATGAACACTATAACCCTCTACCAGGATCTTGTCCTTTTTCTCATTCCAGATAATATACTCAAATTTAATGCTTGCCCTTCTGAAATAGTTTATTTTTGTTTCAATAAAAACAACGTCGTCATACCTCGCGGGTGCGAGATAATAGCAACTGACTTCAGTTAAAGGCAGATTGTATCCCGTCAATTCCAATTGCGCATATACAATGCCCATTTCCCGCAACAATTCCGTCCGTCCCATCTCAAACCACTTGATATAGTTTGTATGGTAGACGATACCCATGGCGTCCGTATCAGCGTAAGTCACCCTTACCTTAACCACGTTTTTTTCCAATAAAACCCCTCCAGTTTTTTATGAAGTAACTCATTAATAAATATCCGGGAGATACTAAAATTCCACCATTTTTTGCTGATGACTCTCCGAAAGGTTTACCCTCTCCGAGATTTTCACCGTCAACGGAAGAAAGCACAGCAAAGGGGCTTGGATCTGAAGAGTGTGTCCTCAGACTGATAGGAGTCGGATGATCGCTCAATACCACAATCCTAAGGTCTCCCAATGAATGAATTTCACTTAGAATGGTACCCACGACCTTTTCATCAAAATCCTCAATGGCCTTGATTTTGCCTTCTATATCTCCTTCATGTCCCATCTCGTCGGGGGCCTCGACATGAACAAATATGAAATCCATTCTTCTCAGCGCTTCCAGGGCGCTCTGGGCTTTACCGATGTAATTGGTATCTGTATAGCCTGTAGCGCCATCAACATGAATGACCTCAAGCCCTGCATAGATCCCTATACCATTCAAAAGATCAACAGCAGATATAACTCCGCCTTTTAAGTTATACTTTTCAGTCAGGGGATCCATTTTGGGCGCCCTTCCCTGCCCCCAGAACCATATGGAACTGGCTGGTTTCTTGCCCTCCTTCAAACGCGCCCTGTTAACAGGATGATCTTTTAAAATTTCCTGTGAAAGTTGCATAAGTCTGTTCAACTTTCTGGAACCATTTCCCTTCGGAAGATAATCTTTAACCATCCTGCCGCTGATATCATGTGGGGGGGTTGCAACAATAGAGGTCGGGCCGCCTTTCCAGATAAACAGGTGCCTGTAACTCACTCCGGGGTAAAATTTGGAGATGTCGGATCCAAGTTCGGAATTTATGTCGTAGATTATTGTTTCTGCTTCTTCGGATGTTATGTGCCCGGCGGTAAAGTCTTCCATTACAGGTTCCTCTCCTGATCCGAGTGTTACCAGATTGCATCGAAAGGCCACATCATCATGGTCGAGTTTCACCCCCATACTTGCTGCTTCTAATGGACCACGGCCTGTGTAGCATTTTTCCGGGTCGTAGCCGAGGACTGAGAGGTTTGCCACATCGCTCCCCGGAGGGAATCCCTCCGGTATGGTGTCTATCATTCCCAGTGTTCCCTCCCCTGCTATCCTGTCCATGTTGGGAATCTTTGCAAATTCCAGGGGTGTTTTACCACCTAATTTTTCTATGGAATAGTCTGCCATTCCATCGCCGAGCAAAATTATATATTTCATTTCAGCTTCTCATCTTCTATTCTTATTAATATTGTCCCTCCCCTGACAATATCGAGCCCGTCAATCTCCTTTAATGCTTTTTGCACATTTTTCTCCTTCGATTCATGGGTCATCATTACTATCGGTACGGCGCCGGCATCATCATGTTTTCTCCCCTTCTGGATAACGCTGGCAATACTTATTTTATTTTCACCCAGAATCCCGGATATTTTTGAAAGTACTCCGGGACGATCCAGGGCAGAAAACCTGAAATAGTAGTTTGTTACGATATCATCCATCGGCATTAATGTGATATCTTCAATAATATCCTCACGGCGGGAACGTGAAGGGACCCTCCTTGCTATCCCCTTCAACATATCTCTTGAGATATCAACCAGATCACTCACCACAGCGCTTGCTGTAGGCATCATTCCTGAGCCCTGACCGTAAAGGAAGACGGAATCCGCAGCGTCACAGGTAATATGGAAGGCATTAAAATTACCATTCACGCTGGCCAGAAGATGATCAAATGGGATCATGGTGGGGTGTATCCTTGCTTCAATAGAGTCTTTCCTTTGAATCGCTATGGCAAGCAGCTTGATTTTGTACCCCAGCTCCCTGGCAAATTCTATGTCCTCCTGATTAATTTTCGAGATTCCTTCAACATAAATATCGTCAAGTTTCACACGCTTTCCGTAGGAAAGTGATAGTGTAATCGCAAGCTTATGAGCAGCGTCAATACCTTCGATGTCAAATGCCGGATCAGCCTCGGCAAACCCAAGGTCTTGTGCTTCTTTAAGGACGACATCAAAGTCTTCCCCCTGTTCCGTCATTTTGGTGAGTATAAAGTTGGATGTTCCATTCGTGATCCCGAAAATGGATTTAACCCTGTTGGCTACAAGGCCTTCCTTTAAGGTTTTGATTACAGGAATGGTACCTCCTACACTTGCCTCAAAACCTATATCCACTTCTTCTTCCTCAGCAGTTTTGAATATCTCGTTTCCATGGGTGGCCAGCAGGGCCTTATTTGCGGTAACCACACACTTTTTCTTGCGCATTGCCTCCAGTATGAATGAGCGTGCCGGTTCATATCCGCCCATGAGTTCTATAACAATAGATATCTCCGGATCGTTCAATATCTCCCTGGCATCCTTGGTGAGTATATCCTTTTCAACCTGTACATCCCTGGGAGTTGTTAAATCAATATCTGCTATTTTCTTTAGAACAAGCCTTGCTCCAAGCCGCTTTTCCAGCAGCTGAGCATTATTCCGAAGCAGTTTCACAACTCCGGTTCCGACAGTACCAAAGCCGATTAAGCCAACATGTATTTCTTTCATCTGAAGATATCCTTTCAATTCTTGACAAACTTCTATAACAGTTCATATTGATTTGTCAAAAAAAATAAAAGGTGCGGAAAAATATTGAAAGTTCTCTTTACAAATAGTATTGAGACAGAAACCAAAACAAACTTAACACAGGCTAAAAGTACATTTAGGGGTAACATACTAATATGGTTAGTAAAAAAGAGAAACACATGGAATTATATCAGAGATGCATCTTGATAGCGGCAGGAGTCGCCTGGTGTTTGTTCTTCTGGTATCTTCCGGAACATTTTACTTATAAACAGGTTACTGTTTTTCTGATTAGAGCGGCGAGTGTTATGGGATTAGTCCTTCTCGTATTTGTTGCTTTAACTGACGGTCTTCCGGATAAAAACCCGGGCAAAGACTTAAAGAAAGAAAAAAAAGAATAGAAGAAATCAGGTCTTACAACGCCACATGTAGGGTGGTATTGTATATGCCACCGTCTACAGTTTGAGACCGGGTACATGAGATATACTGTCTATGCCTAAAAGAGTATTGCTCTTATATACCGACAAATATTATCTTATAAAACAGGTCTATCCATTTGGTTTAGATCTGATTGCCAATTATCTCCGCAGTCATTCCCACGATGTAACCATTGATTTTCCCTATTTAGCCTCATCTGATCTTGAAACCAATTTGGCCAGGATATTAGAGCGTACAAATCCTGATCTGATAGGACTTGGGCTGCGCAATATTGACACCTGTATGTCATGTGAACAGTATGGAAATTATGAAGGTACAGGTTACAGAGCCTTTTATTTTCTTCCCGAAGTAAAACAGATTGTTGAAGCCATTAAAAAGTTCAGGCCGGATGTGCCTGTCATAGCTGGAGGCGGCGCTTTCAGCATATCTCCGGCTGCGATCTTGAAAAATCTGGATATTAAATATGGCATTGTCGGAGAAGGTGAAGAGCCTATGCGTCAGTTTCTCGAAGCCTTTCCTGATGATAATAAAATATCCAGGATTCCAAACATGGTATTTCAACGTAACAACAGGTTCCATGTAAATCCGAAACTACCCTATAGCTTCAAGAAAAACGGCACAATTATTGAGAGGGAAACAAAATTCAATTATGCGTATGAAACAGCGGGACTGCCGGTACA
>JAYEGA010000046.1:0-13764 GCA_034658835.1 Thermodesulfobacteriota bacterium
AGCTGATCCCTGCAAACCGCTACTGGAATTTATATTAATGGGATTATTTATTACTTTTGAAGGAATTGAGGGTTGTGGGAAGACCACCCAGATCAAAATGGGTGGGAAATATCTGAGCAACAAAAACATTCCCTTTATCATAACAGAAGAGCCCGGAGGAACCCCACTCGGCCTGAAGATAAGGGAAATACTTTTAAATAAACATTCTTTTGAAATATGTGCAGAATCAGAGGTTTTTCTATTTTCTGCGGCCAGGGCTCAACATGTAAAAGATGTTATTCTGCCTGCCCTCAAGGAAAAAAAAGTTGTTTTGTGTGATCGTTTTTCCGATGCCACCATCGCTTACCAGGGGTTCGGGCGAGGATTGAACATAAATTTCATACAACAGATAAACGAAACTTCGACCGGCCAACTGAAGCCGGACATGACACTCCTCTTCGATACCCCCGTCGAGGTCGGACTCAAAAGAGCCACGGACCGGATATCTCGACTTAAAGCCGTCTCCAGGGAGGACCGCTTTGAGAGGGAAGAGATAGAATTTCACAAGAAGGTCAAGGAGGGTTATCTTTCCCTCGCCGGAAGTGAACCTGAAAGATTCAGAATAATAGATGGCACAAAAAACATCTTAGAAGTACATCGTGAGGTGTGTTCTCAAATATCGACTCTGATCAACGGACGTCGGTGAATATATGTCCTTCAATGATATTTATGGCCAGGACAAACAGATAGCCATTCTTAAAAGCGCCATCGAAAGTGGGCGCGTCCCCCATTCTTATCTTTTTTATGGAATAAAAGGAGTAGGGAAAAGAACAGCAGCAGAAATTTTTGCTAAGGCCTTGAACTGTCCGGAAGGGAAACTTGATTCATGTGACAGATGTTCATCCTGCCTGAAGATAGACCACAAAAATCATCCCGATGTTATAACCATAGAACCCGAAGGAAATTTTGTTAAGATAAAAGCCATAAGAGATCTCCAGAAACAGATGCAATTCAGGCCATTTGAAGGGGAAAAGCGGGTCTTCATAATAGTAGATGCGGATAGAATGAACAGCGAGGCTGCCAACGCCTTCTTGAAGACTCTCGAGGAACCTTCCCCTTCCAATATTTTGATATTGGTTACATCACGTCACTATTTGCTTCCCGCGACTATCCTCTCCAGATGCCAGCAGCTAAGATTCAATCCAATACAAAGGGATACAGTCGCCTCATTTTTGGAAAGAAATTTATCTCTCGACAGGAGTTCTGCCCGTTTACTTGCTTTGTCATCCGGTGGGAGTATCGGAAAGGCCCTGGAAATGAATAAGGACTCGTACCTGACATTCAAAAATGAGATAATCGAAAATATCTCCACCAGCAATATTGAAGATCCACTGAAGCTTATATCTTTCATGGATAGTTTTGGAAAAAACAGGAAGGGAATTACGGAGAAACTTGAAATATTGAAATCCTGGTATAGAGATATACTTGTCTACAGGGAAACGGGTGAGACGGAAAGTCTGATCCATCAAGATCGCACTGAAACAATAAAAAGCTTTGCTGAAAAGATGCCCGGATCAAATATTTTAAAAAGCATAAAAACAATAAACCATGCTCATAGGGCTATAGAACAGAATGCCAATAAAGAGTTGACTTTAGAGTGGATGATATTTAAACTTGCAGATGTTGTGACAGCTCACAGTGATCATGGTTCAGAGGTCGGGAGTTTGTAATTTGGGGACATTAAAGCATTGAAAAATATTATAGGAATAAAACTCAAAAAAGAAGGCAAGATATATAGTTTTGACGCCGACAATCTCCAATTGAAGAAGAATGACAGTGTTATTGTCAACACGGATAGCGGGTTAGCAATGGGAACTGTTGTGGTAGATGTCAGGTCTACTCCTCTGGATAAATTACCAGATAATCTTAAAAAGGTTATACGCAAGACCACGGAAGAGGATTTGAAAATAAAAGAGGAAAACCAGAAGTTTGAAAAAGAGGCCTTCAGTTTTTGCCTTGCGAGGATAAGAGAAAAAAACCTTTCGATGAAATTGGTTGATGTTGAGTGCCTCCTCGATAAAAGTAAAACAATATTCTATTTTACTGCAGAAAACAGAGTCGATTTTCGGGAGCTTGTAAAGGATCTTGTTCAAAAATTCAGGACAAGGATCGAGTTAAGACAAATCGGAATAAGAAATGGAACGCGTATGCTTGGCGGCATTGGAACATGTGGCAGGGAAATTTGCTGTGCCAGGTTTCTCTCCAATTTCGACCGTGTATCAATAAAGATGGCAAAGGAACAGAATATGTCGCTGAATCCTGAAAAGATTTCAGGGCTCTGCGGAAGGCTTATGTGCTGTCTCGCCTTCGAGTATGATTCTTATCTTGACATGAAAAAGTCTATGCCGAAATACGGAAAGAGCATCACTACCTCTGAGGGAGAGGGTAAGGTAACAAGACAGAACGTTCTTGAAGGCAAGATCACCGTGGAGCTGGAAGATGGAAAGGAAATAGATGTCGATATAAAAGATTTGTAAAAGGAATTTATTATGGAAAAGACATTTTATATTACGACTCCAATATACTATGTAAATGCCTCACCACATATCGGTCATGCTTATACCACCATAGTCGCCGATGTTATGGCAAGGTTCTATCGCATGTCCGGCTACGGGACATTTTTTTTGACCGGTACTGATGAACACGGGGATAAAATTGCTGAGGCTGCCGAAGGGGCAAAAAAAACACCGAAGGCATATGCAGATAAAATCAGTGCCCATTTCAGAGATCTCTGGCCCCAGCTTGCGATAACCAATGACTATTTCATCCGAACAACTGATGAAGATCATATCAGGACGGTCAGGTTGATCCTGCAGAAGGTCTACGATGCGGGTGACATCTATTTCGGAAAATACGAAGGACATTATTGTGTCGGCTGTGAGCGATTCTATAAAGAACCGGAACTTGTAGACGGTAAATGTCCCGACCACCAGACAGTTCCGGAATACAGGAAAGAAAGCAATTACTTTTTCAAGATGGGCAAATATCAGGACTGGCTGATTCAGCATATAAAGGACAATCCTGACTTCATAAGACCGGAAAGATATAAAAATGAAGTTCTTGCTTTCCTGAAAGAACCGCTGGAAGATCTGTGCATATCAAGACCGAAAACAAGGCTTACCTGGGGCATAACCCTTCCTTTTGATGAAGAGTATGTGACTTATGTCTGGTTTGACGCCCTGATAAATTACATAAGCGGTCTGGGCTACCCTGATGGTGAGAATTTAAAAACCTTCTGGCCCGTTTCGGAGCATCTGATAGCCAAGGATATCCTGAAACCGCATGGTATTTACTGGCCGACAATGTTAAAAGCGGCCGGGATAGAACTATTCAAGCATTTGAACGTACACGGCTGGTGGAATATCGATGCAGACAAGATGTCCAAAAGCAGGGGAACCGTGGTAAAACCCCTGGATATGAAGGATAAATACGGCCTGGATGCATTCAGGTATTTTCTGCTCAGAGACATGGTCTTCGGCCTTGATTCAAACTTCAGCGAGGAGAGTTTTGTCCAGAGACTCAACTCAGATCTGGCGAACGACCTTGGAAATCTGGTGAGCAGGACTCTGACCATGGCCGTAAAATACTGCGATGGAAAAGTGCCCTCATCTCATGCCCCTTCGGAAGAGGATAATCATCTCTTCGAAACGGCGGGAAAAGCCTTATTCGAAATGGAATCATCTTTTCCAAAACTAACCTTCCATAAGGCATTGATCTCCATCTGGGATTTTATTAATACCACAAACAAATACATTGTAGAGAGAGAACCCTGGTTGCTGGCGAAAGACCCACATGCAAGGGAAAGGCTGGAAACAGTCGTATACAACCTGTTGGAGGCCCTGCGTGTAATTGCCGTTTTCATATACCCCTTTATGCCCGATACGTCAGATAAAATAATGAACCGAATCGGAATAAGTACAATCCAGTCTCAGAATCTTGACAGCATACGCAACTGGGGCGGGCTCCGCAGCGGCAATCCCCTGACCCTCGGTTCCGCTCTTTTCCCGCGGGTTGAATACAAGAAGGAGGAGAAAATACCAAAAGGTAAAGAAAAAATGCGGGAAATAAGTTATGAGGATTTCCAGAAAGTTGACATAAGAGTCGCCAGTATAATCGAGGCGGAAGCAATCCCCAAATCGGACAAACTGCTTAAATTGAAGATCGATATGGGTGAAGAGAGAACTATTGTTGCCGGTATTGCCAAAGACTACAAACCGGAGGATTTAACAGGAAAAAAGATAGCAGTTGTGACAAACCTGAAACCGGTGAAGCTGATGGAGGTGGAATCTCATGGTATGCTCCTGGCAGCAGACACTGGTAACGGCTTGACGATTCTTTCCTTTGACGGGGATGCTAAAGTGGGAACAAAAATTAAATAGTGGCAAATCTTCACACCGGAGTGTAAACCACCCCCATGCTGTAAATTTTTTCGAATTGGAGGCAATAGTTATGCGAGTTACAAATTTGTATGAGACAAGAAAACAACCTGTTATTTCTTTCGAGTTTTTTCCGCCGAGAGATGAAAAAGCTGCAAAAATTTTCGAAAAAGTTATAGATACCCTTGCAATAATAGAACCTCATTATGTGTCAGTTACCTTTGGGGCGGGCGGGTCAACCAGAGATGGTTCATTTCAAACAGTTAAAAAATTAGTTACCGATAGAAAGCTGCCGACTGTTGCCTATATAGCCGGCTATGGTTTAGGACCAGAAGAAATAACAGAAGTTCTGGACAAGTATCGGGATCTGGGTGTTGAAACAATTTTTGTTATCCGCGGCGACGAGCCCGGTAATATAGATCAATTTACACCCCATCCTGACAGTTTTCAGTACGCATCGGATATGCTGTCTTTTATCAATAAACGTTATGATTTCGATCTTGGATGTGCAGGTTATCCTGAAGGACATATCCAGGCAGAAAGTCTTGATAAAGATATTGAATATCTGAAAATCAAGATAAATAACGGTGCCCGATATGTTGTTGTCCAGTATTTCTATGACAACGGTTATTTTTTTGAGTATATTAAGAAGTGCAGGGCAGCCGGCATTTCTGTTCCCATTATCCCTGGCATCATGCCGATATACAGCATTAAAATGACGGAAATGCTGGCCAAACTTTGTGGAACCAGTATTCCCGATGAAATACGCATCCGTCTGCAAAAGTTGTCGGCAGGCGAAAAAAATGCTGTTGAAAATTATGGAATTGATTTTGCGGTTGAACAATGCCGTGAACTACTGAAAAACGGGGTCGCAGGATTGCATTTTTATACCATGGATCGCAGCCGATCAGTAACAGAAATTATCAACCGTCTACGCCGGGAAAACCTGCTGTAATTTTTTATTCAGAACAATAGTTTAAGGGGCGTATTGCAATACGCCCCTACTACCCTATTTTAAGGAAGCCGGAACTTTCAAAGGTACATCCACAGCTTTTACAAATTTACTAACTACATCATTTGTATTCAATACATTCAATTTGTTGAACAGGAAGGAGAATTTGTTTTCTAACTCCTCTCCAATTGCCTTCCGGATTTCTGAAGGAAGATCCCACATCTCCTTTTTAAAATGACCGAACCCTTTCTTTCGGGTCTTATAAATGAACTGTTCTTCCGTATCTTTTTCCTTCCATTCTCCACTCAGTTCAGCCTTTATGTAATTATATATCTTCTCTTTCAGTTCTGCCGGGAAGTCATCACTGTCATAGATGATATTCTGGAATCCCGTTGCCAGATGGACCTCAGAAGTCCCTGCCTGGAGAAATTTGCCAAACGCCTCATCCGGGAGAGTGGAAGCCCCGTGCTGGACAGCACCCGAAAGCCCATAGTCGGATCTGGCGGACTCGGAGAGCTTCTCCAGGGTATCAAAATCAATCTTCACCTTGGCTACAGTACCATCAGGCAGTGGAACTCCGCCATGTGTGGCTCCGGTTTGTACGCTGATCTTACTGATCCCTTTAAGCCCTTCCCCTCTTTTACTCAATTCTTCCAGATAACCGTCCATGAAGGCCTGCAACTCTTCAACGGTACTGTTTTTACTGCCTATCTCTCCGATCTCACCACCAACGGAAACCGTAACTCCCTCCGGTTCTATATCCCGGATCATGGCGGTCATATCGGCCGCAATGCTGTAATTTTTTTCCTGCTGTTCCTTGATAGTGGGCTTGCTCAAATCCACCACAGTAGAGGTATCAATGTCGATATTATAAAATCCACCCTCAATTCCTTCCCTGATTATATCCTTAACCGTTTCAATCTCTCTTGCAGGGTCCTCGGTAAATTTCTTTAAATTGACCTGGAAATGATCACCCTGCATAAAGAGCGGTCCTCGAAACCCTGTTTTGATGGCAGCAGCGGTAACCGCGGTGGTGTATTCAACCGGCCGCTGATCCGTATACCCGATCTCTGAACGGGCGATTTCAAAGATAACCGCTCCAATATTAGCTTTGACTGCGGAGCGTAAAACCGCCTGGGCAGAATCATAGCATATCCCCCGCAGATTGATGGCCGGAACCGTAAAACCTGCCGCCTCTCCCCTGCCCATAGCCTCATATAAAGATTGAATGGATGCAGAGATAACACCGAGGGCAACCCCTGCCCTTCTGATAAGCCACGTAGCTGCATCCTTGATCTCTTTATCGGGGCTAAATACAGCGGAGTAAACCAGGTCGTCGATCAATCCGCTTCGAAGTATTTCCTCATCCAATACTTTTACATCATCTCCATCAATCTTTAATACACCTTCTATTCCTTTCTTCAGTTGGTCAATGTTTTCATAAATCATTGTTGTCACCTCTCTTAGATGGGCTTGGGTCAAAGTTTGGTCTTTATTTCAAGAACTCTTTTGCTTTTTCCACTTCGAAGCGGCTTCCAATGTAAATGGGTGACCGCTGATCCAGACTTTCCGGCTTGATCGATAGGATATCCTTTTCACCGTTTGTGGCCATACCTCCTGCCTGAGTTATAATAAATGCCATAGGCTGAAGTTCAAAAATCAGCCGTAATTTCCCTTTCGGACTCCCCTTCAAGGCAGGATAAGTAAAGAGCCCTCCCCTTTTGATTAAAATCTGATTGAAGTCAGGCACAAAACCTCCACTGTAACGCAGTTTGTACCCCTCCTCTTCCAGATATTCCATAAACTTCAGATGTTCAGGAGTCCAGTCCCTTCTTAATCCTCCCAGACTATAAATAGACCCTTTCTCCTTTAAGATAATATTATCCTCTGATAAAACATATTCCCCCTCCCGGTTTAGAACGAATTCATGAGCGCCTTTACCTGCAGAATAAATCATTGTAATCAGGGGACCATAAGTGACATACGTTGCAGCCACAATATTACCTTTTCCTAAAACAGGTCCATCATAAATGCCGATAATTGTTCCGATGGCCAGATTGGTATCCACAAGAGAAGACCCGTCCAGAGGATCCGCAGTCACAAAATATTTCTCATCACCCTTTCCTACCTGTAGCACGGAATCCTGTTCTTCCGAGGCATACTCACGCACAAACCCTGAAAACTTAAGCTGACTCTGGAGTATATCATCGGCACTTCTGTCCAGGGCAAGCTGTTCCTCGCCATAAATATTTTTAAAACCAGCAAGTTTTCGGTTTGATTCATGAATCTTGGCAGAAATGTATTTTGCTGTTACCGCGATTTGCCATATTAGCCTGCGCAGATCTGTCTCAATATCGGCCATCCACATATGTCGTCGCAAATCAACAAAACCTTTAGTGGCATCAGATATTCCTTCCATAGCTACTCCTTTCTATAACCTTGAAAATAAACCAAATTATTGGTGCCGAAGCCGGGACTTGAACCCGGACAGGCATGCACCCACTAGACCCTGAACCTAGCGCGTCTACCAATTCCGCCACTTCGGCACTCTTAAAATCTCATTTAAGTTACATTGTTTTTAAGCAAATTTCAAGGGCAAATAAACTTGAATTTATTTGCATTAGTGTTATGGTAGCGCAATCATTGTGGTAAATGGTAATTTGAGGATTGAAGGTGTCTAATGAAAGTCATTAAAGGTGTGAACGAAATAACCCGGGAATTCAGGGATTCTATTGTTACCATAGGCAATTTCGACGGCATCCATCTTGCTCATCAAAACATATTTAAAAGAGTTATCACCGAAGCACATAATGAAAATAGAAAGTCAGTAGTAATAACATTTGATCCCCACCCTAAAAAGGTTATTCATCCGGAAAGGAGGCCGTTTTTTTTAATAACCTCTCTGGATGAGAAACTTAAACTTATAGGAGATCAGGGGATAGATGCAGTTCTTCTGATTGGATTCTCCCTGGAATTTGCCAAGGTAACAGCCGAGGAATTCGTAAAGAATATCCTCTGGGACAAGCTTCATATAAAAAAGATATTCATCGGACATGATTATACCTTTGGAAGGGATAAAGGAGGGAATGAGGAGTATCTCAAAACCCTCGGCAAAAAGCTGGGTTTTCAGGTAGATGTCATTAATGCAATAAAAGTTAATGATACTACAATCAGCAGTACAAGGACACGGAATGCAATCCTTGACGGCAATGTTAAGTTGGCCGCAAAGTTCCTTGGAAGGCCTTACAACCTTGGCGGCACGATTGTAAAAGGACACCAGCGCGGCACCGGTATAGGTTTTCCCACAGCAAATATAAAACCTGAAAAGGTGTTAGTTCCCGGCAGAGGCGTATACGCAATTATTGCAGAAATAGAAGGAAAAATACATCCGGCTGTCTTAAATATAGGATTTAACCCTACCTTCGCAAATGACAGGCTTTCCATAGAAGCTCACATAATTGATTTTAAAGGGAATATATGCGGGAAAAGCCTGATTATCTCTTTTATTGACAGGATACGAGATGAAATGAAGTTTGAAGGTCCTGAAAAACTTGCCGAGCAGATTAAAAAAGACGTAGCCAAGGCAAGAAAAATCCTGGGGCCCCATTTTTGACGGACTTGTAAAAAACCATCATTTTTGACTCCTCAAATGAAGATTAAAAACCTGCACAGTTGGGATGTTACCTACAGAGAAGCAATTAATATCCAGCAGACTTTGAGAGAAAAACTGATCCTCGATGACAAAAACATGCCCGATGAGATCAGAACAATTGCCGGAGCAGATATTTCCTATTCCAGAGGAAGCAATCTTTTTTTTGCGGCTGTGGTTCTTCTTGAGTTTCCGTCACTGGAGATTATAGAAGAAACATTCTTTACAGAAAGAGTGATTTTCCCCTACATTCCAGGTCTTTTAACTTTCAGAGAGGGACTTCCCCTCCTGAAGGCTTTTGAAAAATTACGCATTGTTCCAGATGTTGCAATATTTGACGGACAGGGAATAGCCCATCCGAGGGGCTTGGGATTAGCTTCGCATATGGGGTTGTTTCTCAATATGCCGACGATAGGCTGTGCGAAAACAAGGCTTGCCGGAAAATATGATGAACCGGGGAAAGAAGTAGGAGATTACTCTCCTCTTATGCTGGATGACAGGATTGTCGGCGCCGTCCTGCGCACCAAGAAGAATGTAAAACCGGTATTCATCTCCCAGGGACACAAAATTGGACTGCAGCGAGCTATCGATATAGTCCTCTCAAGCTGTACCGGCTACAAGCTCCCGGAACCCGTAAGAAAAGCACATCTGACAGTAAACAGGATTAGAATGGGACATGGGGGCAAACCCTGACTACTTACCGAAGCCAAATGTTCTGGCCCGTAATACTTTTTGATTGTAGGCCAGAATTAACTCGTTTTTCTTTAGAACTCCGGTGATTTTGCTTCGATCGTTTGCATCAACAACAGGAAGCATTGAAATCTGCTTTCCCTCAAATATTTCAAATGCTGTTGCCAGATTGTCGTCCGGTGTGATGCAATAAATGGTTTTTGTCATAATGTCTGCTGCTATTGTAAGCTTAGCCAGATCTTCAATCTCAGGCAGACAGTGTTTTAAATCCCGGAGCGCAAACATTCCCACGAGATTACCTTGTTTGTTGAGAACCGGGAAATGTGGGTAATTACTTTCCTCAATTTTCGCGATGAGTTCTCTTAGACGGCTGGTTTCATATATATATTCATATTCTCTCTCCATAAAATCGGCGACCATCATCCCTCTCAAAATGTTAATATCGTGACCACGTACGATATTGATACCTTTTTTCAGTAATTTCATTTCATAAATGGAATGGCCGCAGAATTTATTAACAATGACGAGGCTTGCGATGCAACTTGTCATTAAGGGAAGAATGATGTTGTAATTGTAGGTAAGCTCAAATATCGTCAATATAGCCGTAATGGGAGCAAGTGTTGTACCACTGACAACCGCTCCCATCCCGATCAATCCATATGCCTGTGATGGGGCAACAATACCAGGAAAGATCATTAGTGAAACCGTACCGAAGATTCCGCCTAACATAGCACCAGAAAACAGGGAAGGCGCAAATATGCCGCCCGAAAATCCTGAGCCGACGGAAAAAGAAGTGGCTAAAATTTTTAGAATGATTACGATAATCATGGTGTTCAGGGCAATATTTGCTGTAAGAACAAGGTTGACCGATTCATACCCCACTCCCAGAATATGCGGATAGCGTATCGCAATGATACCAACGAGAAAACCACCAACTGCAGGTCTGAGATATACCGGTGCATTTAACCTGTCGAAGACACTCTCTACCGAGGAGAGGAGCTTGATAAAGATGACGGAAACAAAACCTGCTAATATTCCTAATATTAAATAGAGCAGAATTTCCCAGTAACTGATCATTTGATATTGGGGGATATCAAATGCCGGGAGATTTCCGAGAAAGTGGTGGGAGATAACTGTTGCAGTTACCGCCGAGATAACGATATGCCCGATATAGCTTATTTCAAAATCTTTCAGGATAATCTCAATGGCAAACAGCACACCTGCCATGGGTGCATTGAACGTCGCGGCGATTCCCGACGCCGCCCCGCACGCTAAAAAGATACGCCTCCATTCAGGTCTGAGCTTTAAGACCTGTGCAATGGAAGATCCCACCGAAGATCCGATGTGAACAATCGGCCCCTCTCTTCCCACTGAAGCTCCTGAACCTATTGATATTACGGATGATATAATCTTACACAATGTCGTTCGGTGCCGTATGGTACCTTCTCTCATTGCAGCCGCTTCGATTGCTTCAGGTACACCTGTACCCCGTGTCTCGGGAGCAAGGAAGGTGACCAGCGGGCCAACAACAATTCCTCCGATTACGGGAATAAGAATGACAAAATACCACTTCATATCCTCGACTGTTGATAAAATATCAGAAGGATGTTTCCAGCAAAATTCTGTGGCATACATGAGGAGAAAACGAAAACCAACGGCGAGGTACCCTGTTGCGGCACCAATCAGAATTGCTATAAAAAGGAGGTAAACTGCATTTTCACTTCTGAAACTGAAATTCCATTTCATAGGCTCTTTCCAATAAGGGGAAATACTGTAATGGAATGGATAATTCGTTAATTATATCTTTATATATTAATTTCAGTAAATAATCTATATCATTATAGAGATTCTACTATTGTAAATTACACCGAATGGTATGATGAAAGAATGGAAATCAGAAACGTGGAAAAATCACGCACTATCTATTGGATTAACTGTTATAATTATTACAACAGTCAATCCTTACTGAAATAAACGTCGTAAATATAGCTCTCTCCTTCACTTTTTGTATGCTGGGAGTTGATATAAAAGGAAATTCCTTTTATATCCCGCAGTTTCCCGCCTTTAATATCGGAAAATAACTTTTTATAATCCTCCGATACATTACGTTTCTCCGTATACCACTCGTTCAGCTCATCACTCTTGTTTCTTAATACAATATATCTCACCTTGCCGGACAGGGGCTGAGGACTTGTAACTATTGTGTCTCTGGGACATTCATTGTCCCAGATATATCCTACTACCGGTGTGTTCAATTTCGCAGGCCATCCCGTAGCGGTAAATGCAACATAGATCTGTATGGCCTGATCATCGGTATCAGATTTCCTTACATCACCACCTTTGGGAAGTTTTGTAACCTTCCATCTCCAGTTTAAGAAAAGGTTTTCCTTTACATTTACTTCAATTTCTCTTTTTATTCCAAACGACGATTTACTATTGCTTGACATGTGGAGGCAGAATTTGTCCCCCACATTTTCGAGCTTGATAACCGGCGGTCCCTTTTTCTTTTCCAGTTCCCACCCAACCGGGGCGCCATCTTTCATCTCGCCAGAATCAAATCCAGCAACAAGAAGAATATCATCTCCTCCCGAAAAAACTGTCTTCGATAACCCTAATATGGCAATAACTATAAGCAAAGAAATCAGAAAATCCTTGATTTTCATAACCGGCCTCCTTTTCTTTTGTTTTCATATAGCTTCATTATATCAGTCCGTGTAAGAATTGAATCGACTCTTTTTATATATTTCTCTAT
This sequence comes from Thermodesulfobacteriota bacterium, assembly GCA_034658835.1. Taxonomy (GTDB): domain Bacteria; phylum Desulfobacterota; class Syntrophia; order Syntrophales; family JADFWA01; genus JAUSPI01. Next base: position 12,459 of record JAYEGA010000046.1, read on the forward strand.
ATTCTCGAGGGCACCCTCTTCTCGATCAATCAGTACAATAACTCGATCTATAACCAATCCCTCTTCTTTTGCCCTTTCTATCGCTGTTATGGTTGATGCTCCGGTGGTGATAACATCGTCTATAATTACAACCTTTTCTCCTGGTCTGACATTGCCCTCTATCTTACTCTTTGTGCCATGCCCTTTTACATCCTTCCTGACGATAAAGGATTTTATGGGTTTTCCCCGCTGATAGGAAATCAAAGATAGTGCATTGGCTATGGGGTCCGCTCCGAGGGTCATCCCGCCGGCCGCGGTGACCTCAGAGTCCTCAAGCATATCGAAGATGATGTTGCCTATCAGATTCATCCCTTCAGGATCAAGGGTTGTTGGTTTACAATCGAAATAGAAATTGCTCCTCCTTCCCGAAGTCAATGTAAAGGGTGGATCGTCCCTATATTTAAAGGATCTCTCAACAATAATCTCAGCAAGTCTCTTCTTCATTTTGTCCATGATGTAATCACCTCTCTAAGACCTTTGAAAATATGATTCTGAGTACGAATCATATTCCCAAAACTCTGTGCAGCTTTTGGGTAGTTATGCAAAGCTCGCCGATGGGATGGCTATCTCAGGAATCAGCCCCAAATTTGTTTGTCTTATTTGTTAAGAACGTTAAAATAATCCGGGTTAAGGTGGAGGGCCTCCCGGTATTCCACAGCAGCCATATCTGACCACCCTTTTTTATCATAGTATAAACCCAATGTGAAGTGCGTGTCGGCATTGTCCGGATCTATTCTAAGCGCTTTTTTTGTCTGTTTTATAGCCTGGTCAAGGTTTCCTGTGCCATAGTATGCTTTGCCGAGATAGAATCGCGTGTCACGGTTGAACAGATTAACCCTGAGTGCAACGTTTAACACATCGATGGCTCTTCTGAATTTCTTCAGCTGTACATATATCACTCCAAGATTAACCAGTGTGCCTTCATCATAAGGTTTTACCTTCTTTGCCTTCTGGTAAAAAGTTACGGCTTTTTTCAAGTCTCCTTTTTTTGCGTAATTGATGGCTATATGATAAAGGGCATCAAAGTAGCCGGGTTGTATCTTTATCGCCTTATGATATTCTTCTATAGCCCCGTCAATATCATCTTTTATAGCACATATCTTTCCAAGAAAATAATGCACCTTACTATCTTTCGGACATTTCTCAATGAAGGTTCCATAGTATGCTATGGCCTTCTCATTTTCCCCCCTTTTAAGAGATATATCTCCGAGCCGAGAATAAGACCAATAGTAATTAGGATTAATTGTCACCGCCTTTTTATAAAAGA
>JAYEGA010000047.1:0-13575 GCA_034658835.1 Thermodesulfobacteriota bacterium
CAATGAGAACAGCATAAAGAGCGAAGGAACCGATAGCCTCGCTGAGATACATCCTCTGATATTTGTGCTTAAGAGAAGTGATGATCAAACCACCGACAATCAAACATCCCAGATGAAAGTAAGGGAATTTGCTCGCTCCTGCCACCGCATATTCGGCGTATCCGAATGTAGCTGTGGTCAGCACCACGAAAACCGCAACTATCGTTGTTGAAAGTACCTTTTTCATGATTTAGTCCTCCTTTCTGTTTTTCAGTCTTTTCCTTTGCCCTTTATAAATGAAATTATCATGCCAGTCTGAGTAACTTATGCAAAAAAGCTATAACCTCTTGATATTCAAGTTATATCTAAAAATCACAACGATCTGTTAATATGAAAATTCGATGTAAAAACAGGAAATATTGAAAGAAACGTTAAATGGGGATTAATGGAATGTTAATGAGAAAAACCTTGAAGCGAAAAATGATTGTTGTTAACATGCGAACCAGTGTTCAGTGTTCAGCTTTCAGATTGTTCCTACAGGGAATGGATTTTTATGCGAGCCGTTGTTCAAAGAGTTGATTCTGCTAAAGTTAGTGTGGACGATCAGGAAATATCATCCATAGGTAAAGGCATTTTGGTCCTGCTCGGAGTTGAAAAAGGAGATGGGAGAGAAGATGCGGATTACCTCCTTGATAAAGTAGCCAATCTCAGGATATTTGAAGATACTGAAGGGAAGATGAACCTTTCTCTGTTGGAGATCTCGGGCAGCATGCTCGTGGTATCTCAATTCACCTTACTGGCTGACTGTCGTAAGGGAAGAAGACCGTCCTTCGGAGGAGCAGCGGAACCTCAACTGGCCCGTGAACTTTATGAATATTTTGTAAAGGAAGCAGATAATAAGATAGGTGTGGTGAAGGAAGGAAAGTTCCAGGAGATGATGAAGGTTGAACTGATAAATGATGGTCCTGTGACTATTCTTCTCGATAGCAAAAAGGTCTTTTAAATTTGAAGGTTAAGGTTTATATGATAGAGAAAGAAACGATTATTTCATTCCACTCAATGGTCGGAACTACTATATAAAGGTTGTGGAAAAGAGAAACTTTAAACTTTAGGCATTTTTATTATGAACGGAGGTGTAAAATGTTAGAAGATGAAATAAAAGAGGGTCTTACTTTCGATGATCTTCTGCTCATTCCGGCAGAATCCAGTGTTCTTCCGAGAGATGTAAATGTTTCGACGTTACTTACAAATAGTGTACCTTTGAATCTTCCCTTAATAAGTGCGGCAATGGATACTGTAACAGAGTCAATGACTGCTATCTGCATGGCCCAGGAAGGCGGGATAGGAATCATTCACAGGAATATGAGTATTGAAAGACAGGCTCTCGAGGTCGATAAAGTAAAAAAATCGGAAAGTGGTATGATTGTTGATCCGATAACCGTAGAGCCTGAACAGAAAGTAAGCGATGCCCTCGATATGATGAGTAAGTACAGGATATCAGGTGTTCCTGTCGTAAAAAATCACAAGCTTGTAGGAATTCTGACTAATCGCGACCTCAGGTTTGAAACCAATCTTGACCAACCGGTTTCCAACGTTATGACCAGCGAAAATCTGGTTACGGTTTCTACAGATATTTCGCTCGAAGATTCTAAAGAATTACTCCACAAACACAGAATTGAGAAGCTCCTTGTTGTCGATGACGAATATAATTTAAAGGGATTGATTACAATTAAAGATATAGAAAAAATAAAGAAATACCCCAATTCCTGTAAGGATTCCCTGGGAAGATTGAGGGTAGGTGGTGCAGTGGGGATAATTGATAGAGATGAAAGAATTGATGCCCTGCTGGCTGCCGGCGCTGATGTTATAGTCATCGATACCTCGCATGGTCATTCGGCGGGGGTCCTTGACGCCATTAGAGATACAAAGGCCAATTTCCCTGAATGCGAACTCATAGCAGGAAATGTGGCGTCGGCTGAAGGGGCGGAAGCCCTGATCAAAGCCGGTGTAGATACAGTGAAGGTAGGAGTCGGTCCCGGTTCTATATGCACCACAAGAGTTATAGCGGGAGTTGGCCTTCCTCAGATGACCGCTATCAAAGATTGTTGCAAGGCAGCTTCAAAATACGGTGTTCCAGTGATAGCCGACGGCGGCATCAAATTTTCCGGTGATGTAGTAAAGGCCCTTGGTGCAGGTGCCCACTGTGTCATGATAGGAGGCCTCTTTGCGGGAACAGAGGAAACTCCCGGCGATACAATTCTCTTTCAGGGGAGAACCTATAAAGTATACAGGGGAATGGGTTCTCTTGAGGCGATGAAGGAAGGGAGCAGGGACAGATATATGCAGGATGATATAGAGAGCACTCTGAAACTTGTTCCGGAAGGGATAGAGGGCAGGGTTCCTTTCAGAGGGTCACTCTCCGCAAGCATCTATCAATTAATGGGTGGACTTAAAGCTGGAATGGGATATGTCGGGTGCAGCACAATAGAAGAACTCAGAGAAAAAGCACGGTTCGTACGCATAACGCAGTCAGGACTTCGAGAAAGCCATGTCCACGATGTTATAATAACTAAAGAAGCACCAAATTACTGGTTGGATTAGCCTTATGAAACATGTTGATTTTGTCCATCTTCACGTACATACACAATACAGCCTTCTTGATGGAGCAATTCGTCTGGATGATCTCTTTAAAAGAGCAAAAGAATATAAAATGCCGGCCGTTGCCATTACCGATCATGGCAATATGTTCGGAGCGGTTGATTTCTACCGGAATGCTTACCGATATGGAATCAAACCGATTATTGGATGCGAGCTCTATGTTGCCCCCGGAAGCCGCTTCGAAAAGGATTCCGGTAGAATAGGGGAGAGATCATATCATCTTACCGTCCTTGTCAAAAATACAGAAGGGTACAAAAATCTTATAAAGTTAACGACTGCCGGATATCTGGAAGGATTTTACTATCGTCCCAGAGTGGATAAGGAAATTTTATCCCGGCATAGTGCAGGGCTTATATGTATGAGCGGATGTTTGCATGGTGAGATACCAAGTCTTTTACTTAAGGGGAACAGAGATGGGGCAAAGAAGGTTGCTGAAGAATATCGAGGTATATTCGGTGATGAGAGATTTTACCTGGAGATAATGGAAAACGGCCTTTCTGATCAGAAAATGGTCAATGCGGAACTGATCAAAATCAGCGGGGAACTCGGTATCCCCCTCGTTGCTACAAATGATTGCCATTATCTGAACAAGGAAGATGCTGCGGCTCATGATATCCTTCTATGTATACAAACCGGCAAGACAATAGATGATGATGACAGGATGAGCTTCAAAACGAATGAGTTCTATTTTAAGTCTCCTGACGAGATGATACAGAACTTTAACTATTGTCCTGAAGCACTGAACAATACAGTAAGAATTGCAGAGCGCTGCAATCTAACACTGAACTTTGAAAATATCTTTCTTCCCCATTTTGAGATTAGTGAGGAGGAAACTCATGACGAACATTTGAGAAAAAAAGCCAGGAGTGGACTGGAAAAATTGATGCCCTTTATTCTTGAGGGGCAAAATGGCAACCTCCGCGATGAGTATGAAAAACGATTGAATGGAGAACTTGAAATTATCAAATCTATGGGGTTTGCCGGTTATTTTCTGATCGTATCTGATTTTGTCAACTATGCGAAGAACAAAAACATTCCTGTAGGTCCGGGGAGGGGATCAGCTGCGGGGAGTCTTGTTGCTTATGCCATGGGGATTACCAGTATTGACCCGATACGCTACGGATTGTTCTTTGAAAGATTTCTCAATCCGAGCAGATTGAGTATGCCGGACATAGATATAGATTTCTGCGTGGAGGGGCGTGATGAGATAATAAGATACGTGGCAGAAAAGTACGGCAGTGACCGGGTTGCTCAGATTATTACATTTGGTAAAATGCAGGCAAAAGCTGTTATCAGAGATGTGGGGAGAGCCCTGAATATGCCTTATGGTGAAGTAGACAGGATTGCCAAAATGGTTCCAAATGTCCTTAATATCAGTCTCGATGATGCCATCAAAATGGAACCACGTCTCAGGGAGGAGGAGAAAAACAACGAAAAGACAAGGAAACTGCTGTCACTTTCCCGGTCGCTGGAAGGTCTGAACAGGCACTCGTCCACCCATGCAGCCGGTGTGGTCATTTCAGACAAACCCCTGGTGGAACGGGCACCCCTTTTTAAGAGCCCTAAGGATGAAATAGTTACACAGTTTTCCATGAATGATCTCCAGGCAGTCGGCCTGACAAAATTTGATTTTCTTGGTTTAAAGACACTCACGGTTATCAGGGATACCCTGCATTTTATTAAACAAAATAGAGGTGAGGAAATTGATATCAACACCATTCCCCTTGATGACAGTCTAACCTATCAATTGCTTACGAAGGGGGAAACGGACGGTGTTTTTCAGTTGGAAAGTTCCGGGATGAAGGAAATCCTTGTCGGCATGAAACCTGACTGTATCGAGGATATTATAGCTCTGATCGCACTTTACAGACCGGGTCCATTACAGAGCGGTATGGTTTCCGAATATATATCCAGAAAGCAGGGTAAGACAAAGATTATTTATGAAGTTCCTCGGTTAGAAGAGATATTAAAGGAAACTTATGGCGTGATTCTTTACCAGGAACAGGTGATGCAGATAGCCAGCGCTCTCGGCAATTATACAATGGGTGAAGCGGACAACCTTCGGAAGGCCATGAGTAAAAAAAGAGCGTCTGTTATGGAGAAAGAAAGGCCTAAGTTTCTATCAGGCGCAAAAAAGAAGAAGATACCGGAAAAGAAGGCAGAAAAGATATTTGAGCAGATGGAAACCTTTGCCGGATATGGGTTTAACAAATCCCACAGCACCGCCTACGCCATGATCTCTTATCAGACCGCCTATCTGAAGGCTCACTATCCTGTTGAGTTTATGGCAGCTTTGCTCACAAGTGAAAAGAATAACAGAGACAAGATCATAAGACATATCAGCACGTGCAAGGATATGAAGATCAACGTTCTTCCTCCCGATATCAACGAGTCCCTAAGGGATTTTAGTGTAACGGGTGATAATGTAAGATTTGGTCTTGCTGCCGTGAAAAATGTAGGTGTTGGCGCCGTCGATTCAACAATCTCTTCGAGAGAAGATGAAGGAAAATTTAGTTCATTTTATGATTTCATAAGCAGGGTAAACCCCAGAAAGATAAACAAGAGGGTAATTGAAAGCCTCATTAAGTGTGGCGCCTTTGATTCGATGGAATATAGAAGACGCCAGTTGATGGAAAACTATGAAAAAATAATGGATGCAGCGGCAAGACATCACAAGGAAAGCATTAGTGGTCAGTCCAGTCTCTTTGGCCAATTTGATACAGGAGATATTTTTCAAGAGATTGAAATGGAGGAAGTTGCCGAATGGGATCATAAGGAATTACTTTCCTTTGAGAAGGAAACCCTTGGATTTTATATAACAGGTCACCCGCTTTTAAGGTTTGCAGATAGTTTAAATAAGGTTACGGATACCGACTCGGAGGACATTACAGAAAAAAGGGATAGAGAGACAGTTACATTTGGAGGAATCGTTAGTGACATCCGTGAGGTTATTACAAAGAAAAAAGATACAATGGCATATGTCACGGTTGAGGACATGAAAGGGTCTGTTAATGTTATCGTATTTTCTGATTTGTACAGAAAGGCTTTTTCCATTCTTCATGGTGAGGAGCCGATTTTTGTGAAGGGAACCCTGGATGTAAACGAAGAAAGCGTCAAGGTTATAGCATCTGATGCAATCACCCTCGCAGATGCACTGGAAAAACCTTTTAGCTCAGTACATTTCATGGTCGACGTCGCAAAATCGGCAGGGGAAGATATTGAATCGATAAAAGAGCTGCTCCAAAAGCACAAAGGCAAATATGATGGATATATCCATTTAATCGCGGCCGATAAGAGCGAGACGATCATATACCTGGGGAAGGATTTAAAGATAGACATATCGGATGATATAAAGAGGGAAGCGGATAATATCCTGGGCCCGGGAACGACACAGTTCAGATAGAAAGGATAGGTAAAAGGTTAAAGGTGAAGTGGAGTATCAGGAAAGGACTTACAGGAATAGGATTTTAAAGGAAAATCTGATTTCTTTTCAGATAAAGGTTGGTGAAACTGATCTCTATATCAGTGCCGGCAAGGACCTGACAGACATAGCCCGGAAGTCGGTACATAAGTACAGGAGATTTATTGAAGAATATATCAAACATCGGCCTCAGTTTTTAGATTCACTTGTACCGATCGAGCCTGATGAAACAGCGCCCGCTATAATAAAAGACATGCTGAAAGCTTCCGGAATCGCAGGCGTTGGACCTATGGCTTCTGTGGCAGGAGCAATTGCCCAGTATGTAGGACTGGATCTTTTAGAGTATTCTAATGATGTTATCGTGGAAAACGGCGGTGACATATTCTTAAAATCCGAGAGTGAGATAAATATAGGGATATTTGCCGGTGAGTCTTCCCTGAGTTACAAAATTGCCCTGAGAATACCTCCTGAGGATATGCCCATTGGCATTTGCACCTCTTCCGGCACAGTTGGTCATTCCTTGAGCCTGGGCGTGGCTGACGCTGTGTGTGTAACATCGAAATCGACATCTCTTGCAGATGCTGCCGCAACATCTATCGGGAATCGTGTCAGGAAGGAGAGGGATATAAAAGTAGCTCTTGAAGCTGGCGCAAAGATTAAAGGCGTACTCGGCATACTGATCGTTGCTGGAGATAAGATGGGGGTATACGGAGCAATAGAATTGGTGTAAAATATGAAAAAACCAGTCATTGACAGATTGAAAATAGCTCTTCTTCATTATTCCTGTCCCCATGTTGTTGGTGGTGTTGAAGAGGTTATCGGACAGCAGGCTTCACTCTTTCACCGACATGGACATGAAGTGAAGATTCTTGCCGGGAAGGGAGATGTTTTCAGCAAAGACTTTCCCGTGACAATTAATCCCATCTTTTCCTCTACGGATACTCTTGTTAACAGGGCACAGCAGGAGCTTATAAATGGAAAACTCCTGCACTTTGATGATTTGATCGAAAACATATTTGTGGAGTTGCAGAGTGAACTTGAATCGTTCGATTTCCTCATCGTTCACAATGTGATGACCATGCCCTATAACCTGCCTCTGACCTGTGCCATCAAAAATCTGGCAGATTCCGGAAATGTGAAGGTGATAAGCTGGAATCACGATTCCGTCTATTTTTATCCTGACTGTCCTGATGTTTACCACTCAGAACCATGGGATATTCTCAAAACAAAAATTCCCCCCATCCATTATGTCTGTATCTCTGAACTCCGGTCTGAACAGTTCAGAGAACTTTACAAAACAAAAGAGAAAATAACGGTTATTCCTGACGGCATTGATCCCTCAGGGTTTTTTCAGCTCACCCCTGATTTGCAGCAGATAGTTCACGAACAGAAACTTTATAAAGCTGATCTCATCATGGTTCAACCTTCGCGGCTGATTCCAAGAAAGAACATCGAGCTCAGTCTGAAAGTCGTTTCTGCTCTAAAGAAGATGGGGGTCAATGTCCGCCATCTCATCACGGGTGTTTATGATCCGCATGAACCGAAGAACGTAAAGTACTACCGCGAGCTGAAGAAGATGGCCAGAGACCTCAATATAACGCGTGAGGTGATTTTTATCGCCGACTACCCGATGAAAAATGGCAAGAAGATTATTCCGGATAATATATTCATCCGCGATTTGTACTTCATCTCTGATATTCTCTTTATGCCGAGTATATCGGAAGGATTTGGCCTTCCACTCCTCGAAGCCGGGATGGTCAAACTGCCGATTGCCTGTTCTGACATTCCTTCATTTATGGAAATCGGCAGAGATCATGTATGCTCCTTCTCCATTGCCGACGCTCCTGACCGGATTGCCGATAAAATATTGAGATATCTCGCAACGATTTCAACATACAATATGTACCGAAAAGTGATAGAAAATTATGCATGGGATTCTGTCTATCGGAATCATGTCAGGCCTCTGTTCAGAAAAGTTATGAAAGCCCGGCAAGGTAAGATATGAAAGATTTTAATGTCATGATCATAGGTTCCGGTCCGGCAGGTCTTTTTGCAGCAATCCGGCTTGAACGTTTGGGTGTTGACAGGATTGCAATCTTCGACCGAAATAAATATCCCGCCGGAGGATTGCTAAACGATGGCAAACTGAATTTCGACTACAGGGTGGGGATTGACCTTGATGAGCTTCAGATTGGAAGAGTTGAGGCTCAGGATTTAATGCACGAAGTAAGGCAGGTTTTTGTTAAATTTCCCCGCTGCCAGCAGGTTACTTTTATCGAAAACAATGAGAAAATAGATGCGTGGAAAAAAATTGCCGATGAGCACAGCGTACAGTTTATCGCTCCCGAGCAGTGGCATTACGGAACGGATAATGGCAAGCAACTGGTCAATTATCTGCGGAGTCTACTCCAACATACCACTTTTTTCTTAGGCACTGAGGTTGTCTCTATTGAAAAGGAGAATGGAAAATACCGCTTTGTATGTCGGAAAAACCGAAAGACGGAAAAATACTCCGGAAAAGTTGTTCTCGCTTCTCCAGGGCGTGGTGGCGCATACTGGTTCAGAGATTCATCTAAAAAAACTGGAGTTAATAACAATTTTGGTCCCATTGATGTGGGTATTCGAATAGAGTTAAACAGGAAGTTTTATGATTCCATAACCGATGTTGTATACGATCCAAAGTTTATTTTTCGCACAAAACGCCATGATGATAGGGTAAGAACCTTTTGCACCAATCCTGGTGGCAGGGTAAGAATTGAAAATTACGGAGATTTTAAGCTGGTTAACGGGGATGCTCTTTTTGATCGTAAAACAAAAAATACAAATTTTGCGTTAATAAATACAGTTTCTCTGACACAACCCTTTTCTGATACCACTGAATTTGGCCAGATGATTGCGAGACAATTTTTCCTCTTGGGCGGTGGCAGGCCTATTGTTCAGAGGGTAGGGGACTTCAGGGAGGGAAAGAGAAGTTCTAAATCGACATTTAACAGCAAGACTCGTCACTTCGACCGCTGTAAGGCTACCTATAATGCGGTGCCCGGTGATATCACACTCGGGTTACCAGCGCGTATTGTAGACAATTTGTGGGAATCTCTGAAAACTCTTGACAAGATTGTACCCGGTATTCTTCATCCTTCAACTTTGCTGTATGCACCAGAGATCAAGTTCTTCGATACCCATTTTCCAACTGACCAGCATCTTGAAACGAACATTGATGGCATCTTTGTGGCCGGAGATGGTACAGGGAAGAGTCGCGGAATTGTGGGAGCGGCCGTTTCAGGAATAATCGCCGCGAAAGGAATTTCCGAAAAGTATTTTTGATTTAATCCACAGATTTCGCAGATTACACGGATTACTCTAATGTCCTGTCAACGATACTCTGTCATTTCGAAGGAGTTTTCACGACTGAGAAATCTTAGATTTCTCCCTGCGGTCGAAATGACACTTCTTGATTGACACGACCCCCGCACCGGAATCCAGGATTATGTGCCCCACGCTACCTCCGTGGTTTATATCCATTTATCAGACTTCTCTTTTGCCTCGTACTCAGCTTTGAGAGCTATCTGTGTTGCTTCTGCGATATCTTCGACCCTTTTGGTCCACTCTTCAAATTTTATATCTACACCAAAGATACCCACCATCTCATCATTATCATCAACGATGGGGGCCGATACCGTTATGCAGAGGGCTCCTGTCATCTTTGATATATAGAAATCGGTAACATGGAACTTACCGGATTGCAACGGTTTGATAAACCACTCCCTGTCTGATTGATCGGTCCCTATGCCATAGCTCTCATATTTTGCCCTGTCGGCGATATTGGTAATGTTTTTTGTTGTTTTTTTACCATTCATATCCACGATATAGGCAAACTGTATGGATGGGTTATCGTCAATGAAATGCCGCATAACAGGTTCCTGAAGTTCCGGGTTCATCGTCTTCATATCAGGGTGCTCGATAATCTGTTCCACAACAGCTACTGCGGCCTGAGAAGCCCTGTATTTTATCTTTTCAAGATCAGACATGAAGAGTTCCGGAAGAAATTTTCGAGCCTTCTTTTCTATCTCTTCATGAGATATACTGGTAATCCTTCCTGATTCATATTGATTCATAACCCATTTGTGTATCTTTGATATACCAGGATGTCTTTTGTCAATAGCGCCCTCTCCCTTGAGACCGAGGCGCGAACTTATCCAGTAGGCTATTCCTGCCTTCCCTGATTTATCCGTAATCATTGATAAAGGAGGCCTCTTTAATAAGCTGGTGGTGTCGAAGATGTTATATATCTCTTCGCTCTTGATCAGGCCGTCGGCGTGGATACCCGCCCTGGTAACGTTGAAGTCCGCACCGACAAGGGGATAATTTGCCTGGATCATTATACCCATCTCTTTTTCAAAGTAATTGGCAATGTCTGTGATGACCGTTGTATCAATTCCATTATCGGTGCCCCTGAGATTGATATACTCAATGATAAGGGCCTCAACAGGCGTGTTTCCTGTTCTTTCTCCTAATCCGAGGAGTGTCCCGTTTGCAGCGCTACACCCATAGAGCCAGGCGGTAGCAGCATTGATATGGGCCTTATGAAAGTCGTTATGGCCATGCCATTCCAAGAGGTGTCCCGGAACTCCGGCATCATCGATAAAAGCTCTTACCAGTTTGTCGACGCTGCGCGGCAGGGATGCTCCCGGATAAGTAACCCCGTAACCAAGGGTATCACAAAGCCTGATCTTGATATCGATACCGCTCTCTTCCCTCAGTTTCATCAATTCAATGGCAAAAGGAATACAGAACCCATAGATATCCGCCTTGGTTATATCTTCAAAATGACATCTTGGTATAATGCCCTCATCAAGAATTGATTTTACAATACCGAGATAATCATCCAGGGTTTCCCTTCTTGTTTTTCCAAGTTTAAGAAATATATGATAATCCGAAACTGAAGTTAAAATTCCCGTTTCTTTCAGTTCAGCGTCTTTAACAAGGTGGATATCTTCCGGATTGGCTCTTATCCATCCGGTCACCTGCGGATATTTCAATCCCAACTCGAGGCACTTTTCTACCGCTTCTTTATCTTTATCGCTGTAAAGGAAAAATTCGGATTGTCTTATAATGCCGTTTTCACCACCGAGCCTGCTCAACATCTCGTATATGTCAACGATTTGCTGTACCGAGAAAGGAGGTCTGGCCTGCTGGCCATCCCTGAAAGTTGTGTCGGTTATAAAGATATCATCTGCAGGGCTGAGCGTAACGATCTTGTGATCAAAATCTATTCTGCATACCTCATCATAAGGAAAAACATCTTTCTGTAGATTTGGTTCATCCACTTCTATGAGTTCATATTTCCAGAATTTTGTGTGTTCATGGTCGAGGACTTTTTTTTCTTTATTCCATTTTGCCATCGTAAATTCTCCGTAATCTCATATAAAAAAAGAGGGTACCGGAAATGACCTGTACCCTCCTTTATAGCTTAATTTAAAATCTGTTCACTCGGTTAGAATAAATGCTTCTTCAGGAGGTGTAAATGGTCTTGGCGCACCCGCCCTTTTTCTTGCTTCTTTGACCTCTTCCATGGTGTATCCAGTTCTGGGAATGGATAAAATCTGACCAGGATAGATTAAATCCGGATTCTCAATCTGGTTCCTGTTGGCATCGTAGATTATGGGCCATTGGAAGGGATCATCATAGAGATCTCTGTACTGGGCGATCCACCAAAGACATTCACCCCTCCTCACTGTGTGACGATCAGCAAAGGATACTTCTTCTTCTACTACAACCAAGGTTTCTTTGAGAACAGATTCTCCTTCTTCAAGCTGAACAGCAGGTTCTTCCTTGGTTACAATAGTTTCTGCCGGTTTCTTGGCACATCCAGAAAATAGAAACCCCGCCAGCACAAATATAACCACCAAAACGCCTAACAACCTGTTGCGTATCATACCTGTTTACCTCCTCTTCATGTAAATTCAGAACCTTTTTTTTCTTAACCCCTTACCTCCTGCTAAAATACAAACATCAAAACCTTTTGTCAATAAAAAAAAGTGCTTAAATTTTTGAGTAACAGTTCACAGTGGTCAGGGATCAGCAGTCAGGTATTCTTTCCAAAAAACCACCACTGTTCTATATAGACATCTTTCCAACATCCAAACGAAACAACTTATGGATTTCACTGTCTTTCCCCTGATTCCTATGAACTATTACTTTTTGTTTTTGCTGAAAACCGACGGCTGACAGCTGATAACTGATAATTACACTATTTTCAATGAAAGTTCCATCAATTGTTCTATACTGATCTTCCCCGGGGCATCTGTAAGAAGACATGTTGCTTTCTGAGTTTTTGGGAATGCTATGACATCCCGGATAGACTCGGCGCCGGTCATTAACATAATAAGTCTGTCAAAACCGAAGGCTATACCCCCGTGAGGGGGGGTGCCATATTCAAGGGCATCCAGAAGAAATCCGAATTTCATACTTACTTCATCTTCTTTCATTCCAAGGGTATTAAAAATTTCCGACTGGATTTCCTTCTGGTGTATTCGTATGCTTCCTCCTCCTATCTCGGTTCCGTTCAGGACAAGATCATAGGCCCTGGCCTTGACCCTGCCAGGATCTGTTTTCAGGAGATGTATATCCTCTGCTAGCGGTGAGGTGAAGGGATGGTGTTTTGCCATGAATCTCTTCTCATGATCACTGTATTCAAACATGGGGAACCGTGTAATCCACGTGAAGTTAAACACTTCCTGATCAATCAATTCTAATTTTCCGGCAAGATCGATCCTCAGATTACTGAGAGAATCATGGACAATCCCGGGTGAATCGGCAACAAAAAGGATTACATTACCGGGGACTGCCCCCATTTTTTTATTTATCTGTTCAATTTCTGCAGGTTTCAGGAATTTGAATATTGGAGATGTCCATCCCTCGGCGTTGACCCTCGCCCAGGCGAGACCCTTCGCACCGTAAGTGCTGACATAATCCGTCAAATCATCAAGGTCTTTCCTGGAAAGGCGTTTTCCATTTTCTATTTTTATTGCCTTGATAACTCCGCCACGATTGGCTGCCTCCCTGAAAGCCTGAAACTCTGAATCCTTTACTATTCCGGTCAGATCTCTAAGTTCAAGGGAGAACCTTGTATCCGGATTGTCCGTTCCATATCGCTCCATGGCTTCTTCGTAGGTTATCCTCGGAAATGGAACCGTGACTTCTTTATTGAGGCACGCTTTAAATAGATGGGAAATAAGTCCTTCCATCGCTTTTATGATATCTTCTTCCGATATGAAGGACATTTCTATATCGATCTGTGTGAATTCAGGCTGGCGATCTGCCCTCAGGTCTTCATCACGGAAGCACCTGACAATCTGGTAGTACCTGTCAAAGCCGGAGACCATCAGCAGTTGCTTGAAAAGCTGTGGTGATTGAGGCAGCGCATAGAACATTCCCTGACTTATCCTGCTTGGAACAAGGTAATCACGCGCGCCCTCAGGTGTACTTTTTGTCAGGAAAGGGGTTTCAACTTCTAT
>JAYEGA010000048.1:0-13387 GCA_034658835.1 Thermodesulfobacteriota bacterium
GGCCTAAAGGCGGGGCATCTTGAAAAGCAAGGAGGCCGGCGATGGCAAGATATATTGTTAAACTTATCAGGGTCATGCATTCTGATACAGACCCACGCCAGATTTCTCTGGGTTTTAGCCTGGGGATGATCTTGGGTCTCACCCCACTTTCAAGCCCACACAACTTGCTCGTTCTTCTGGCTGTTCTATTTTTCCGCGTCAATATCAGTGCTGCTATACTATCCTGGGTTGTTTTCAGTCTTTTGGCTTTTTTACTGGATCCACTATTTCACCAGATCGGACTTTTTGTTCTCACCCAGACAGACATCCTTGAAGAACTCTGGACATCTCTTTACAATGCACCACTGTTTCCCTACACTCGCTTCAACAACAGCGTGGTAATGGGAAGCCTCATCTTTTCCCTGTTGGCTTTCTTCCCCGTTTATTGGGGAGGAAGAACCATGGTGGTCAAGTACCGTGAAACTTTCATGGAACGTTTCAATCAGTGGAAAATCACTCAATTGTTAAAAACATCAGGTCTTTATAAATGGTATTCACGTTACAGTGCCATGAAGGGGTAAGACAATGAAAATGATCCGATGGTCGGGATTTATTGCCTTTGTTGTTATTGTTGGTCTCATCACAGCATTTAATCTCTTCTTTCTGGACAGTATCATTAAAGGGGCTTTGGAAAAACGAGCCAGCCTTATCGTAGGGGCACGTGTCGATATTGGCGATCTTGCTTTTAAAATATTCGGGCTCCATATCGATATACGAACCCTCCAGGTGACAAACCCGGACCAGCCCATGCGCAACACCGTGGAGACAGGAACCATTTCCTTCGATCTGGCAGCAGGACCTTTGCTGAAAAAAAAGATTGTTATAGAAAAAATGGGGGTAAATGATCTTGCTTTTAACACGGCTCGAAAGACCTCTGGAGCATTGCCTGCCCGCCTTCAGAAGAAACTAAAAACAACCATACAACCTCTGGATGTCAGCATTCCTGCCAAAGGACGATTAGAAGAATGTGTTCTGCCAAATTTTGCCATGCTTGCAGATTTAAAAAAGCGCTCACCCGAAGATCTTTTGGGTGATGTAAAACTGAAGTCTTCTGACTTCCTTGCTGATTACCGTAAAAAAATCTCAAAAACCAGGCAATCATGGGAGAAAAGACTCCAGGAGCTCCCTTCAAAGGAATCTCTCGAGGCCGATCTGAAATCTCTGCAGGAGCTTATGGATCAACGCCCTGAAGATATAACCCAGTTACCTGCCTACATTGAAAAGATCAATGCTCTGCGGCAAAGGGTCAATACTGCTCAAAATAGCCTGATTGCAGCACGGAAAGATTTTCAGGCTGAGATAGGAAACCTCAGGACAGCTCTCTCTCAAAAGGAATTGGGGAAACTCAAAAACAGAGACCTCAAAGATGTCATGGCCAGGTTGGATATTAAAATCCCGTCAACTGATGATCTGGTTTGTGTACTCGTCGGAAAAAATATTGCCAAAAAGGTTAATTATGCGATTGCGTGGTACCGAAAACTTAATGACTTCATGCCTGCAGGAAAAACCAAAGCCGAAAAGCAGAAACCGCGCACTGTACCCCGCATGAAAGGTGTAGATGTTCGCTTTCCAATTACTGACAGATATCCCGATTTTCTCGTTGAGAAGGCAGTTTTCTCTGCCAGACCGGCATTATCGGCAGAACCAGGAAAACTTGTCGTCTCCGATCTCTCCGGAAAGCTTGAGGGTTTAACCACACAACCGGCCATTTACGGCAGGCCGGCTCTCTTCAATTTAAAAGGCTCCCTTGCCGGCGGTAAAGCCAAAGAAATCATTCTCTCTGGAATATTGGATCACCGGGGCACACCAACCAAAGATACAATCAATTTGATTATTGAGAAACTAAGGCTGCAGCCGGAAGATTCTGTAATCTCGGACAAATTACCCCTTCAACTAACCTCGGCTTATCTTAATGTAAACTCTAACCTCCAGGTCAGCGGAGAAAACCTCAAAGGCCGTGTACTTCTGATTGTTCGGAAGCCAGAAGTAACCGTCGAATCTGAAGCATCTATCCTGGCAGGTCTTTTCAAAAATATAGGCACTTTTGATGTTGGCATTTCCATTGCCGGTACCCTTGACCAACCTTCCATGACCCTCTCCTCTTCTCTCACAAAGACTCTGGAATCAAGATTCCAAAGCATTGTACAAAAAGAGATGGGGGGCTTGCAGAACAATCTGAAAAAGGCCATCGCTTCTCGATTAGACAAAGACCTGAAAGAAGGTAGCCGCGATACCGACACCCTGGAGAAATCGGTACTGGATAGCCTCGCCGATCGCCTGAACATTGCCGGTCTGATCCTTAAAAAGAAACCCGGCACTGCAGCACCCGGCGATAAGACAAAACCGGCTGATCTCCTTAAGAAGAACTTGCTGCCCTTTTCCTTGTAAGGAAAGAATAATCTACCTTATCTGTCTCCTTTTTTCCATCAAACCGGACAATCGTGGGTATTTACAGTGCGTTACTTTTTCTAAAGTACCGGCATATCTGTTCAGTATCAATGACATGAGCAAAACCGAAGGCAAGGTTTTTCAAGGAGGCAATGTGGAGTTCCCGGTTGGCAGTAGCCGTGGCATCGGCCACAAAAAACACCCGGTAATCGTGGACAAAGGCATCGCGGGCCGTAGTTTCACAACAGCAATTTGTCATGACGCCGCATATTATCAGATCCTCAATACCCAAACCGCGTAATCGATCGTCTAAATCCGTTTTGAAAAAAGCGCTATAGCGATTCTTGTCTATAACCGGTTCCGTTTCAGCGGGATTGAGTTCCCCCATCAATTTCCATTCCGGCGATCCGTATTCGATCAAGCCTCCCCACCATTTTCCTAACATGCCGCCATCTTTATCGGGTTGAGAATGACCATGACGGGTAAAAAAGGTTTTTATGCCTTTTTCCCTGCCCACTTCAATCAAAGCAAGAAGGTTTTTCATAACAGGTTCAACCATAGTCCGAAAGTAGTCTTGCACGTCAATTACCAGCAGAGCTGCTCTTTCTGCTACGGGCCATGCCTGACGGACATTATAAGCTCGTATCTGTTCCAGATAGTTTCGTTCCATATTCTGTTCCTTTATATACACTGCGAGAAATATAACAGAGAATTTTTGATATTCCAAGGATACAATGCCAATTTTTAACAAGATGATGTTTTCTTTATTGATGTATTGGTGATATTATAAGATTATTTCAAGAACACTGATGTAATATCGATTTTTCTTTCCCAAAAAAAATTAGTGCATTAGTCTGGAAACCGAACAATATGTTGCGAAGGGAAAGCCGGATCATAAAGCTTGAGTGGAAGTGGAGCCATATTTTTGGGGCTCTGTCATTAATCCTGTTGGTAGCAGGTTGTGGGAGAAAATCTGTTGTTTCTCCCGGCTTGCGCCCGGAAATGCTGAAAACAGGGCTGGCCCGGATGGGCTATTCCATTCAGATAGGCGCCTTCTCAAATCTGGACAATGCTGTCCGGCTCACCAAAGCTTTAGAAAACCGTGAGTTAAATGCCTACTATTTCGCTCACAAAACAGGACTCTACAAGGTTCGCTTCGGTAATTTCCCTTCAAGAGAAACCGCCCGCAGAAAAGCTGAAAGTACCCGTGCAGCGGGAATCATAGATGAGTATTACATAGTCAGTCCCAATGATTATGCGGTAGTAAAAGAGAGAAAGTATGGCAGAAGATATCTCAGAAATGAGATTGTGGAAACAGCAGAGAGCTTTATCGGCCTCCCGTATCGATGGGGTGGTTCTTCAGTAGATGATGGGTTTGATTGCAGCGGATTGGCGATGGCCGTTTACCGATTGAACGGTCTGAATCTACCGCGTTCGTCAAGAGAACAATACAGGGCAGGTATTCCTATAAAACAAAGTCAACTGAAGAGGGGGGATCTGGTTTTTTTTGCTACCTCCAGAGGTAAAAAGGTCTCTCATGTGGGCATATATACAGGTGATAATAAATTTATTCACGCACCGGGAAAGGGTAAGAAAATACGTACCGCCTCTCTTTCAAATAGATATTTCAAGACCCGATATGCCGGCGCAAAGACTTATTTGTGGTAAATAAGTAAGGAATCCCCAAGCTTGACACACCTCTTTGTTTTGTGTAT
This sequence comes from Thermodesulfobacteriota bacterium, assembly GCA_034658835.1. Taxonomy (GTDB): domain Bacteria; phylum Desulfobacterota; class Syntrophia; order Syntrophales; family JADFWA01; genus JAUSPI01. The sequence goes on from JAYEGA010000048.1 coordinate 4,143, forward strand.
TTTCAGAAAATGAAAAACGACTATCTGAATACAAAAATCGGTATAGTATCAGATATGATCATTGAGTCCAAAAAGCTGGTGGTATTTACGGGAGCAGGGGTCAGTACCGAATCAGGTATACCCGACTTTCGCAGCCCCGGAGGAATCTGGAGCAAATTTGACCCTGATGATTTTACCATAGAAAAATTTTTATACAGCCCGGAAACAAGAGAAAAACAGTGGAAAATTCTTATTGAAGGCGGCATCTTCGCAAACGCTCAACCGAATCAGGCCCACCTGTCTATTGCAGAGTTAGAAAAACTTGACAAGTTAGATTGTGTCATTACACAGAATGTGGATAATCTTCACCAGAAGGCGGGGAATTCTCCGGAAAAGGTGATTGAACTACATGGCAATATGAGATGGGTGGAATGTCTGGGTTGCAATGAACGCTACCCCGTGGAAGATATTGTACAACGCTCAAAAAAGGGGGAAGGGGTTCCTGATTGTGAAGAATGTCATGGAATTTTAAAGCCGGACGTTGTTTTTTTTGGTGAGGCATTGCCGGAAGAAGCGTTGCAAAAAGCTACATATCATTCCTGCCATTGTGACCTTTTGATCTCAATCGGTTCTTCTCTTGCTGTTTATCCTGCTGCCTATATGCCTTTATATGCTAAAGGGGCGGGCGCTAAACTGGTCATAATCAACATCGGCGATACCTCGTGCGACAGCAGTGCAGATATAGTTATCAATGGCAAAGCCGGTGAAGTGATGGGAAGGATACTGGATAAAGTCCGGGAAAAACTTTGAGTTAGACCGCCCAACCAAACGCTCAGAGTCCCACTATCGCAGGGAAGTTCGACACGGCAATTACAATAGGGAGATAACAATGAAAATGGAAATAGAATTTCCAGACAGGATAATCCAGTTGATGAGAAAAGGGGTAAATATCCCGACTCCCTTCTCCGTTGAAGTCGGAGAAGAGGTAGATATCGACAGGATTTCAGGCAGCGATGTCACCCTCTACAGCGGAACCAGGATATATGGTGCAAAGACCCTCATCTGCTCCGGAACAAAAGTGGGATATGAATCACCGGTTACAATCGTTGACTGCCAGATTGGCCCTGAGGTGGAACTCAAGGGTGGGTTTTTCAAAGAGTCTGTTTTCCTGAAAAAAGCAAATATGGCATACGGCGCTCATGTCAGGGAATGCTGCATTCTTGAGGAAGAATCCAATGGAAGTCATACCGTGGGATTAAAACAAACCATTCTTTTCCCCTTTGTAACACTTGGCAGTTTGATAAACTTCTGTGATTGTTTCATGGCCGGAGGCACTGATCGAAAAAATCACAGCGAGGTGGGAAGTTCCTACATTCATTTTAATTACACTCCGAACCAGGATAAAGCGACCGCCTCCCTGATCGGAGACGTCCCCAGAGGTGTTATGCTAAACCAGCCTCCCATTTTTCTTGGAGGACAAGGAGGGTTGGTAGGTCCGGCAAGAATTGGTTATGGCACGGTTATAGCTGCCGGGACTATATGTCGAGAGGATTGCCCCGAGGGGGGTAAACTTTTGATCGGAAGTGGTGATTTGCCCTCTGAAAAAGAATTTGAAACAGGTTTTTACAGAAACATTAAAAGAAAAGTTTACAATAACATCTGCTATTTAGCCAATCTGCTTGCTCTCAGGCAGTGGTATCTCCATGTTCGCCGGCTTTTCTTTCAAGCTGATGAATTTGGTCCTGAACTTTATTCCGGAGCGATGGAAAAACTGAACCTGTCCATCAAGGAAAGATTAAATCGTTTCCGGGTTCTTTTCGAAAAAATGGAAAAATCTATTGAGCTCGGTGGGAAAAAATTCAGCGGGACTGAATGGGAAACACTTTCCAGACAAAAAAGAGAGCTGCTCGAGAACTGGCCGAAACTGGAAGAATGTTTCACTGGAGAATTTGAGGAAGAAATTGATCTTAAAAATAGAGATTCCTTTATTCAGGATATCCATGACAGATTAGAACAATCCCCGGACTACATAAAAGCCATTCAAGGATTGAACTCTAAAAGCTTATCCACCGGTACGGGTTGGCTCCAGGCCATAGTAAATCATATAATAAGCAGGGCGCTGGAAAGCATCCCTTCACACAAATAAAACGTAACTACTCGGGAGACAGAATCCAAAAAATTGAAGATAAAGGAGAAGTGATGAAAACTATTCGTTATTTATTGTTATTCGCATTTTTGGCTGTAGCAGTATGCGGATGTTCGCATTTGCAAAAAGACCGGGATGTCCTGTTTCAAACATCAACGATTAATGCTCTTTTAGAAGGAATTTACGATGGAGAAACGACCTATGGAGAATTGAAACAGCATGGTGACTTCGGACTGGGCACTTTTAATGGCCTTGATGGAGAAATGGTTGGGTTGGACGGTAAATTCTATCAGGTAAAAGCAGATGGAATAGCATATCCTGTTAGCGATTCAGCCAAAACTCCGTTTGCTGTGGTAACTTTCTTTAAAACTGATAAAACTGTTTTATTGGAAAAAGCTGAGGACTACAGCCAGCTAAAACAGTATTTAGACTATTCATTACCAACAAAAAACATTTTCTATGCTATTAAAATAGAAGGGGTTTTCAAGTATATCAAAACAAGAAGTGTTCCCGGACAAACCAAACCATATCCTCCGCTTGTTGATGTAGTAAAGAATCAGACAACATTTGAGTTTCATAATGTAAAAGGAACAATAGTAGGGTTCCGGTGTCCGGTTTATGTTAAAGGAATAAATGTTCCGGGATATCATCTTCATTTTATCACCAAAAACAAAAAGGCCGGGGGGCACATACTTGAGTGCCAGATGCGAAATGTAAACATCGAAGTTGATTATGCTTCTAAATTTTTCATGGTATTACCGGAACATAGCGAATTTTATAAGGTAGATTTAAGCAAAGAGAAAGAGACAGAATTGGAAAAAGTGGAAAAATAACCTTTTGCATGTGATCCATTCGGTGAAAAAGAGATAGACCTTTGAAAAACTGAAAAACATGGTTTTGAGGGCGAATTAAGATTTTTTCGCTAACCATTCTTGATCGAAGCGTAGCACCGGCAAATCCAATGTCTGAGCGCGAAGTGCGAGTTTTGGATTTGCAGCGAAGCGAGACATAGAATGGTCGAAAAAATATTCTGAGCATTGAAAAACCATTTTTTCAAAGCTTTCAGAGAGAATAGAAAGGCAGAGGTGTCGCTATAAACCAAACAACAATTTTAAAGATTTGCTCACTCGAAAAGGGTTATTCGACAGCGCGATATAACCGAATGAACATATAGGGAAAATAACGGCAACCAAAGATCACCCGGAATTCAAATCAAGACCAACGAAGTCGCATCTACTTTTCAGTAAGTTTATCAAGGCATCACTGGGAAATAAGAACTAATTTTAAATCTTATTCCTCATTTATTACCTTTTTCAGTTTTCCCGAACACTTGAAAGTAACGACTGTTCGAGCATCCAGCATAATAGTTTCTCCTGTCTGAGGATTTCTCCCCCTCCGGGAGTTTTTCTGCCTGACAGACCACTTTCCAAAGCCCGAGATACGAACGTCATTTCCTTTTTTCAACTCATCTTTTATCAACTCGAATACACCTTCAACAAGCTCTATACATCTTCCCTTTGGAAAATCAGTTTTTGTGTAAAGCTCCTCAACGATACTGGCTTTTGTAACTGTCATAATCTTCCCCTTTCTGGTTCAATAAATATATATCATAATGATAAAAACATTATATAGACAAAATTATTACAAATTTCAACCGTAATCTCACATAAAATGCAAAATAAATAGTGCCCCTCCCTGGTAGATGGCAAAAGCCATGATCCAGGCAAGGGAGAGATTGAATACGACACTGAATGATGCCCACTTCCAGGAGTTTGTCTCCCTTCTTATGGCTGCCACCGTAGCCAGACATGGAATATATAATAGAATGAACACCATCATCGCATAGGCGGACAGAGGTGTCATACCCGAGGTCTTCAGGGTGTTTTTAAGAACCTCACCCTCTTCTTCGTCACCTACAGCATAGAGGACTCCCATTGTACTGACAACGATCTCCTTGGCAACAAATCCGGTTAAAAGGGCGATACTGCCCCGCCAATCGATGCCGAGGGGAGCAAAAACCGGTGCCATGGTTTTTCCAATGCGACCCAGATATGATTTTTCTGCCTTTTCTGCAGATCGCGTACTTTCAAGCTTCGCGATCGCAACATCTCTGGCTCTCTCCAGTGTTTCCCTGGCCGTTTCGGTAACTCCTGACACTTTTGCCCGGTACGATACCTCAATGCTGCGTATCTGGGCATCATAGTCACGGGAAAACTGAATATCCTGAGGAAAGGTTGAAAGAGCCCATACAACAACCGAACCGATCAGTATGATTCCCCCCATCTTTTTGATAAATATCACACTTCTATCCCACATATGAATCATCAGGCTGTTGAACATGGGCATCCTGTAAGGAGGAAGTTCCATCACAAATGGAGCCGTATCCCCCCTGAGGAGAGTGGATCGAAGGATTCGGCCCACGAGTATGGCGGTCACAATACCTAACAGGTATATTGAAAATATGACATTTCCCGCCCTCTCCGCGAAAAAAGTACCAGCCAGCAGGATATAGATGGGAAGGCGGGCAGAACATGACATAAATGGGTTAATCAAAACAGAGAGAATGCGGTCTTTTTCGCTTTCAAGGGTGCGGGTGGCCATGATGGCAGGCACATTACAGCCAAAACCCATTAGCATGGGAATGAAAGACTTGCCGTGCAACCCGATGAGATGCATGATCTTGTCCATAAGAAATGCTGCCCGTGCCATGTAGCCGGTATCCTCAAAGATTGCAATAAACAGGAAAAGAATCAAGATGTTAGGGAGAAATATGGCCACGCTTCCCACGCCGGCGATGACACCATTTATAATAAGATCACTGAATAAACCACCGGGGAGGAGGTTGCCCATAATCCCGGAGATCAATTCTATTCCACTCTCTATCCATTCCATCGGATAGGAGCCAAGGGTAAAGGTCATCTGAAACATTATCCAGACGAAGAAGATAAAAATGGGAAAGCCAAGGAATCTGTTTGTAAGAACCAGGTCAATATTACGCGATACATCTACACGTCTTTTTTTGGAGATCTTGAGTGTTTTCTTAATAATCCCGGCAATGAAGCCGTATCGCTCCTCAGTCATCACAATGCCGGGATCTTCATTATTATACAGTCTGGCGAGTCGCTCACGATGCTGTCTGGTCTCTTCAAGGATGATTTGAGCATGATCGCTTGCTTCCTTGAGGACACGCTTCTTGATAATTATATCATCTTCCAGAAGTTTTATCACAATCCACCTGACATCGTAGGGAAAGTCATCTTTAATTCTGTTTGCAATAAAATCTGAGAGTTGAGTGATAGCTTTTTCAATGTCCTTGCTGTACTTGACCCGACGTTCCATCGGAAGCTTTTTGGAAGATTCGGCCACTTCGATTACTTTTTTTAAAAGATCATCAATGCCCTCGTTCCTGTTACCTACCGTATATACCACGGGTACATCGAGGAGTTCGGAGAGCTTTCTTTCGTCAATCTTGATATCGCGCTCAAGCGCCATATCGGACATGTTCAGAACAAAAATGACCTTGGTATCAAGTTCCCGAAGCTGGGTAGCCAGGTAAAGACTGCGTTCCAGGTTGGTGGCGTCGATGATATCAACTACCACACCGGGACTTTCATCGAGGATAAAGTCACGTGCAATGACTTCTTCAAGGGAAAAAGCTGTGAGACTGTAAGTTCCGGGAAGATCAATGATCTTCAAATCATATCCAAACCTGTCCAGGTTGCCTTCCTTTTTTTCCACCGTAACACCTGGCCAGTTTCCCACCTTCTGACGTGTCCCTGTGAGATTATTGAATATCGTCGTCTTTCCTGAATTGGGGTTACCTGCCAAAGCTATGGTCAGGGTTTTTGAATGTGTCATTCCTTATCTTCTCTCACGTTTTCAACGGTGATATGTGCGGCTTCTTCCACGCGAAGCGATACATGATACCCCTTAATAATCAGTTCGATGGGGTCTTTCAGGGGGGCATATTTTTCTACGTGGACCTCTGAACCCTTTAAAAAACCCATCTCAAGGAGTCTCCGTCGAAAAGAATCGTTACCTCCCACATGGACAATGATACCGGTTTGTCCTTCTTTCATTTCGCTGAGGTACATTCCTCATCCTTTCATTTGCCATTCGGTCCAACAGGTACACAGGCATTCTTCGTAATAATATTTTCTTCCTGCAAAAAATTCTTATTGTAATTGCAACGGGATAATAAGTCTGGAACCAAAAAATGTCAAGGTTTTTGGGTTTGTTGAGAAACAAATTTACTGTTTTATCTGTCCTTACTTTCTGATATCATCATGAAGAGGAGCAGCTAAAGGGAAATGACAGGCAAAATTTGTGTTTTTAGGGATTTATCAAGTTAAACCTGGAAAGGGGAGCATAAGTTGTGAGCAGGATTACCTTTAGCAGGAAGGGCAGGCGTGTTCGATCAACTGTTGTCAGTGACAGGAAAAAGAGTTCAAGGCCGGTTGAAGATGTTATTCGAGAAATGAAAAAAGGGGCGCAGAAACCACCTGGTGAAGATTACCGTGAGCAATCGCTGGCCATTCACGGTTTGATATGTGCACACTGCGGCAGGGAGTTTAATCATTCCAATCGGCACCTTCTGACGGTACATCATAAAGATGGCAATCATCATTATAATCCGCCTGATGGGAGTAATTGGGAAAATCTCTGCATTTATTGCCACGACAATATCCACAGCAGGGAACTCCTTGGGGACTATTTTGATGGAGCCGATGGCGAAAAAGAAAGCATGGTAGTCTATGAGTATGGGAATGATGAAGATAAAACCGCTTCCGGTGCGGGGATTCTGGGTGAGAAACTGCAGAAGGCAATGAAGAAAAAAGAAAAGAAATGATGGAGTGAATATGAAAAAAGATTGAAAAAAGATTGTTGATATGAAAGGTTCACCACCAAAGATTTGAAAACTTCTTCTAAATTAAGGAAAAGGTGCCAATGAAACTTCAAGAAATAGAAATGAACGGTTTGGATGCTAAAATTTTCATTGAACAAAAGGCTGATGAAATTTCTTCCATTGTAGGAGATGGTCTGGCCGTTAATGCATTGTCCGGAGGTGTCGATTCATCGGTTGTTACAATGCTGGCTCACAGAGCGCTGGGAACCCAACTCAAATCGTACTTCATAGACACTGGCTTAATGAGGCATAATGAGCCTCAGCAAATTGTTTCGTGGTTTAAAGAATTAGGAGTTCCTGTCGAACTGATCAACGCTCAAAATGAATTCTTCGATGCCCTGAGTAATGTAATAGATCCGGAAGAAAAAAGAGAGGCGATTACTCAAGCGTTTTATAAAGATATTTTTGGCCGGCTTGCTAAAGAGGGGGGTGCAAAACATCTTCTGCAAGGAACTAACTACACGGATGTAGAAGAAACCGTTGCAGGGATAAAAAGACAACACAATATTCTTGAACAGCTTGGAATCGATCCTGAAGAAAGATACGGGTACAAGGTGATAGAACCTCTAATTCAGTTAAGAAAAACGGCAATAAGAGAAATTGGGAAAGTTCTCGGATTACCTGAAGAAATATACAAAAGACCTCCTTTCCCAGGTCCCGCTTTAGCAGCGAGGGTAATTGGAGAAGTTACACCGGAAAGAGTAGAAATCGTAAGAAAAGCAACGAAAATTGTTGAAGAAGAACTATCCGATACCGGAGCTTTTCAGTACCTTGCAATTCTCCATGAAGATAGGGTAACGGGAATAATAGATGGAAAAAGAAGGTTCGGGTTTCAAATAGAGATAAGGTGCTGGGATAGCGAAGATGCAGTAATTGGGTCACCGACGAGACTTCCTTATGAAACTCTGGAAAAATTAGCCGAGAGAATCATCGCAGAAGGTGAGGGGATTGTGAGCGTCACTTACAATATAACGAAAAAACCACCTTCCACCATAGAGGCTGTTTAACCCATCATGACAGACTCTAAGTGCTTATGTCTTCAATTTCAATTCCCTTGTCGGTTATATCGTTTACATTTTCCAGAACATGTTCGGCGGCCGCTTTATCGATGACGTAAATCATTTCCCCCTCGTTCTTTGCATATATCTGTCCATACGATATGGGAATCAAAGGAGTGGGGTCATTCAAAAGGGATGTTGCAACCGACTCTGACTTACGACTTCCATTGGCGAGAAGGACAACCGTTTTCGCCTGATAGACAAGCTCAGCCCCCATGGAAATAGCATACCAGGGGCTTTCTTCCTTGCTTGCAAAATGGCCATCCCCAACAGCGTTCTCCACGGTATTGTCATCAAGTTTCACGAGAAGCATTTCATTATTTTCAAAAGGTATGCCCGATTCATGAAAAGCAACATGGCCCTTTCCGCCAACACCCACGATATGTAGGTCGATACCACCTTTTTGCCTGATCTTATCACCATAAGCATCCAGTATTTCGCTTCGAATCCAGCGGAGATAGTCGGACCGGGCATCTTTATTGATAACGATCGCCTTTCCTTTATCAACGCCCTGTTCCTGCCAGTCACCTGGATAAGCCCTAAGCTCTGCCTCGAGTTTTTCCTGGTCAATCAACGTGCCCCAGGGAACATTTGTTTCCTTAAACTTTTTCTGAATTAATCCAAAGAACTCCTGAATCATGAAAAAGCTGTAGCTTTCCGGGTGGAGGGCTCTTTGCTGAGCGTTTTCACCGGGTAGACCAATATATTCATCGAGATTGAAACTTTCTATCTTCGAGGAGTCAAATTCACTCCCATTGGCGGCTGTGGCTAAATGTTTGTAAAGGCCGATCGGTGTGTTACCGGTTGCCAAGCCAAGGATGAAGTTATCTTTCATGCCCAGAGTATTTTTAATGTTGTCGATAACAATTTTAGCGGCAACTTCACTCATATGATCAAAATCGCTGGTTATGATGACTTTAAAAGGCATTAACCTACTCCTCCTTTGCAGTTACCCCAGTTTTTCTTTAACAATATCGGCAACCTGTGTACAATACTTTTCCACTTTTTCATCGGTCGGCCCTTCTACCATGACTCGACACATATTCTGAGTTCCTGAGTATCGAACGAGAACCCTCCCTTTGTCCCCCAGTTCTTTTTCCACAACCTCAATGGCTTTGACAATTTCCGGTACCGTGGATATTTCGGGTTTTGACTT
>JAYEGA010000049.1:0-13386 GCA_034658835.1 Thermodesulfobacteriota bacterium
GCGCCCGAAGGGTTATATCCTCCAGATTACCTATAGGGGTTGAAACAATATATAATGTTCCTTTCTTCATAGTTTCGAGTTTAAGGTTTCAAGTTTAATACATCAGATCAAAAGCATTTTTAATAAGTTTTACCTCACTGCCCTCAGTTAAAATTTCAACCGCCACAACATCAAATCTTGCGTGGCAGTCCTGAAACTGTTTTTCTTTTAAATAATTCAATGCTATCTTTGAAATCTTCATTTTTTTGTTAAATCCAACTGACTCCTGTGGGTAACCGTATTTAGCCGATCTTTTGCTTCTGACTTCTACAAATACTATGACATTTCTATCTGTTGCAACAATATCAATCTCTCCAAAAACGCACCTGTAATTCCTCTCAATAATCCTGTACCCTTCATTCTTCAAATAATCAACCGCTATATCCTCGCCCAGCTTACCCGTCTGAATTTTTGCTGAAGTTACTCGCTTCATAACGAATAGATGTGTTCCTTTTCCCCCTTAAAAGACCTTCTGTGAATCTTACAACGCCCATATTTCCTTATGGCCTCACGATGCTCGAGAGTACCATAACCCTTATTTTTAAGAAAATTATACTGCGGGAATTGACGATGATATATCTCCATTATCTTATCCCTGGACACCTTGGCAATAATAGAAGCGGAAGCTATAGAAATACTCAGAGAATCTCCTCTGGTAATAGTTTGCTGCGGGATGGGTACATTAATACTATTGATGCCATCAATGAGAAGATAATCGATGGTAAGGGAAAGATTTGAAACCGCCTCCTTCATTGCCATCAGTGTTGCCTGAAGAATGTTTATGGAATCAATGACAGGCGGTTCTACGACACCTAATCCAACTGAAAGGGCATCACTATTTATTGTTTCGTACAGTCTTTCCCTCTTTTTTGGAAGAAGTTGTTTTGAATCACGAATTTCATTGTTCTTGTAACCGGAGGGGAGAATTACAGCCGCTGCGACAACAGGACCTGCCAGGGGTCCTCTCCCCGCCTCATCAACACCAGCCACAACCTCAAAGCCACGACGATGAGCATTCAGCTCAAAACTGTACATAATCATTAAGTACCTAAAGTTCTCTATCTTCTATCGGCTTCTTTTATCCTCGCCTTTTTACCTCTGAGTCCTCTCAGGTAGTACAGCCTGGAACGTCTTACTTTTCCTCTTCTCACCACCTCGATCCTGTCTATTATAGGCGAGTGAGTGGGAAACGTTTTTTCAACACCTACACCATAAGATATTTTCCTCACAGTAAAACTTGCCCGGCTACTTCCTCCTCTTTTCCTTATTACAACCCCTTCAAAAACCTGTATTCTCTCCTTCTGGCCTTCGACAATCCTGGCATACACCTTGACGGTATCACCCGATTTAAAATAAGGAATATCTAATCTCATCTGTTCTTTTTCAATCATCTCAACTCTATCCATTTCTTTCTAACTCCTCTCCCCTAACAATCTATCCAATACAATAGCTACTGCAGATCGAACAGACAGGTGGTTATAATCCGATGGTCCTTTGATCGGCTCAAGAAAAAAGTCGGCATTATCCATTACCTCTCTAACAATGCCCCAACCGGTCCCAAAAACCAGCAGACAGGGATCCTGACTTTTCGCCATACTTCTTTTCAATCCTGCAAATCTTATCGACTTCCCTCGAAGTCCTGCCCCCGTTACCACAAGCTTGACTTTATTCTTCGATTCTGCCGAGATGTCTTCCAATACCTCATCGAGGGTGCCTTTCAGCTCGACAATATCCATCGCTTCTTTCCTCAATGGATTATAAGAAGCGCCATATCCCCTTTGCCAGTGACGGACTATCCGCCTAACCAGCTCTTTCTGTTCTTCAACCGGCGTAACTATATAAAACCGCTTTATGCCATAAGTTTTCGCGGACCTGGATATATCATGTATGTCCATATTGGTAACCGCGGTTGTAACAACATCTCCTTTTTTATTATAAACAGGATAATGTAAAAGAGCGATATAAACGTTATTCATATGCGCAACTACAAACCAAAGGACAAAGGATCAAGGTAAAAGGTGGGCGGCACCCATTGTCTTTACCTTGGTCCTTGATCCTTGATCCTTGTACCTTCATTTTTAATTTCTTCAAGAATTTCCCTGTCCTCTTCCGACAACTTTGCCTTCTTCAATAAATCAGGCCTTCTCACAAACGTTCTTTTAAGGGACTCCCTGCGCCTCCATTTATTAATCTCATTATGATTTCCTGATAGCAGCACATCGGGAACATTCCACCCTCTATATTCTTTTGGACGCGTATAATGGGGATATTCCAGAAGACCAGTGGAAAAAGAATCAAATAAAGCAGATTCTCTATTGCTCAAAACACCGGGAATCAAACGGGAAACTGCATCAACCACAATCATGGCAGGCAACTCCCCTCCGGTCAGGACATAATCACCCGTCGAAATCTCTCTGTCTGCAAGATTCTCTCTTATCCTTTCATCTATCCCTTCATAATGACCACAGATAAGAACGACTTGAGAAAACCGGGAAAGCTCTTCCGCAATCTCTTGATTAAAAGTCTCCCCCTGCGGTGTTAGTAAAATAACAACTGCATCCGATCTCACCGGGACTGTAGACTCTACTGCTCTAACAACCGGTCCCACCTTCATAACCATTCCGCCGCCACCACCATAGGGATAATCATCGCAAGTCCTGTGCTTATCATCGGCATAGCTTCGAATGTCATGAAGGTTTATTTCTATCAATCCTTTTTCACGGGCTTTTTTCAAGAGGCTGTGACTGAAAGGGGATTTAAACATTCCGGGAAAGAGAGACAGGATGTCAAACCTGATCATCATTTGTTATAAACCTTCAAGCAGCCTGACAACCATTCTGCCGTTTTTTATATCTATCTTCCGGATTACGTCAGCTATCGCAGGCAAAAGAATTTCTCTTTCTCCACCTGTGCACACATAAACATCGTTACTACCTGTGGGAAAAATACTCTCAATCCTGCCAAGAATCTCGCCATCTTCAGTGCTAACCTCAAGTCCAATAATATCTCGCCAGTAATATTCACCCTCAGATAATCTCTCCAGTCTATCAAAAGGTATTAAAACCTGACATCCTACCAGCGTACTTGCAGTATCAACATCTTCCACACCTTCAAGTTCAAGGAAAAAGTATTTTTTGTTAATTTTGATGCTTTTTACCTTTTTGAGGTTAGTCTCACGTTTTCCAGGCCCTACATAAACCTCCTCCAGTGACTTAAGTATCGTATCCGATTCCAGATACGAAATCACCTTCACGCGGCCACCAAGCCCATGAGTTTTAACAACCTTACCTACTTCAAAAAGATTCATAAACTAAGATGTTTTTACTTTTTACTCAATAATTTCCAATACTGTCCTTTTGCGAAGCTTAGCTGATGCTGCGCTCAAAATCGTCCTCATAGCCTTTGCGGTTTTCCCCTGTTTGCCAATAACCTTGCCCAGGTCTTCCTTCGCAACTCTCAGCTCGATCACAGAAGTTCTCTCACCTTCAATCTCGGAAACCTCTACCACTTCCGGATTATCTACCAATGCTTGAGCAATGTACTTGACCAAATCTTTCATAGTAACAACCTCCACTGATTTCTCGTAATATTAAACCCTTGATGGACAATAACTTGAGTAAAGATTTGAAGCTCCCCACAGTAATCTGCAGGAAATACGCTCTCTATTCACTTTCAGCAGCTATTCAACTCAGACTGCCCCAATTTCTTTCAGCTTAGCCATAATCCCCTTCTTCTTGAGCAACTGAGAAACTGTCAGCGTTGGCTTGGCTCCTTTCGACAACCACTTTATAATACGATCCTCCTTAAGGTTAACCTCTGCCGGATTTTTCTTGGGATCGTAATTTCCAACAATTTCAATAAATCTTCCGTCTCTTGGAGATTCGACATCAGCAACAACAATCCTGTAAAAAGGTTTCTTTTTCGTACCCATTCGTGTCAATCTTATTTTTACCGCCATTTGTTATCTACATCACCTCCTGAAAGAATATTCTGAAACAACTTTATTTTCTAACATATATTATATCTCATTAAAAGGGGAATTTTCCCCCTCTTAAAGATTTCATGCCACCCTTTGTTATTTTCTTCATCATTTTCCGCATTTCAATGTAATTCTTCAACAACCGGTTGACATCCTGAACTGCTGTGCCGCTTCCTCCGGCAATTCTCTTTCTCCTCTGTCCGTTTATGATCCGGTAATCCAGGCGCTCCTTTTTAGTCATCGAGTCAATAATGGCCGTTACCCTGACCAATTCACTTTCATCCACATTCACATTTTTCAATGACTTCATCTTGCCAAACCCGGGAATCATACCCAGAATGTCCTGCATGGAACCCATCTTCCTTATCTGAATCAACTGGCTCCTGAAATCTTCAAGGGTAAAGGAATCTTTCCTGATTTTCTTTTCCAGCTCCTGCGCTGCCTTTTCATCAAAGGCAGTTTGCGCCTTCTCGACCAGAGTCAAAATATCTCCCATACCGAGAATCCTCGAAGCCATACGTTCCGGATGAAATATTTCGAGGGCATCAAGCTTCTCACCCACACCGACAAACTTTACCGGTTTTCCCGTCACCGCCCTGATAGACAACGCCGCGCCGCCACGGGCATCACCATCCATCTTTGTCAGAATTACTCCATCAATCCCCAGGAGTTCATCAAACTTGCCTGCCGCGGATACGGCATCCTGGCCGGTCATGGCATCTGCAACAAGGAGTATTTCCGATGGGTCTATTACACCCTTTATCTTTTCCAGCTCATTCATCATCTCACTGTCAATATGCAACCTTCCTGCCGTATCGATAATTACTGCATCACATTTGCTTTCACCCGCTTCTTTAACAGCTTCAACGCAAATACTGACAGGATCTTCCATACCTTTTGAATCGTAGACACCAACTCCAACCTTCTCTCCAAGAATTTTCAACTGGTGGACGGCTGCCGGCCTATAAACATCTGCCGGAACCAGATAAACACGTTTTCCTTTATCCAGCAATAAACGGGCAAGTTTTGCCGCCGTTGTCGTCTTGCCACACCCTTGAAGACCAACCAGCATAATGGGTGCAGGAAATCTATTGGCAAGTTTTAACTGGCTGCTCACCCCCCCCATTAGCTCAACAAGCCTGTCATTAACAATTTTTACAACCTGTTGACCGGGAGTAATACTGGAAAAAACCTCTTGCCCCACCGCTCTTCCCCTGACATCCTCAATGAATTTCTTAACCACCTTGAAATTCACATCAGCTTCAAGGAGTACCATCCGGATCTCTTTTAACGCATCCTTGATATTCTCCTCATCAAGCCTGCCTCTTCCTTTTAGCTTTTTAAAAATCCCTTCCAGTTTTTCAGTCAGACTTTCAAACATACTTTCTCCGTGTCACATGTTTCACATTTCATAATATGAGGGCTTTGGAATATGATTCTGAAAGCCCTCAATATGTTAATTTCAAAAACAAATCGGAATACTCTATTTTTTGACAATCATACACTTTAAACCCCTAATCTTCTTCTCCAGGATTACCGCAACTTTTTTTGCATCTTTACGAGTTGCAAAATCCATTAAACGGATACGAAACCATATTCCTTTTGAATCCAATTCAATTCTACCAACCACAGAATCGTAACCCATATCTAACAACCTTTTACGAAGCGCCTCCGCCTTCTTTCCATCCTTAAAAGAGGCTACCTGTACCATGTATTTCTTCTTGGCAGGAGGCTTTTTTTCTTCCCTCTTCTCCTTCCCCAACTCATCACTTTTCCGGGCCAGGGTATCATAAAAGGTAAGCTCAAAATCTCCTCCTTTTTCCTTTGCCACCCGCCCCATATCTACCGGTTCCCTGACGATCTTTTGCTTTGTTATGCCCGGGATACCTCTTACAATCTTCTCCGGGTAGCTTTCAATGTTTTTCCCAACTATAACGCCAAAAATAAAAGCAGATAACAGAAAAAGAGATGTCACGAAGACAAACAAAATCAATCCAAGTTTGCCCAGTTTGAATTCGAAATCTCTTACCTTCCGGGAAGACATTGATGTTACATCCTTTCCGGAGCCGAGACACCCAGGAGTTTCAAAGCGTTTCTCAGGATTATTCGAACAGATTTAACCAGAAAAAGTCTTGCCGTACTTAAACCCAGGTCATCGGAAATTACCCTGTTTTTGTTATAATAACTATGAAAAACAGAAGCAAGGTTGTTCAGATAAAATGTGAGACGATGGGGCTCAAGCTCCTTTGCGCTTCCTTCAACAACTTCCGGAAATCTGACAATCTCTTTGATAAGGGTAATCTCCTCCGGAAGGGTTAGAAAACTCAAATCTACATCACCGAAACCTGGAATTTCATAACTCTGACTGCTGGCCAATCTCATGATACTGGATATCCTGGCATGAGCATACTGAACATAATAAACTGGATTTTCGTTCGACTGTTTTTTAGCAAGCTCCAGATCAAAATCAAGATGGCTGTCTGATCGTCTCATGAGGAAATGATACCTGACTGCATCTCTTCCCACTTCATCCACAACTTCCTTCAAGGTTACAAATTCTCCGGTCCTTGTAGACATAGCCACAGGCTTTCCACTCCTGAAGAGATTAACCAGTTGAACCAGTACAATCTCCAGGGCTTCCTTCTCCTTACCGAGAGCCTGAACACCGGCATACATTCTGGGGATATAGCCATGGTGATCAGCCCCCCAGACATCTATAACTGTATCAAAGCCTCTTGAATACTTGTTTTGGTGATAAGCGATATCGGCGGCAAAATAAGTCGGTTCACCATTTTCCCTGATCACCACTCTATCCTTTTCATCACCGGAATCCTCTGTTTTGAACCAGAAAGCTCCCCCATCTTCGTAGATAAACCCTCTTTCCCGAAGATTATCTATTAATTTTTTGACACCATTATCCTTGTAAAGTTCTTTCTCGCTGAAATAACTATCAAAAATCACCCCGAATGTATTCAAATCTTCTTTTATTCCATTCAAGATAGAACTAACAGCATGATCGGTAAAAACAGGGATGGCATCTTCCTCATCTTCTGCAAGATATTGATCACCATACTTTTTAAACATCTCCCCGGCCAGCTCTTTAATGTATTCTCCCTGGTAACACTCCGGGGGAAAATCAACCTTCATCCCCAAAAGCTCCTGATAACGGAAAAAGACAGATTTCCCCAGAATATCCATTTGGGTACCCGCATCATTTATATAATACTCCCTGAAAACAGAAAACCCTGTTGATTCCAGTATATTGGCAATAACATCACCGATAACAGCGCCTCTTGCATGTCCTATGTGAAGCGGTCCGGTCGGGTTTGCACTGACAAATTCCACCTGTACTTTTCTGCTCTTACCAAGACCTGACTGCCCGTAACGATTTCCCAGTTCATCCACTTCCTCTAACAGGGTAGACCATACATCCTTTCCAATAAAAAAATTGATAAAGCCTGGTCCGGCAATTTCTATTTTATCCAGCATGTTGTCGCTGTCGTGGATATTTTCGACAATCTGCTCTGCTATCCTGCGTGGATTTTTCCCCTGGCTTGAGGCAAGCGCCATGGATGCAGCACATGAATAGTCACCATGGGAATCTTCCCTCGGAACTTCTATTTCTATAAAGGGAAGATTTCCTGCCTCGAATATCTCCTTGTCGGAACAGGTTTTAATCGCATCTTCCAGCAGTTCTGTTAACTTCTTCTTCATCTAAAAGCTTTTACCTCGAGACCTTTAAAAATATAGTTCGATGCTTACCTTCATTATACTAAAAAAGTTGGCCCGAAGGCCAACCCGTCTATCAGGAACTCCTCTGTAAAACCCCAGATATCAATCTCATAAAAATGTAAATGTATCAGATTACTACTTACTACTTTCCTTCTTCTCTACCTCATCAACATCTTTATCCTTTATGGAAAGATCCCTGGTAAAATCGGGACAGTGGACATTGCCTACAGAATCCATTGTAACGCTAAATCTTTTCTGACAGTTTTCCCTCCATGCACATATTGAACAGTATCTCTTATCCGTCCCCATGATTCCGACCTCCATTTTTACTAACTTTGAATGCCACGCTATAATTTTACAACCCTGAAGTCAAGAAATTTTGACGTTTGCTAACAAAAAATCCCCCTGAATCCCCCTTTAGCAAAGGGGGACAGGGGGACGTTTTGTAGAGCGAGAAAATCTTCTCAAACTATCACTGCAGACGCCGATCCAGCCAGAAAAGCATATTCGTTCTATTTGCGAGAGTCGGAGGCTCGAAGTTTACCCTCATTGTACTCGATCCACCACCTTCACCGCCAGTACTGACAGTGACATAGAGATCCGGAGACAATCCTGCCCCTGGCTTCAATGAAATAACGGGCGCTGTCGGTATTCCTGTTCCAATGGTAATACTCCTGTCACCAGATTCTGAAAGTACCCCTCCACCGCTAACAGAGTCTACTCCATATAACTTTGCATCCCCCCCGTACGAACAGGGATCTCCACTCTGGTCCGGTGTAAACGTCGTAAAATAGACAACCCCGCCAAAAACCGTAGGTTCCGCCAACACCTTTTCTCCTTGTCCTGCAAAGTTGATATACCATCCCGGACTGGCTGACGAACTATCGTATGTACCTGATGTAATGTTCTCCAGATCACTGATTCCCCAGGTAGTCAAGCGGTCGTTGTCTTTTACGGCATAAAACTTTTCCTGCGCAGCGGCCGCCGTGGGATCAGTCTTATCCCCCGTTCCCCAGTAAACCCAGAGATTGCCATGTGAGTCCCTAGAAACAGCGGGCGCCGTATAGGTCGGTCTTATAACTCCTGACGATGACCCGAATAATAACGATGCACTCCAATCGGAGGACGCACATGAAGACCCATCTGCAGAGGTACAAAGTTCAAATCTCCACATATTGCCCCCTAAATCGCCAACATATGCCGTATCAATAAAGCCATCGTTATCCGTATCAACAATAGCGGCAGTTGCGGGAATGCTGTATTTCATGCTTGAAGTATTTGCCAGTGTAAAACTCTTCAAAATATTTCCATTACTCAAATCAATGAAGAAAAATCCTTTACCACGCTCATCGCATTTACTGGGATTGCTACAATCTTGAGCATTATAACCACCTCCAAGGAAACCGACCCATTTTTCATTTCCGCTGATCTTGACCTTGCCTGGAAAAACCTTGCACCAGGGATCGCCCACATAGGGGGCATCCGAAGAGTTTGGATTGATACGCCATTTATATACAGGACTCAATGGATTGGTAACATCCAGGCAATAGTAGCCTCCGTAATAAGGATAGGTTGTCGAATAGGTAGCATTGAACCCGGAATTACATGATGACGAAGAACTCCACAGTCTTGATGTTCCGCCACGTCCCTCACCGAATACCAGTAAAGTCTTCCAGTCAGAGGCGGACTTAGCCGTACCGTCACCTGTTCCAAGCCACACATCGGCAACCGTTGAAGGACCATCCACGAAATACTGGTGGGTGAGTCCCGTTGGATGGGATGAATGGGCTACATACTTCAACTTGGGCAACAGATTTGGTGGGATAAAACTCCAGGATTCTCCTCCAGAAAACGTATTGAATGCATGAATCTGTCCATCATTAGCGCCAACGATTATCGTCCTCTTTCCGTTAGCAGAGATCCTTTCGTTGTTCGTTCTGAATGCTGAAAAAGAATCGTTGGTATCTCTGGTATCACAGAAAAAGCTGGACGGGGTTGCGATTGTCACCGGGGCAGAGCGGAATATATCACCCAGCTTCCAGTTGTCAGGATTATAGGCATCCTCGCCGCGGATATATCCGACAACGGCATCCCTTTCAGCATCCGTGTCAGCATCCAGGTCTTCCTTCGTTATGTTGGACGTTGTAAACGTGGTCAATGATCCTGATTTGTATGTATAAATAGTTCTGCCGGATGCGCTCGCCAACTGCAGAACAGATCCGGCATCCCACACCGCCACACTTCCTACTGTTCCATCCGTATTTATACTGTACTTTTTCAGGTGACCAAGCCAGAAGGGGTCATTGTTTACCGGTTCAAAAGATGCCTCGTAAAGATAATTTTCATCCGTCGTTCTTGATGTCTGGATAGATGCCATGGAAAATGAATAGGTAGCCTCTCTGATGATATTGATCGCCTGTTTCAGGGCATCGGTGAGCTCGCTGGCGGAAGAGGCAAGGAAGGCATATCCATTAAGTGTCAGCTCCCCGGGGTCATTGGAGTCTGCATAATAATGATCAGGAGCGCCTGCTACAGTGGTACCATAGGAATAACTGGATGTCTGGCAACTGGTAACGGAATCCGGATCATAGGCAGTTGTATCGCCCGAATTGGCGGCCTCGGGATTATCCGTATTGCCGTAATAAGCCGCCCAGTTTAGTGTATTCTTGAGCCAGTAGGGCATGTCACTGCCGAAACCCACGACGAATACTTTATACCCGGCGTCGGCCAGGGCCTTCGCCTTCGCCACCGTCTCCCTTCTCCTCTTATACTGGTCAGTTTGACCCGAGGATCCGTTTCCTGAACAGGAATAGGTTCCCTCACCATCAGCAATCAGTATAACGAATTTCTGACGGCAAGCCCCTGCTTTATCTTTGGACTTATGATAATCAAGATAGAGCTTTGCCTCATTGAGAGAAGATACCAGCGGAGTACCACTGTTTGCGTTTGCACCCGATACCGAAGACCATATATCGCTGTAGTTAAAACCTATGGCGGTCATCAATATATTGTTTCCGCTACTGTAATTCCCCCCTGTGTCATCACCATTATAAAATCTCATATAACCGATTCTGATGTTGAGACTGACCTCATCCTGATCATCAACTATATCATCATCATTATCATCCAGGATGTCAAAGATCGCCCTCTTCGCAATAGCAACGCGGCTGCAGTCAATAGTATGACCGGTTCCCGAGCTTCTATAAAAAGAACTCGAACAGGCCTCATCGGCACACCACTTCGGAGGAGAACTATAGCAAGATATGGGACACTCATACGGATGATTTACGCTGTCCGGGCTGGCATAATGCGGGTCACTGTACCCGTTACATTTGGAAGCGTTCAGGGTATACGTAGTATTACCTACAGGTGCGTACAGCATGCTTCCCGATAAATCGAGGACGATCAATGCATCAGGGGCCACAGACGTAAAAAGGGTCGATTCATCGGCATAAACACCGGAAGAAAAAACAAAACTGCAAAGTATGGCTGCTAAAAATATTTTATATTTTTTACACATAAGCCTTATCTCCTTACCTGGATATTGTGGTCATTTCAGTAGGGCCATATCCCAGCCCTACACCAACCTGTACACGGCTGCTGTAATCCGTGTTCGTCCCGGTAACCGTCGCATTATATCTCGTCTGCCCCCATACCTGGCCGCCGCCAATTGAATAACCTGCCAGGGGCAGCATTCCGGGACCTGTGGAAGGATGAGACGGCGTTCCGATCGTATAAAGAGAGGTGGGATCATTGGAAGAATCCACCTGAACATCGGTAACCGCCGAACCGGCAAGGTTTCCGGGATCAAGAGTTGTAATCAGCTTATGCACACCGGACTCACATGCGGAAAATGCCTTTTTGTCACCGACAACCCTGGAGCTTATTTTTACATCCTGGCTGGACATGGTCAGTGCAAGAATCCCGACCGCCAGAAGGATCATACAGGCAAGAACAGCCGCAACAAGGATAAATCCCTTTTCCGACGACAGATTCACAGAGTTGACAGCTAATCCGTTATGTTTACCAATTGATTGCATGATTCCTCGGTATAACGTTCGTTGAATAGAACGCTCTCCTACTTTTTCCTAAATTCGGATCTATCTTTTCCGTATCAACAACAAGTGTTATTCTTATCTTCCTAATATCAGGTACGTCTGCCAAAGAAAGATTACCACCTGGTACTGGTATAAGTTCAATCTCATTTCGATCATAGTATCTGAAAAGCGGAACAGAGACCCCTCCAGAACCTGCTGTCGCATTTACGACCCTTACCTCTCTCTGTCCCGCTACATTCCCTAAAAAAGCCTGTGCCCCCCCGCAGTTCGTTTCCCGGGTAATACGCAGATTGCCCGTATCATAATTGTACCGTATAACTTCATTTGAACTATCCTTAATTACGGAACTGCCGTCTATATCCATCTCCACGGTTATTGAATTTGCCGTCGCCTCCTGAATTCCTTTATATGCCTGACTGACGGGAGGAGTGTTACAAGTTCCGGGATCACGCCAGAAACTGTTAGGAGCAAAACCCGGGTTAAATGATGCCATCCGGATCTCCATAGCCATAATCCCAAGGGCGGCTCTCGCACTCTGCTGGGCAACAACCTTCCTCTCGACGTTGACAGACGACCGTTGCCCTATATTCATAGAAGCGTAGATTGCACCCAGTACGATCAAGCCGACAGAGGCGGCAATCAAAATCTCTACAAGGGTAAATCCTTTTCTATTCATATCTATTTCTCTATCATCAGGGACTGTATGCCTGTTGCCTCGTGGCAATAACGCTTTCTGAAACAGTTTTGTTGTCAGGACCAGTAACCGTAACAGCCACAGTCCATGAACCATCTCCATTATTTGTAATAATAGTCTGGACAGTAAATGCCGTATCGTCGGTTTGAAGTGCTGCCTCACCGCTGGCATAGACAGTCTTATTAGTTGTACCTACAGTAATCGCATTACCTGAGTTCATTATAAACAACTCATTGCTTTCAAGTTCTCTCTGCAATATTCCCGCAGCCTTGCCCATAAGATCGGACTTCGTCGCCGTTCTCCATGACATCGGCTGCATGGAGAGAAGCGCAAGAATTGCAAAAGTTGTTAAAAAAATGGCAATTACAACCTCCACCAGGCTTATGCCCCTCTTATTGCATGTTAAAACTGACATAGGTCCTTCCTGTAATGTTTACGGTTATAGTGGCGATGGAATTTCTGCTGTTTGTCAGCTCTACAGTTCCATTCGTTACAGTTCCTCTTGGTTGAAAAGTAGCACCGACTCCAAAAGTCGTATTTGCAGTAAAACTTATGTCATTTCCAAAGGATGTGATGGTCTTGGTTTGAGGATTGATATACGCAGTGTCCGCCGCATTGCGTTCCCAAAGTGTATAATTGTTACCAGCCACATTAAAGACTATTTTGTACTTTATGTTTTCAGATATCGCCCTTTCCTTCAGCAACATGAAGTCAGACGCGATATCCCTTGTTGCAGATTTCAGATTTGCGTTTATGGCGTGTCGTTGAAAGGACGGCACTGCAATAAGCGCCATAATCGCTATAAGCGCAACTGTTATCATAAGCTCCACAAGAGTGAAGCCCTTTTCAGTGAATTTTTTCATATTATCCCTAATAAATACCAT
>JAYEGA010000050.1:0-13219 GCA_034658835.1 Thermodesulfobacteriota bacterium
GTTTATTGACAGTATTTCTTGCCGTATCAAGTGCTCCAAAGGAAAAATTGAGTGGCTTTCTATAATGGGAACTGAGCAGAAAATATCTGATATCTTTTCCCTGGTATCCTTTTTTCTCTATATCTTCCATGGCAAAAAAATTGTTTAGGGAGCGGGACATCTTTTTCCCTTCCATCATGACAAGCTCGGTGTTGATCCAGTAATTAGCCAGACGTTTTCCTGTAGCTGCTTTTCCTATAGCCATAACATTTTCACAGTGGGGGAAGATAATATCGGAACCGCATGCATGAATATCAAAGGTTTCCGTCATATACTTTAGAGAAATTGCCGCACACATAAGATGCCAGCTCGGTCTGACATTTCCCCACCGGGTCTTGAAATATACTCCCCTTTTTAACTCGGTAAGTGTTGATCTCTTGAGGAGGGTGAAATCCATTGGACTATCCTTCTCGTAATAGTCAAGATCCACTGTTTTCCCATGTCTAACCTTTTCCAGATCAATGTTGGACAGCCTGCCGTAATCATCAAGTTTCGATATGTCGAAATAGACAGATTTCAGCTTCTCATAGGCATATCCGCTCTCCACCAGTTTCTTGGCGAGATCAAGCATGATATCAACATTTTTACTTGCCCTCGGATAATTGTTCTCACTTTTGATATTAAGTCTAGCTATATCCTTAAGAAATATCTCGATATGTGGCTCTGTAAATTCCCCCAGATCCATATCGAGTTGGTCAGCCCCCTTTATGGATCTGTCGGCCAGATCAATGATGTTCGTGACATGTTTGACATTATATCCTCTGAACTCCAGGTATCTTCTGATGACATCTGAAACAACAAAGCGGCGGTAACTTCCGATATGTGGAACTTCATGAACGGTCGGACCGCAGGAATAAATAAGGATTTCTTTGGGATTTATCGGCTCGAATAATTCCTTTTCCCTGGTCAGCGTATTGTACAAACGGAGTGTTGTTTTTTCTCTATCTGCAAAGAGTTCTGTAGAGAGATACCTTTCTCCACTATCAGGGAAAATCACCACGATAAGTCCATCCTTCAGTTCCCTTGCTTTTTCCAGGGCTACATGCATGGCGGCTCCTGAACTCATTCCAGACAGAATTCCCTCTTCCCGGGTAAGCCTCCTGGCCATCTCAAAGGCATCTTCGTCCAGGATATTTATCTTTTCATCGAGTCGGCTTTTATCAAAAATCCCTGGCTGGTAGGATTCTTTCATGTTTTTCAAACCCTGTATTTTATGCCGGAGATAAGGTTCCACCCCTATTATTTTTATGTCCGTGTTATATTCCTTGAGCCGTTTGGAAATTCCCATGGCGGTACCCGAGGTCCCCATTGTGGCAACCACCATTGTCACTTTTCCATCAGTCTGCCGCCAGATTTCTTCTGCCGTACCGTAGTAATGAGCTGATACATTATCCTCGTTATTAAACTGATCTGTGGAAAAGTATTTTCCTGGGTTCTCACGCATCAAATCATAGGCTATTTCTATAGCTCCATCTGTGCCAAGGGCAGCCGGAGTAAGATGTAACTTTGCACCCATCGCCCTTAATATCCTTTTTCTCTCCTCACTGGCAGATTCCGGCATCGTCAAAAACAGTCTGTACCCTTTGGCTGCAGCTACAAGAGCAAGACCGATGCCTGTATTTCCACTGGTAGCCTCCAAAATTACTTTATCCCTGGTAAGTTCCCCTCTCTCTTCAGCATTCTCAAGCATGTAAAGGGCGATTCTGTCCTTTATGGATCCCCCGGGATTGAAGCCCTCCAGTTTCACGAAAATTTTTACATTTTTGTTGGGATTCAATTTACGAATCTCTACAAGAGGAGTATTTCCTATCATATCTAAGATGTTTTCGTAGTTATCTTGCATTTAACCCCACCTACAAAAAAAGGGTCAAACTTCCGACCCCTGAATCTAAAAACTCGTAACTGTTTATCAACTATCGAATTTTGGTATGGGAACCTTTATAAACTGAACTCCCTCTTCTTTCAGAGTTTCTTCTTCACTTTTAGTTGTAGTCCCTTTTATATTTTTTTTATCCTCTTCTCCTCTATGTATTTTCAGAGCTATCTCGGCAAACTTGTTCCCCACATCACTAAAGTTTTTGTCGAGATATTCATGAAATAGCTGAAGTGCCTTTATCGGAGAAATGTCTTTTGAGCTTTTTCCCCTGGATTCCGCGAGGTCCTTCCCCATTATAGTTACAGACGAGGGAACCATTTCCACTTCAGAACTTCCACATATGGGACAGGTGATCAACTTCCGGGTCTTCTGATCTTCAAAAGCCGCCCTGTCATTAAACCACCCCTCAAACGTGTGGTCCTTGTCACATTTAAGATCATAAATTATCACTATACTTCTTTTCTCCTAATTTGAGAACTTTGGGTGAGTTCTGCAAAGCTTTCAAATCAAAAACTCTTTTTATTTTACCATTACTTTCGATAAAAAACAACAATTCAGCCACGGCAAAAAACTGTGGACTTTTGTAAATAGATTATATATCTTCCAAGGTGGATCGGGATGTGGCCCAGTCTGGCAGGGCACTGCGTTCGGGACGCAGGAGTCGCGAGTTCGAATCTCGCCATCCCGACCATTTTTTATTTAGCCAACCACCGAAGCCATTTGGAAAATAGGGAGATACATGGCAATTATCATTCCCCCGACAACTCCACCTAAGAAAACCATCATAAACGGCTCAAGCAGCGCAGTCATATTATCAACCGCAGTATCTACTTCATCATCATAAAAATCTGCAATTTTTGCAAGCATTGTGTCAAGGGCTCCGGTAGCTTCGCCTACAGCAATCATCTGAACCACCATGGCAGGAAAGATATCGGTTTCCTTCAAAGGTTCGGCTATTGTCTTGCCTTCGCTTATACTCTGTCTCGTTTCCATCAAAGCGTTTTCTACTATCTTGTTTCCAGCCGTTTTACTCACGATTTCAAGTCCATCGAGGATCGGAACACCACTGCTTATCATAGTAGCGAGTGTCCTGGTAAATTTTGCCACAGCTACCTTTTTCAATAATGGACCGAAAACCGGTGCCTTCAGTATCAGCTTATCTACCATAAGCCTCCCCCGCTCGGTGCGGTAATATCTCCTGAAGGCAAATACAAAAACAACCAGGACACCTATCATATGCAGGATATAATGCTGCATAAATTCACTCGCATTAACGAGGAATTGAGTAGGGCCCGGCAAAGCACCTCCCATACTTGTGAACATTTCCTGAAAAACAGGAATCACTTTAATCAGAAGTAATGTAATAACTCCGGCGGAAATTACAAGAACACTGGCAGGGTAAGTCATTGCCCCCTTAACCTTACTCTTCAACTTCATTGCCTTTTCCATATAGGCTGAAAGACGAGCAAGGATTACATCAAGGATTCCTCCGGCTTCCCCCGCGGCAACCAGATTTACAAAGAGCTCATCAAATATATTGGGGTACTTTTTCAGTGCATCTGTAAGTGTGGATCCACCTTCTATATTTGCTTTTAGAGACATGATAATCTTCGCGAAGGTTTTGTTCTGCTCCTGGGAGCCAAGTATGTCCAAACACTGAATAAGAGGAAGACCTGCATCGATCATTGTAGAAAATTGGCGAGAAAATATTACAATGTCCTTTTCTTTAACCTTCGGCTGAAAAAAAGCAATACCTTCGAGCAGATCTTTAGGTTTTTTCTTTATACGGTCGGGTGTGAGACCCTGTCGGCGAAGCTGTGCCCTGACAGTAGCTTCATCAGCAACTTCTAACTCACCTTTTTTCGACTCACCCTTTTTTGTGTGTGCTTCCCATAAATATATTGGCATGACCAAACCTCTTTCGAGTTATTTCATAGAGTATAATCCCTGCTGCAACTGATACATTAAGGGAATCAATTTCCCCCCAAATCGGTATGGAGACAAAAAAATCACATTTTCTTCTGACAAGTGGTCTGATTCCTTTCTCTTCGCTTCCCATAACGAGGGCAATGTGACCGCCATAATCAAAAGAATGAACGTCCTGGCCAAGTTTTGCATCAGCGCCATATATCCAGAATCCCTTCTCCTTCAGATAATCAATAGTATTTGATATGTTTACAACCTTCACAATCGGAATATGATGAGCGGCCCCGGCAGATACCTTCATGACGGCCGGGGTAACGGATGCCGCGCGATTTTCCGGGACAATAACACCATTGACCCCGCAACAATGGGCCGTCCTTATCAGCGAACCTAAATTTTGAGGATCTGTAATACCATCAAGAATAAGAATCAAACTATTTTTTAATGTTTCACAACAATTATTAATGACCTTATCTGCGCTGGCGTAAGAATATTCATCACACAAACAAACGATGCCCTGGTGAAAATTTCCTCCGGCAAGCTTTTCTAAATATTTTTTCTCTTCAAACTCTGTTTCTATTTTATTTTGTTCCGCCAGCTTTAAGATATTCCGGACATTCTCCCCCCTTCTGCCGCTGGCTACAACTATCTTTTTTATCTTGCTGCTATCACTTCGGAGGGCCTCCATAACGGGCTTAACACCATAGATAACCTGCATAATATCTCTTTTCAGGGTTAAAGGTTAAGGGTATAAGGTTAAAGGTGAAGGAAAATGTCTGTTTTTATAAATTGATATAATTCCACCACCTTTTACCTTTAGCCTTTCACCCTTCACCTATTACCAAGGCCATCGGAAATCTCTTTACAGATTTCATCAGCCGCACTTACAGGATCGTCGGCCATTATTATCGGTCTCCCGACGACGATAAAATCGGACCCCCTTCTTATGGCCTCTCCGGGAGTTAATATTCTCTTCTGATCATCCCCTGCTACCTTCATGTTTCCCCTGATACCGGGTGTTACTATTATAAAATCTTCTCCGCATATCTCTCTTATGGAAGTTACATCACGAGCAGGCGCTACAACCCCGGAAACACCGGCCTCACAGGCGATTCTTGCCAGATTTGGAACGATCTCTTCCGCCGTTCCGCTAAATCCTAACACCTGAAGATCGTCATTGTTCAAACTGGTTAAAACGGTTACAGCAAGAATAAAGGGCATGGAAGTACCGGACTTCTCCGCCATTTTCTTAACCGAAATGACCGTTTCCTCCATCATCTTTTTCCCGCCGAGTGCATGCATGTTAAACATGGAAACACCCAGTTTCGTTGCTGCCTCGGCAGCCCTGGCAACGGTGTTTGGGATATCATGAAACTTCAGGTCGAGGAAAACCTTTCCTCCCATCTCTTTTATCTTTAAAACAAGTTCCGGACCGAAACGGGTGTAGGCTTCCTTACCCACCTTAAACATTCCCACATGTTCTTTAAGGAGTTCAACCCACTCCAGTGCCTTGTCAGCATCCTCTCCAATATCGAGAGCGAATATTAGTCTCTCCTTTGCATTCTTATTCAATTTGTCTTTCATCTTCGAGCGCTTTCACGTCCTCTTTCTTTCCATCGAGAAATTCAGGATGAGCGTGCATGATCTTTCCAGCAGCAATTTCCCTGAGGGCAGCCACTATTTCCCTGTTACTTCTAATATCACAAAGAGGCTTAGAACCTTTAAGCAACTGTTTTGCCCTTTGGGCTGCCAGCAATACGAGGGCAAATCTGTTTTCTGTTTTTTGCAGTGCATCTTCAACGGTAATTCTTGCCATATATTTACTACCTCCAATAATTAGGTTCAAAGTTCAAAGTTCAGAGTTCAGAGTTCAGAGTTCAGAGTTCAAGTAGATGTTGCGGATACAGACTCTAAGTAGTTGCTTCCATGAAATCTCTTATTTTTTCTGTCAACCGTTCCCTTCTACTTTTCTCTGCTACATATATTGATCTTAAATTGTCAATGGCTAAATTTAGGCTATCATTAATAATAACATAATCATACCAGACAATCTCTTTTATTTCATCCATTGCTTTTTTAAAACGTTCCTCAATAATCTTTTTTTCCTCGAATCCCCTTTGTTTCAACCTTGCTTTTAATTCATCAATCGAGGGGGGAAGAACGAATACAAAGATACCACCGGGGCAATTTTTTTTTAATTCCCTTGCACCTCGTGGATCGACATCCAATATAAGATCATAACCTTTTTCTAAAAAATCTTTCATGGTCTTTTTAGATGTGCCGTATAAATGCCCGTAGTTTTCGGCCCATTCGGCAAATTCCCCTTCCTCTATCCGCTTTCTGAACTCACTTTCGGAAATAAAATTATAATCCGTGCCATCTCTTTCTCTGGGACGAGGGGGCCTTGTGGTATAGGACACTGAAAACTTCACATCCGGCAACATCTTCAAGACCTCCCTACAGATAGAAGTCTTACCGGCACCGGAAGGAGCAGATAGTACAATAAATAATCCACCAACAGGGTGAAGTTCCTTACCTAATTCTATTAGCTCTTTTTTCTTGCTTTCACGAATTCTTTCAAGTTCCGAAGTGTCTTCGCCTTTCTCCCTTAATCTCTTAATATCATAACCTAAATCAGTAATCTCCTTAGGCAGGTCGTGGCGATGTCTTATTTTTTTGTTGAGTTTATTCATCTCTTGATGCATTCGTAAAAAGTCCGCATTTCTGTCGTTTTGTCATTCCCGACCTGATCGGGAATCTATAACTGCGTATAATTACTGGATTCCCGTTTTCACGGGAATGACGCATTAGCAAATTTGTGACTTTTTACGAATGCATCATCTCTTGGTACTTCTTCATTCTACTGATCACTAACCACTGACAGCTGACCACTGAACGCTTTTATTCAATATTATGTGCCTGTTCTCTTAACCTGGAAAGTTCATTTTTGATTTCTATTACATTATAAGATATCTCTGCATCAGAGCTCTTGGAACCTATGGTATTTACTTCCCTGTTCATCTCCTGGAGTAGAAAGTCTATTTTTCTTCCTATAGCGCCACTACTCTCCAGCATCTCATAGAATTGACCGATATGGCTTTCAAAACGCACAATTTCCTCAGTAATGTCGCTCTTTTCCGCCATGATCGCAACCTCTTGACACAATCTTGACTCATCAATTTCGATACCATCTGTTAATTCTTTTACACGGTCTGAGAGTCTCTTTTTATACTCGAGCAGGACCAAGGGTGTCCTTAATTTTACAGAACTGATACTTTTCTTGACAGTGTCAAGCCGTAACAGGAAATCTCTGTAAATAGCCTCTCCTTCTTTTTCCCTCGTTTCAATTAGTGCATCAATGGAATGATCAAGAGTTTTTTCAATCTCTTTCCAGACAGCCTCCAGATCCATTTCAACCTCTGAAGGAATAATGGCACCTTTGAGCCCGGCAATCATATTCAAAGGTATTTCCTCCTTCAGGTTAAGCTCTTCTTGCAACTTAGTTAACAAAGAACAGTAATTGCGAATGAGTGGAAGATTTAGCTCAAACTTTCCTTCATCTTCCAGGTTCAGACCGCCGGAATTTAGCTGAACACTTACCTCCAGCCTTCCCCTGAACAATCTTTCACTTATCTTCTTTTTAATCTCCGCCTCCAGCGGAAAAAGTGTACCTGGAAGACGAGTGAATATATCTATATTACGATGGTTGAGAGATCTGATCTCAACAACCAGCTTTTTACCTTCCAGAACGGATTCCGTCCTGCCGTAACCTGTCATACTTCTTATCATTTAAACCATTTCTCCTGTTAGTTAATATTTCCTGCAAGAGATTTGCATAACCATTCCCAAACTGTTCAGAGCTTCCCCTCTTTCAATTGCACAATATACTTTTCTCTTAACCTGTTAAACATTTCTATGATATTTTTCCCAGCATAATCAGGGTAAGTCCACTCGAGCGGCTGAAAAGTCTTATTTCTGTAAATCAGAGTCAAATCGGCATATATGCCACCCCCCAGATAAGGACGATGCGTATAACTCTTCCCAGTGGCAAGTATCAAATGATGCTTGGTTATATAGCCCGGATCTATATTTGCCCTCCTTTTACCGTCGCTCAAATATTTCTCCTCAACGCTGTTGGTAAAAATCTTAATTTCCGGGAGGGACTCAGGTCTTACCAGATTTTCAAACGAAACGAACCTCCTGATCAGGGATTGCCCTATCTCCCTCGCATAATAGTCAGTATAGTCAAAAGGTATAAACTCACTTATAAAGTCAGCTTCTCCATATTTTTCCGATAGCCCTCTCAATGTCTCCGCAAGCAAATCTCTGTCCGCAGAGAATATACTCGATATCAGTTTTACAGACTCTGGACTCTCAAGCTTGCTCATAACATCTTTCTAAGTTCTTCCTGCGAAACGGTGGCAGTTCCTACCTTTCCCACTGCAATCCCGGCGGCGTGATTTGCAAGTACTGCAGCTTCCTTAAATGTTGCTCCAGCAGCTATACAGAGAGCAAAAACGCCTACCACTGTATCTCCGGCGCCGGTTACATCGAAGACCTCCCTGGCAACAGCAGGAATATGAGTAATACTGCCGTCATTTTCAAAAAGGCTCATTCCCTCCTCACCCCTTGTTATAAGAACAGCCTTGAAACCAAACCTTTCGAGAAGGGACTCTCCATTCTTGATAAGATCATCCTCGCAGACAATCTCCATACCGAGAGCACGACCGGCCTCATGATGATTGGGCGTTATTACATCAAAACCCCGGTAGAGGGAAAAATCGTTTTGCTTCGGGTCAATACAAACAATAATATCACTCCCGGATGTTACATCTTTAATTCCTTTTAATAGTTTTTCCGAGATGATACCTTTGCTGTAATCTGAAATAACAACCGCACCCAGGTCATCCCTTATCCTTTCAATATACTCTACCATTTTTTCAACACTGTTTAAACTTACAGAATTCTTGTTTTCCCTGTCAAATCTTACCACCTGCTGGCTGCGTGCTATAATTCTTGTTTTTATAGTGGTAGGACGGTCGTGCTCCACTATGATACCCTTCGTATCGACATTCATCTCTCTGAAATTGCGTATCAATAACCTCCCCATATCGTCAGAACCTATAACACCTGTTATGTAGACCTTTCCACCCATGGAAAATATGTTATTCGATACATTGGCCGAGCCGCCAAGGAGGAAATTCTCCGAGGTAACCTCAACAACAGGAACCGGCGCCTCAGGAGATATGCGGGAAACATTTCCCCATATAAACTGGTCAACCATTAAATCTCCTACAACAAGAACTTTTGATCTGGGGAAATTATCAATTATTTCAAGAGATCTTTTTTTACTTACAACCTTTTTTGTCATTTATTGCCGAACCTCTCTCTCCAGGCTGTTTCAATAATCACATTCGACAGTCTCGTAAAAAGTTGGATTCAGTGTATGTGTCATTTCGACCGTAAGGAGAAATCTTATCTTTTTAGCATGTTAATGAATATCACACCATTTTCCTTTTGAAGTATTCTAAAACCAGTTTCAAACCTTCCTCAAGCTGTGTTTTAGGTTCCCATCCGAGTAATCTTTTCGCTTTGGTGATGTCAGGTCTTCTTACTTTCGGATCATCTACCGGAAGATCGCTGAATACGATTTTGCTGGTTGAATTACATGTATCGATGAGCTTCCTTGCAAAATCCAGCATGGTTATTTCACTGGGATTGCCAATATTGACCGGATTAACCTCATCAGAATTAAGAAGCCTGTAAATTCCTTCAACCATATCGTCAACGTAACAAAAGCTGCGAGTCTGACTGCCGTCACCGAAAACGGTTAGAGCTTCCCCCCTCAGAGCCTGCACCATGAACGTGGGGAGCGCCCGTCCATCATCCAACCTCATCCTTGAACCATATGTATTAAATATTCTCACAATTTTTGTATCAATGCCATGATACCTGTGATAAGCCATCGTCAGTGCCTCTGCAAATCTTTTCGCCTCATCGTAAACTCCGCGCGGACCAACAGGATTAACATTCCCCCAGTAATCCTCCGACTGGGGATGCTCCAGTGGATCTCCGTAACACTCCGAGGTGGAAGCCAGGAGAAATCTTGCCCTCTTTTCCTTGGCCAGGCCTAACGTCTTGTGGGTGCCGAGGGATCCTACCTTCAGAGTCTGAATAGGAAGCTTAAGATAGTCTATCGGGCTTGCAGGAGACGCAAAATGGAGGATATTATCAACCTTTCCTTCCACATAGATAAAGTTGGTCACATCATGTTTTATAAAGGTAAACCTGTCATTTCCAAAGAGGTGAGCTATGTTGTCCATGTTTCCCGTCAGGAGGTTATCCATACAGATTACATGATGCCCCTTTGAAATAAGATAATCACAGAGATGGCTCCCGAGGAAACCTGCTCCTCCTGTAACCAGGGTTCTTTCCAATATACTACCCTCCGTCATTAGGTCTCGAAGTGAGCAACTCCCACTTCTTGTAAACCTGAAAACTATTATCATGCATGAATTTTGTCAATCGTTTTCTCAAACTTTCCAATGGAATAATGAGGTGTTGCAGATGATCCACTTGGTCGGAAGTTATTCCACACATTTTGAGAATTCTTTACAGCGAGCTTATGGGAACTTTAAGATCTGAAGATTACAACATAAAAAAGGTTTGCCTTTCTGTTTATTTTGTGTATAATTCAAGTAAGTTGTTGCATTTATAAGCAGAACGATATGAGTTCTGATCAAATATATTTTTCAAAGGTCTCATAGTATCTTGATTCTTAATTAAACCTTTTTTACACAATATTTGAGATTTTCAAAATGGTGCCAATCTTTATAAATACTCCTGAACCTATGATGAAGGTGAGGGTAATAACCTTTAAGGATTCCCACGAAAGGACTCTCAAACACTTGCAGAAAATGGGTGTTCTTCATGTGGAAAAGGCAAAGGAATTAGAACCCATTGATAGAGAAGCGATCGAACGGGACAGGAATCGGGCGAGGAAAGCACTGATTTCTATTCATGATATCCTGACATATCTGGCAGGAGAGAGAACGGTGTTTTTAACAGAAGGCATGAAACCTCAGCCTCTCGATGAAATTACAAACCAGATAGATAAATTTTATGATAGATTTTCCAGGCTCACTGAAAAAACGGACTGTTTAAAGGAGGAAACTGTTGAGCTTGAGAAGCTGGGGAAGTACCTGGGCCTTCTGGCACGCGAGATAAACGTGTCTTTGAAGGATTTGCAATATTCCGGGAGCTATATTTTTACCAATGTTTTGGCCTTTTCCGAGGAGGCTTACAAAACATTTAGCGAGAGATCCAATCAGTATTTGCTCCAACACGTTGCTGTTCCTGTCGAGGGTGAGGTAGCAGTTTATTTCATTGCCAGTGCTGAAAATCGAAAAACAATAGAAACTTTGATCAGGGATCTTGGGGTAATAACCTTTAAGATACCGGACGAAGAGTTGACCTTGAAAGAGTTCATGCCAGAGAATGATGAGATGCTTCGGAGACAGAAGGAGGATACAGAAAAGTTTCAGAAAGAGATTCAAGAAATGATCGAGGAGAATTTAGACCGGATTGTTTTCTTCAGGGAAGTACTCGCTGCGGAGAACGAAAGGTTATCTGTTCTCGAACAAGCATGCGAGGCACGGTATGTTACTTTAATTGAGGGCTGGGTACCACGAAGTAACGTAGACATAGTAACTTCCAGTTTAAAAGAAGCATTGGATTATGTATTTGTTGATACAAAAGATCCTGATTCCATGGACAAGCCTCCAACAAGGCTTCAAAATCCCCCTGGTATTCGACCATTTCAGGTCATCGTGAGCCTCTTCAGTCTTCCCAGGTATGGTGATTGGGATCCTACACCTATTGTGGCTTACTTCTTTGCCTTCTTCTTCGGTCTGATGCTTAATGATGTGATATATGCCATCGGACTCATTTTGCTGGCAAGATTTTTACTTAACAAATTTGTTGATGATCCAACCTCCGAGGAATTTTATCTGTTTCGAAATGTTTTATACATTAGTGGTGGCGTGGCTCTCCTTCTGGGATTACTTTCCGGCACCTATCTTGGTGATTTCCTGAACATGTATTTCAACGTCGATTTAAAAAATATCGCTCTGGTAACACACGTGCAAAAACACCTTTCAGATCCTATTTCATTTATTATTCTTTCACTCATAATAGGGCTTGTCCACGTCAATGCATCTCATATACTCGCACTCATCAGAGGAATAAAGGAAAGGAATAAGGGGTTGGTACTCGGTAAAATGGGACTTTTCCTTATAGAAATCTTCGGTATACCCTATATTTTTAAAGCCCTGTTGCATGTAGAACTTTTCCCATTAAGCGCCGAAGTATATTCTGCCTTTGCCTATCCCTTGTTCTTGGGTCTGACCTTAATTGTCATAGCCAGCTTTATGCAGATGGGTGGCCTGGGAGGGATTTTCTGGATTTTTGAACTAACCGGTATTATGGGAGATATCATGTCATACTCCAGACTGGCGGGAGTGGGGCTTGCTACATTTTATCTTGCCTCATCTTTTAATCTCCTTTCCAATTGGATATCTTCCTCCCTGTCAAATTTGATACCCGGCATCGTTGGATTCATCATGGCGTTTGTTGTTGCTTTCATAATGCTTGTTATTTTTCATGTTTTTAATTTGCTCCTTAGCAGCCTGGCTGCTTTCATACATTCACTAAGGCTGTGTTTTGTTGAGTTCTTACTGAAATTCTATGAAGGGGGAGGGGAACAATATACCCCGTTTCATCTGAGACTTCGGAGAGAAGTATTGGTAGGTACAAAATCTTAAAGTGAGGTGAAAAAATGACTGAAATACAAGCCTTGGCTACATTTGGAGGTGCAATTGCATTAGCAGGAGGCCTGGCAGGATCGGCGATCGGGATTGCCACAGCCGCATCTGCCGGGGTTGCTACTTTATCGGAAGAGCCTGGACAGTTGAGAAATGTCATAGTACTGGCATCTCTACCGATGACACAGAGCTTTTATGGACTGATTATCCTCGTTATCATTCTTACTGTGGTTATTCCAAACCTGCCAGCAACTGGTGGCGCCGGTCTTGCGGTGCTCGCCATCGGCATTATCGGGGCATTTGCGGAAGCCTTCTCAGGAGTATTCCAGGGATCTGTCTGTGCTTCAGGAATAGCCCTCCTGCCGAAGACAAAAGGGCAGATATTAACTGCATCGATGATGTTAGCCGTGTTTGTGGAACTTATTGGTGTTCTGGGACTGGTGTTTACCATTATGGCGTTGAACATACTAAAGCTAATGTGAGACCTTTGAAGGGGTAGACATTATGGAAACTGGCGAAATAAGAAAAGCCATTCTTGACAAGGCAAAAAAAGAGGCCG
>JAYEGA010000051.1:0-12591 GCA_034658835.1 Thermodesulfobacteriota bacterium
TAGATAAATCATTGAGTCCAGCGAAAAGATGATGGAAAAATAACTTTTTTGTCCTCTTTTTTACAAATTCATGTATTATGCAGTTACTTTCGCCCGCTTAAGGGTAAGGGGTACCTGAGTAGTTACACAAATTTAATTTATACTAATCTGAGGGTATTTTCAAGTTGATTGAAAAAAATCCTGGAATCAATCTCAGATTACAAAGCCGTCAATCTTTATTGAACTTAATTGTAATTTCTGCTATGGAAATTCTGTTTGAAAAAATCACTTTTTACCATTTACAGGAGACTCACCATGATTGACCTTCACACCCATTCAATCTTCAGTGATGGAGAATTGGTTCCTTCGGAGCTGGTAAGGAGAGCTGTGGTAGCCGGATATCAAGCAATCGCAATAACCGACCATGCGGATCACTCGAATATAGACTTTATCATCCCGCGTATAGTGAAGGTTTGTGAAAAAATATCGGATGCGTATTCTATTAAAGCTATTCCAGGAATTGAGATCACACATGTCCCGCCTGACAGCATCTTTGAGCTGACAGTAGAAGCAAGAAAATTGGGAGCAAAGATTATCGTAGTACATGGAGAAACAATCGTAGAGCCGGTCACCCCGGGAACCAATCTTGCCGCGATTAAATCACCTATAGACATACTTGCTCATCCCGGCTTAGTAACGGAAGAAGAGGTCAGGTTGTGCTCCAAAAACTCAGTATTTCTGGAAATCTCCGCCAGGAAGGGTCATTGTTTAACCAACGGACATGTAGCAAAACTTGCCCGAAAATTTAATGCCGGTCTCGTATTGAATACTGATGCCCATGCCCCGCAAGACCTTGTAAGTAAAGAGATGGCCGTAAAAATTGCCGCCGGTGCGGGTATGAGTGACAAAGAGATTGACATCATGTTTGAAAATTCGAAATACCTGGTCAGAAAAGCCCTGGAATAATGAAAGTAATTTTTTTATCCGATGCCCATTTGCAAAGCAAAGAGGACGCTAACTATAATCTTCTGTTGAGTTTCCTGGATACCCTCAAAGAAAAAATTGATCATGTTTTTATTGTAGGAGATTTCTTCGACTTCTGGTTTTGCAAAGAGGAGAAAATATATCCTGATTTCAAAATAATAGTCGACAAATTAATAGACTTGAAAAATAGCGGAGTTCACATACATTTATGTGAAGGAAACCATGATTTTTTTCTCGAAAAATTCTTCACTGATATTCATGGTATGGAAGTCTTTCCCGAATGGGGAACTATCAATTTGGACGGCCTTAGAACTCTTGTCTCACATGGAGATACCATAGATACAACCAATACCCGCTACCTCATGTTAAGGAAAATATTGAGGAGCAGGACATTTTACCGGATGCAGGAAAAAATCCCCCCTGTTATTCTCTGGAAGATTGCCCGGATGAGTTCAAAAATAAGTAGTGAGCATTTAGCAAAGCCTCCGGACGGGCTTGTCAAAATAATGGAGGCATTTACAATTGAGAAATTTAAAGAAGGATTTGATGCTGTAATCCTGGGGCATTGCCACACGCCGACAATAAAACAATATATTATTGACGGAAGGGAAAAGACCTTTGTAACTCTTGGTGACTGGATCAGCCATTACTCTTATCTTCTATATGAAGATGGAAAATTCACCCTTTCCGTTTTTTCGGGGGCAATTCTCTTATGAATTTTGGAGGAGTAGATTCCGGTTTTTCTTCTTTTGAAGATTCAAGGTTTGTCGTGGTGCCTGTTCCATACGACCTGACCTCAACCTATCAGTCCGGGTCAAGGAGGGGACCATCGGCTATACTGGATGCCTCATGTAATATGGAACTCTACGACGAAGAACTTGACAAAGAGACCTGTCTTGCTGGAATTCACACTCTACCACCTGTAGAACCGGATGCCCGTGGGCCGGAGGAAATGATTGAGACTGTTCGCAAAAGGATAGCCGATCTTCTCTCCTTCGATAAAATACCGGTTATTCTGGGAGGAGAACACAGCATTTCATTCGGAGCCATTAAGGCAATGAAGAAAAAATACCCTTCGATCTCGGTGCTCCAGCTCGATGCTCACGCGGATATGAGAAACACCTACCAGGGGACTCCCTACAGTCACGCATCTGTAGGCCGCAGAATATCTGAGTTGTGTCCTCTTGTCCAGGCAGGCATAAGAAGCATGAGCAAGGAAGAGGTCTCCTTTTTAGCAGAAAGTGATGTAAAGACGTTTCCGATGGGTTTCATACATGAGAATCCTGAATGGGAAAAAACGGTCTGCGAAAACCTGTCGGGTGATATTTATGTAACAATCGATCTTGATGTGCTCGATCCCTCCGTAATGCCGGCAACCGGCACACCTGAACCAGGGGGGATTTACTGGAATGATCTCCTGAGGTTGATCAGAAAAGTATCCGGCAGATGCAAGATACGCGGATTTGATATAGTTGAACTTACGCCCATCCCGGGAATGGTTGCACCCGATTTTTTAGCGGCAAAACTCACATACAAAATAATGGGCTATATTACAGAAGGAGATGAAAATTGAGAGATTTTGTTCCTAAAAAGATGTTTTTCACAAAGGGTGCCGGTAATCACAAGGAAGAACTCCACTCTTTTGAACTGGCTCTCAGGAATGCCGGTATAGAAAAATACAATCTGGTCAAAGTATCGAGCATATTCCCGCCCGGTTGTAAGATGATCTCGAAAGCCCAGGGTTTAAAAGAGCTAATCCCCGGCGCTATAACTTACTGTGTCATGAGTCGTTGCTGCAGTAACGAACCGAGAAGGCTTTTAGCCGCTTCAGTTGGGTGTGCCATCCCGGCCGACAGGACAGCATACGGATATATCAGTGAATATCATTCTTTTGGCCAGACAGGAAAAGAGGCGGGAGAATATGCGGAGGACATGGCAGCCGCCATGCTGGCATCCACCATGGGAATAGATTTCGATATAGATGAAAGCTGGGACGAAAAAAGGGAGATATTCAAAATAAGCGGTAAGATTGTAAGGACACGTGATATCACGCAATCGAGCATTGTAAAGGATGGCGGATATACCACGGTGCTCGCGGCAGCGGTCTTCGTTTTTTAGAGGCTTTGAAAATATGTTCTTCGACTACCTCAAAGAATGCCACACATACAGTATCACTCCTTTTTTAGGCTTTGTTGTTTTTGTCTGTCTTGTAGTGATCTCCCTTTTTAGAGGCAGAAAAAACCCGACAAACCTTTTATTCGCAGGCATCTGTTTTTTAGTGGCAGTAATTAATATCGATGTTGCTTTAGTTTCTATTATATCAAACAAAACTCTTGCCCTTAAAATCGACAGGCTGTCCTATCTGTTTTTAGTCTTTATTCTGCCCGTATACATTCAATTTGTTCACTCTTTCCTCGGAATTTCCCGGAGAAAATGGCTTGTGTATCTTGCCTGTTCTCTAAGTTTAATATTTCTCCTTTTTACCCAGACAGATCTTTTCATAAGCGGATTTAATGAATATTCTTTCGGAACAATAGCCAGGGCCGGGCCGGTTTATCATCTCTTCTCACTCATGGCCATCTCAGCTGTATTATATTGTATCCTAACCCTGTTTATGGGTATGAAGAAGGCCACTGATAATCAGCAGAAAAACAGGATAAAATATGTGCTTGCCGGCATGGGTTTGAGCACTATTCTTGTCTCATTAAACTATCTTCCAGTCAGCGGCCTTAATGTTTATCCGATGGGCAATTTCAGTTTCATTCCAGCAATTATTCTTGCCTTTGGGGTGCTTAAATACGACCTTCTTGACATCGGCACCGTAATAAGAAGAGGAACTATCTATTTTTCCCTGACTGCAATCCTGACAGTACTCTACATATTCATGATATACCTGTTCAACGTACTTTTTATGTGGTCCGGGTACAGTAACCCGGTCGTACTCTCCTTTTTCCTCGCTTTACTGATAGTCCTGTTGTTCAACCCCATAAAGATAAAGGTTCAGGAATGCATTGATAAGCTCTTCTTCAGGGGCAAATACGATTATCAAAAAACTCTCAAAGAAATAAGCGGGAAGATGACTTCTCTGCTGAAATTTGATGAAATTACGAGATTTCTACTGGACTCTATTTCAGAGGCATTGCAGGTAAGTTACGTAGAGCTTCTGATATATAATGATGAAAAAGAATGCTTTCAGCCTTACTCGTATCAAAGTGAACTGCCCGTCGGTATAGAAAAAAATCATCCACTAATTACATTTCTTGAAAAAAACAAGAAGTCTCTGAGTAAGCCTGTCATTGACAGGGCTTCTATTTCTGAAGAAGACAAAAATTCAATCATCAATATCCTTAATACATCTAAAACATCTCTTGTTATCCCCATGATTTCCAAGGAGAAACTGACAGGAATAATATCACTGGGAGAAAAAAAATCGGAGGAACTCTTTGTCCATGAAGATCTGGAGCTCCTGACAACCGTTGCAAATCAAAGCGCAATCGCTATAGAAAATGCAAGAAACTATGAAAAGCTCGAGAACCTGAATATCGATCTGGAAAGGAAGGTTGAAGAAAGAACGGCAGATCTTAAACGTACCCTGGAAGAAAAGGAAAAAACACAAAAGCAGCTCATTCAGTCGGAAAGCCTCGCGGCCATCGGGCAGCTCGTTGCGGGAACGGCACATGAACTGAATAATCCCCTGTCGAGCGCCTCAAGCCTGATCCAGACAAGTATAGAATCCATGGACACACCGGAAGAAAAGGATGATGATGAAAACGAGATAATAGACGATCTTAAATTTAGCCTGAAGGAGCTAAAAAGGGCAAGAGATATAGTGAGAAGTCTGCTCGATCTATCCCGCCAGACACAAACATACATTGAACCGGTGAATATCAATCTGGTAATAGAGGATGCATTAAGGGTACTTCACAACCAGTACAAGTATCTTAATGTGAATATTGAGAAAGATTTTGATGAGACTCTGCCCGAAATTGAAGGCAACTTTGCAAACCTGGGACAGGTTTTCATCAATATTATCAAAAACGCCATTCAGGCGCTGCCCGAAGGCAAAGGCAAAATATCATTAATTACACGTTACAGAAAAGAAACGAATAGCGTAATAGCAGAATGCCATGACACAGGAAATGGAATCCCCCCCGAAATAATCAAGGACATCTTCAAACCATTTTTTACAACCAAAGGGGTAGGTACAGGTACCGGTTTAGGTCTGTATATATCTCATGAA
This sequence comes from Thermodesulfobacteriota bacterium, assembly GCA_034658835.1. Lineage (GTDB taxonomy): Bacteria > Desulfobacterota > Syntrophia > Syntrophales > JADFWA01 > JAUSPI01. Next base: position 5,204 of record JAYEGA010000051.1, read on the forward strand.
ATCATAAAGAAGCACGGAGGAGATATTCATATCAAAAGTGAAACCGGCAATGGCTCCACCTTTACAGTAACGCTTCCCTTAAAGAAGGCCTGAAGACGAGATGTATAGGAGAGAAAAATGATAGGGCTACTAATAGTAGATGACGAAGAGGGAGTCAGGAGATCCCTGAAGAAAGTTCTGGTAAAAGATGGTTACAACATCCTCCTGGCGGAGAATGGCATGGAAGCCATCAATATCGTCCGGGATAATGAGCGGAATATAGAAACGGTGATATCGGATTTCAAGATGCCCGGTATTGATGGTCTGGAAACACTAATTGAAATAGGCAGTATCAACCCGGAAATCACCAGAATTATGCTTACGGGATACGCAACGATGGAAAGTGCCATCGACTCAGTCAATGCAGGCATAGACGGATTTTTGACCAAACCCTTTGAAAATATCGAATTAAGGGCAAAAGTCAGGGAATATAATATCAAAAAGAGGTTAAAGCAGTTTGTATCAGAACAGATACTTACCGAACTACATAAAGAAGGGAAAAATATCATTCCAAGAAAGCAAAAGGTGAGCATTCTTTTCAGTGATATCCGCGGTTTTTCAGAAATATCCGAAAAGATGAGCCCCCTGGAACTTACCGACATGCTCAATTCTTATTACTTCTCACCCCTTGACAATATCATTTTTGAATATAATGGCACCCTGGACAAACACATAGGTGATAGCATTATGGGAGTATTCGGAGCACCGATATCCTATGATGACGACGCGCTAAGAGCAGTGATGAGTGCAATCAGGATGAGAGAAGAAATGGCCAAAATCAACAAAAACCTTTTAAATATTGGTAAGAAGATTTCTATCGGAATCGGGATAAGCACAGGGGAGGCAATGGTAGGGATATTCGGCTCGTCCAGGAAAAAAGAATATACCGTTTTGGGATCTCCGGTAAATCTGGCAGCAAGACTCGAGCACTTAGCCAGAGAAGATCAGATACTGATATGTGATGAGACCTACAGAGAAGTCCGGGATTCCGTAAAGGTAGAAAGTATGGATCCTTTCAATATAAAGGGCATAGAAAGAAAAATAAATGTTTTCAACGTAGTAGGGGAATTATAGAAAAACTCTGTTAGCTAAATTTTAAAAGGTTGCAGGTTGGGTTAAGCCCGCGAAACCCAACATAATGATTAATTGTAAAAAAAATGTAAAATCGTCGAAACTCTTTACATATTTGAAATGTTATCAGACCTGTTGATAATATTGAACATTATCTAATGTTTCCGCTGTCACCCCCAAAATGCGTCGGCATACTTTACGATTTCAATTGACATGTTTGTCATTTGAAAATAATGTACCGCGATTGTTTGAAGGGAAAAGGGAAATATTGTCTAATCTAATCGAGTAGTTGCCTCAAGAAAAGCAAAGTGTTATTCTTCCCTTTTGAAAGTGGCACTGTGTTTGCACCAGATTAAACATAAACAAACAATTGAATCCGTGTATACGGGAGGTATTATGAAAAAGATAAAAATGTTTCAAATAGTTTGTTTGGCTGTGATGGTAATATTTATGGCAGTGCCCGCTTGGTCACTTCCTTTTGTTTATACATCCCCGATCGATTCTATTGTGGACTATGGTACTGGGAGTCCAAGTGAAGCTGCTGAAAAGGGTTATCTCGCAACTTACCTGGGTATAACCGTCTCTCAAGTGGAGGCACTCTACGTCTTTGATAAAAATGAAACTATTAGCACTTCCGATTACAAAGATCTTGCAACTGGATTCGATCCCGGCTTCTCTTGGGATTACGGAATTGTCAAGATAGATGGACCAAATGATTACTGGTATCTGTTCATGGATGATAATGCGGCGCTTAACCTGTTTAACGGGGATGACGTGTTGACCACCCCTGCTCAGGGTGTCGTCAATGGTAATTTCACATTCAACATCAATAATTTGGGGATAAGCCATGTGAGTTGGTTCAGGACGAGGACACAGGTCCCCGAACCCACAACCCTCTTGCTCCTCGGCTTCGGACTGATCGGTCTGGCAGGGTTCAGGAGAAGGTAGCTGAGAAAATATTAACCAAAAACAGCCTTTAAGGCAGGGTCAAATGACCCTGCCTTTTTTCGTTCAGGTATGACGGCTTTGTGAAAAGTATTTTTAGGGTATAGAAAAACTCTTGACATTTAAAGTGTATTAGTTTAGAAGTGCGAGTTTCAAATAGATAAATGACGCGGGGTGGAGCAGTCTGGTAGCTCGTTGGGCTCATAACCCAAAGGTCGGCGGTTCGAATCCGTCCCCCGCTACCAAAGAAAACAAGAGGTTAGCTGTTATGGCTGGCCTCTTTTTTTGTGGGAAAAGCCTTGATTATTTCTCTCTTCTCGTTCCCACGCTGGAGCATGGGAACGAGGGTGAACCGTTTTAGTGCTTGACTTACTTTGCCGATATAATTTATAAGGTAAGTAAGGCTTTTCATGGAAAGAAAGAGAGGGGGAACTGTGAAAAGGAGTCCTGAAATCAGGCTTGATATCTTGATAAAAAAGGTGGGTAATTACTATTCAGCACATTGCCTTCAGTTTGATATCGTAACAACAGATGACACCCTGAAGGATGTCCAAAAGACAATAATTGATCTTTGCGTTGCCCACATCCAGTTTTCGCAAGATAATGACAACATGGATTATCTCTTTTTTCCTGCACCACCGGAAGTTTGGAGTGAATATCTCACGATCGCAAAGGATCCTTCCTGTCTAACTAAACTTAAAAAGATCAAAATTCCCGAATTTTCCGATAGGCCAGAATTGGCAATGCCTTCCTTTATAGCCCAAGAGATCCTCTGCAATGTCTCCACTACCCGGTGATCTTAGATATAACCAATTTTTTAAAAGATTAAGGAAATTTGGGGTTATTGAGGTCAAGAACAGAGGTAAAGGAAGTGAAAAATACCTCGTTCGACCCAATGAACCAGGCACAACCAAAGGACCGTCCTATACAGTACGTTGTCACGGTAAAGGTGATACTGTAAAGATCGGGGCAATACGTGCGTGCCTCAGAAGACTGAGGATAGATCCCAAAGATTTCTGGTAATGGCAGGACATATGGTTTGTTTTTCGTTCCCACGCTGGAGCGTGGGAACGAGGGTGAATCCTATTTCCCGTACTTCTTCAAATTATACTTTGCCGCTTTGTTCCCGGGATTCACCCCCAATGTCTTTTTCCAGTACCTCACGGCTTCCGTCTTATCTCCTGCCGTCATGGCCTTCCATGCCAGATCATTATATGCCTTGGCAAGATTAAATGCCGCATCCCTGTCATTGGGATTAATCTTGAGGGTCTTTTTCCATTCCTTGATACCCTGCTCATAATTGCCATGATTGTAATATATCCAGCCTGTTTCGTTTATGGCTGCTGTATAAGATGGTTTCAACTTCAGCGCCCGATAATATTCAAGCAGGGCATTGCAGATCATATCGACATTGTGAAAGGCCTTTCCCAGACGGTAGTGGGTATCAGCTTCTCCCGAATCAGCATCACGGGCTTTTTTTAGATATTCAATTGCCTTTGCCGGATTATGCCTGAAGTTATAGATCGCCCCCAGATAATAGTAGGCATCCGCATTGTTGGGATCGATCCTGATAATCTCCTGAAACTTTTCGAAGGCATTATTTAAGTCGCTCTGTCGGAGGTAGAGTATCCCAAGCCACAAAAGGGCATAGGTATTACGGCGATCAATCTGAACAACTCTGGAAAACTCCCGAAAGGCATCATTAAAACGTTCCTTCTTTCCGTAGAGTATCCCCAACTGGTTATGTGCGTATTCATTGGAAGGATCGATCTGAACGGCTGCCTGGAAACTCGCAATAGCTTCATCCAGCTTTCCCTTATAGTGAAAATCAGCCCCCTGAAAGAGAAGATCATTGACATCAGTTGCCCAGGCGATGCCACTCCAGCAAAAAAATACCAGAATGGCAAATATGACACATCTTTTCCTGACTTCTGACTTCTGGCTTCTGGCTCCTGACCCCTGTCCACTGTCCACTGTCCCCCGACCACTGTCCCCTGTCCACTGTCCACTGTCCCCTGTCCACTGGCCCCTGATCCCTGGCCCCTGTCCACTGTCCCCTGACCACTGTCCACTGTCTTTCATACCAGCCCCCTCACAATTGCATCTACAATCCTCTCCCGGAAGCTATCCTGTTTAAGCATGGACTCATTACCTGGATTTGATATGAAACCCGTCTCCAGCAATATTGACGGCATTTTTGCCTTGCGAAGAACATAGAAATTAGCGCTGTGGACACCACGGCTCTTAAGAGGAAGGCCCTGTTCGAATCGTTTCTGAAAACTGCCGGCAAATTTACCGCTTTCACTCCAGTAGAGTTTCCGCTCAAACTGGAACAATATCTCCTCGATATTGATATAACCACGGCGTTTCTTGAAGGGCGTGTCATACTTCGAAACCGCGTTCTCAAGCGCCGCTACCCTGGCCGCCTCCTTGCTGGAAGCCTTTTCGGAACAAAAATATGTCTCCGACCCGCGGGCATCACGATTTTTATTGGCATTGATATGAATACTGATAAAAAGATCGGCCTGATACTGATTGGCAATAACGGTACGTTCGCTCAGGGGAACATAGTAATCTCCGGTACGGGTCAGGAAAGATTTGATCTCTCCCCTCCCCTGCAATCTTTGATGAAGCCTCTTTGCCAAATCGAGAGTGACATCTTTCTCCTTTAAACCGGTCAATCCCACAGCCCCAGAGTCAAAGCCGCCGTGACCGGCGTCGATAACCACGCGCTTAACCTGATACTTGAGCCCCTCATCAGACCGAAGCCGGCTCAGCATTTGCGCTTCCTCCTCCTGAGCTCTCCTTTCCAGAGGAGACAGGGGCTTCTTTGTCCTCTTCAGCTTTGGAATCGGCTTTTGAGTCATGATCTCAATCATCATCCGTGAATATACATCCTCCGGATTCAGTCGAACTGCCTGTCTGAATGCATCCACTGCCTCTGCCTTGCGATCAAGACCACGGTACGCACGACCCAGAAGTCCAAAGGCCCAGTCACTTTCGGGATCAAGAGAGACAGCCTCCTTCAAAACTTTCAGAGCACCGTCATAATCACCGCGCTGGATAAGGTTCTGGCCTTCCAGGGCATAATCAAACGATGTCTTTCCCCATACCAGAGATGGAAAAATACCAAGAGCCGAAGAAACCAGTGCTCCTTTTCCCAGCAGATTTAGAAATAATCTTCTGTCCATAATTGTATCTCCTTTGCAGGTTTCTTTTCGTTCCCACGCTGGAGCGTGGGAACGAGGGTAATGTGGGTTGGTTCTCGTTCCCACGCTCCTGCGTGGGAATGCATGCCTGCTTCACCATTGCTTACAAACCTCCAGCAACCCTGCCATACCTGAATAATTTCTTGCGCTGGAATAACGCCAATGCTCCGGGTTATCAACATACCCCCGTTCTACAGGATTCCGGTGAATATACTCAATCTTTTGCCTCATCATCTCTTCATTTTGTATCAATTCCGGATGCACGCCTTCTTGCCAGAATTGGTAAGCTCGATCTGTTTTATGCGCTTTTTTATAAAAAGCCAGTTGTTCCAAAATGGTTGTCACACTGTTTTTATCAAGATAATGGATCAGTTTTTTGGCTGTATAAGATTTGAAACGTGCAATATCCTTATCCAGTTGCCTACTCTGCGCAATGAGATGCAGGTGATTTTCAAGGATGACGTATGCGTAGAGCTTCATTCCATCCTGCGATAAAAATTTCAGCGAATCTAACAGAATTGTGACTGTTTCCGGGTGGGTGAAGACCGGAATCCAGTGCAATACCGTGCAGGTCATGAAATGAGGTGAATCAGGGCTGGTGATTTTGTAGCGGCTTCTTCCCATTTTTCATTCCGTTCTCGTTCCCACGCTGGAGCGTTTTCTTGGTTCTCGTTCCCACGCTCCTGCGTGGGAATGCATACCTGCTTCCCTTTTCGTTCCCACGCTGGAGCATGGGAACGAGGGGCATCGGCCCCTACTTGCCGGTGAATGCTCCTTCTCCGGGGGTTTCCAGCCATGGCTCAATATTAATATTATTTCCCCAGATAACGCTCTTATCAGGTGGATTATTGCCCCACCAGTTGTGACGGGCATCAACTTGTATAGTCGAAAAAACCTGTATCGCCACTATATTATTTATAAAATTATTATAGTTAATCTTCGGTCTGGACATCCCGACACACTTTATGCCACCTTCTCCGAGGTTATCGGTGATTGTACTGTAAAATATCTTGGGCGCCGCATCATTTCGACAGTAGACACCACACTGGGCATTGTTGGCAATGTAACAATAAGAGATCTCCGGGGTACCATAGTAGACATCAAATGCAGTCGTGGCATACTCCACAAGGCAATATTCGAAGAAACTGCTCACACTGTTCTTTTTCTCAAAGCGTATCGCATTGCGGTAATCGCCAGCCGATGGAGAAGCCCCCGATGACGTAAAAAGAATCGGGTTTTCACGGGTGCCTCTTGCAATAACACCACCATCCCTGACAATTATAGAGGTATTCTGATCAAAGTTGATCCTGACACCAGGCTCTACATAAAGCAAAACACCCTCATCGATAATAACATTTTTCACAACCTTGTAAGGACTGTTGGACAGAATAAGAAATGCATCTGATTTCACAGGCCCGCTTAGCTCCGGCGCGAGAATGGGAAGTTCGATCGATTCCCCCTCCGGCCAGGCGCCATTCAAGATTGACCCGATATTGATCTTCCCTCTAATTCTTTCCAGAATATCAAGGCAGTCAGGACTCCCCCACCAGTTGGCACGGGCATCAACCGCTTCCCCTGACATAGCGCCCACCATTTCAAAGGGCTCGTTGTCATAAATATTATTCTCAGTCAGGGACAGTTGACTGTTCTGAACTGTAATTCCTGAACCACGGTTTTGAATAATCCAGTTGTGCCGGACAGTGGGAGAGGCACCCTGAACCGCGATCCCACCTTCGGCATTACCATCGATCCTGTTTTCAGTAACAGTTGGCCGCGCCCCATCTGCCGCAAAGATCCCTGTTTTAGTGTTTTTGTGTATCGTATTCCCGACTATATCCGGTCCGGAAAATGCTCCCAGAACCTTAATACCTGCCTCGTTATCCGTTATCTCACACGACTCGATGCGTGGCGAGGATGACTGACAGGTTATCCCTGCCTTCGCATTTTTGATGAGGCAAAACCGCATCAGATTCTCTTTTTCTTTTACATTATTGAAAATAATACCATCCCAGATTCCCTCCTTCAGCGCACTAAAGGTAATGAGATGCTTATCGTCCCCTCCGGCGTTGAGACGCCCCTCAATCACCAGACTGCTTCCCCTTGATTGTATCTCAGTCCCGGGCT
>JAYEGA010000052.1:0-12400 GCA_034658835.1 Thermodesulfobacteriota bacterium
GACCGATATCGAAAAAGTATTGATTCCATGTAGCTCTCCTGATATTGAAGAACTACATACCAGATTATCGAACGTGTCGCCAGTGTTTTCTTATGTTTTTTTCAAAGAGCTAAAGTGTTACTAAAAAAGGACATTTCCCTTTACCTTTTGCCTTTAACCTTTAATCCTTAACCCTTAACCTGATTTTTTGGTAGGTGTTTATGAAAGCATTAAAAATATCTATATTTGCCTGTTTTGTGGTGATATTTCTATTAAATCCGTTAAATGCCATAATTGTAGATAGGATCGTTGCCGTTGTAAATGATGAAGTTATAACCCTCTCCGAGGTGAACAATGCCCTTGAACCCCATTTGAAAAGGATAGAGGAATCCCGGAAAGGAGAAAACAGGGAAAAGATTATTGCAGAGGCCAGGCTGGCAATGTTGAATAAGATAATTGATGAAACCCTGGTAGAACAGGAAGCGAAGAAACTTGGTATTGTTGTGAAAGAGAAGGATGTTATGGAGACCATTGGGGATATGCTCTCCAGAAGAAATATCAGGGAGGAAGATTTCATAAAGGTTCTTGTTAAAGAGGGAAGCAACTTCGAGACGTATAAAGGAGAAGTTAAAGAACACCTGATGAAGGTTAGACTGGTTGGAAGAAACATAAAATCCAAGGTTTCCGTCACCGATGAGGAGATAGGGAATTATTATTGTGAGCACAGGGAAGATTATGAGGGGGAAGAGGCAGTCAGGATAAAACAGATACTTATCATTATCCCGAAGGATTGCAACATGAAAGAGAAGCGAAAACTTAGAGCGGGTGCTGAAATGATACACAAGAAATTGAAAGAAGGAAAATCATTCGGGTTGTTGGCAAGCGAGTATTCCCAGGGACCTGCTGCAAAAGTTGGAGGCGACCTTGGTTTTGTCGAAAAAGGAATGATGTTTCCGGTGGTGGACGAAGTAGCCTTCAGCTTAGCAACTGGTCAAATAAGTGATGTTATCGAATCTTCCATAGGTTTTCATGTTATTAAGGTGACAGACAGGAAGGGTGCAGGTATAAGGTCGCTCGAGTTAGTGCGTGAGGAAATTAAAGATAAAATAGGTCGGGTAAAGATTGAAAAGAAGTTTTATGAGTGGCTCGAAGAACTGAGAGAAAAATCCTACATAGATATAAGACTCTAAACCCAACACTTATCTTAAAATTGACATAATTCCGCTACCTTTAACCTATGACCTTTAACCTTTTACCCGCCCGAAGGGCGCTAAGCCCATGAATTATATAAAAATAAGGGGTGCACGTCAGCACAACCTGAAAAATATAAATATAAACATTCCCAGAGATGAACTTGTCGTGATAACTGGTGTCAGCGGTTCCGGTAAATCCTCTCTGGCCTTCGATACGATCTATGCCGAGGGACAGAGACGATATGTGGAATCACTTTCTACCTATGCACGTCAGTTCATCGGTCAGCTGGACAAGCCCGAGGTTGAATTGATAGAGGGTTTGTCCCCCGCCATAGCTATTGAACAGAGAACGACAAGCCAGAACCCCCGTTCGACAGTTGGAACAGTAACCGAAATATACGATTATCTCCGCCTTTTGTATGCACGGATAGGAGTGCCCCACTGTTATAAATGTGGAAGAGAGATTAAATCTGAAACCGTTGACATAATGCTGGATAAGATACTTGCATTTCCCGAAAAGACAAAAATAAACATTATGTCGCCGATTGTCAGGGGGAAGAAGGGTGAGTTTCAGAAAGAATTGAAGAAATTGCGCAAGGATGGTTTTGTTCGGGTCAGGGTTGATGAAAGGACTATGGAACTTGCCGAGGATATTGAACTCGACAGGAATAAGCGCCACGATATCGATGTTGTAGTTGACAGACTTGTCATGAAAGAAGGGATAAGAAAGCGATTGAGGGATTCCCTGGAGATTGCTATGGGCCTTTCAGAGGGACTTGTCAGGATCGCTACTGACGGGGGTAGGGACATTATCTTTAGTGAAAGATATGCCTGTCAGGATTGTGGCGTCAGCATTGTTGAGATGACACCAAGGGTGTTTTCATTCAATAGTCCTTATGGTGCCTGTCCTGACTGTGGTGGTCTGGGGACCAGAATGTATTTTGATGAGGAACTGGTTGTTCCTGATCCAGGACTTTCCATAAGGGAGGGTGCTATTGTTCCCTGGGAAAACAGGAATTCCCTTAACTTTTATCAGATGCTGGAGACCCTTTCCAAACACTATAAATTTGAGATCAACGTTCCATTTAATAAATTGCCGGAAAAGATCAGAACAGTCCTTCTATACGGTTCAGGAGATGAAGAGATTACATTCTATTTTGACAGGGATGGCAGAAGGTATTTTTATGGCAAGCCATTTGAAGGTGTGATCAACAATCTTGATCGGCGATACAGGGAAACGAATTCCAATGAAGTAAGGATGGGGTTGGCGAGATATATTAATGCAAGGGAATGTCCGACCTGCCAGGGTTCCAGACTTAAACAAGAAAGTCTTTTTGTAACTGTCGGGGAAAGGAATATATACGAAGTCTGTCAGATGTCGATCGGGGAGTGTATGGGGTTCTTTGATACGCTCTCCCTGTCAGATCAGGATACGATTGTATCTGAAAGGATACTGAAGGAGATAAAAGAGAGACTTCGCTTTCTTCTCGATGTGGGCATAGATTATATCAATCTGTCCAGGTCATCGGGTACCCTCTCCGGTGGAGAATGGCAGCGTATCAAGCTTGCAACGCAGATAGGTTCCGGATTGGTAGGTGTTCTTTATGTGCTGGATGAACCAACAGTTGGTCTGCACCAGAGGGATAACATCAGACTTATTTCTACACTCAAGCATCTGCGTGATATGGGGAATACAGTTCTGGTGGTGGAACACGATGCGGAGATGATAATGTCATCCGATTGTATTGTTGACATAGGGCCAGGTGCGGGATTGAATGGGGGTGAGGTTGTCTTTCAGGGCACACCAGGGGAAATTTGCAAAAGTGAGAGATCCTTGACTGGCAAATATCTTTCAAGAACATTGTCCATTCCAGTACCCGATCGGCGAAAACATATCCCTGGTGAATTTATAATCCTGGAGGGTGCTCAGGAAAATAACCTGAAGAATATAGATATAAAGATTCCGGCGAAGGTTTTTACATGTGTGACCGGTGTATCCGGTTCGGGGAAGAGCACCATGGTTATCGAAACTCTTTATAAGGTGCTTGCCAGAAAGCTGTACAGATACAGGGGCAGGGTGGGAAAGTTGAGACGGATAAGTAAACTTGGTGGTATCGAGAGGGTTATCGCTATGAACCAGCAACCGATAGGGCGTACCCCCCGATCAAATCCGGTCACCTATACAGGAGCATTTACCCATATCAGGGAGCTTTTCACGAGGCTTTCTGAATCACGTATCAGAGGGTATAAACCGGGTCGATTCAGCTTTAATGTCAAGGGCGGAAGATGTGAATCATGCCGGGGGAATGGTCTGATTAGAGTAGAGATGCATTTTTTGCCGGACGTCTATGTGACCTGTGATGTGTGTAACGGGAAGAGATTCAACAAGGATACTCTGGAGATTAAATATAGAGGGAAGAATATCGCAGATATTCTGGATATGACTGTCAACCAAGCGCTTTCATTTTTTGACAGTGTTCCGCTAATAAAATTGAAACTGCAGCTCCTCTTCGATGTAGGTCTGGGATACATAAAGTTGGGCCAGTCTGCGACGACCCTTTCAGGTGGAGAGGCACAGAGGATAAAGCTGGCGAGAGAATTGGGAAAACGAGCTACTGCAAACACCCTTTATATTCTTGATGAGCCTACTATAGGTCTTCACTTTGCGGATATTCAGAAGCTTCTTGATGTCTTGATGAGACTGGTAGATATGGGGAATACCGTAGTGGTAATTGAACACAACCTGGATGTGATAAAATCTGCCGATTATGTAATTGACCTTGGTCCTGAAGGTGGGGAAAAGGGAGGAAGAATCGTTGCTTCTGGTACCCCTGAGAAAGTGGCAGGGGTAAAGGAGTCACTGACGGGGCAGTTTTTGGGTAAGGTGTTGTGTGAGCAGTCAGCTCTCAGCCGTCAGCAAGATAAAGAAAAACAATCTTCCGTCTAATCCTTTGTTTTTGCTGAAAGCTGATTGCTGATAGCTATTTATTCCTTCTCGCAGTTAATTCCAAGTTTCTCCATCTTTTTGTGAAGGGTATTTCTATTTATTCCAAGAAAATCCGCGGCAGCAGTCTTCACATTATTGGAACGTTTTAAGGCGATCTTGATCAAACTCTTTTCAAATATTGATAATATTTCTTCATATAATCTGCTCTTTTCCGTATCTGTCGAACAGAGTAGCGTGACGATATCTTCCAGTTTTTCCTCAATAATATCTTCCACGACTGGAAATAATGATGTCTGGGCTGCTTCATCCATAACTATTCTATTAGGTTTTTGCATATCCATGACAGACACCTCTGATCAAAAGAAGATTACTTTCATTGGGGATGAGACAGCTTGATGTAAATAGTTCCTAAGAGGATAATAACTACAACCCAGGCTGAAATGACATTCGAAATCTTTTTTATGGGATGTTCAATCAGATCTTGAATTTCTTCTTCTACCTTTTCCTTATCGACGTTATCAACAATTTTTTTAACAAGAGCAGTAAAATTTTCATAAGAATTGGACAGCGTATGAAATCCCTTTGTTGTGGTCAATAGCAGGTACACCTTTTTTTGTAGAACAACGGCACCTACGCTGGTAATATCTTCCCAACCGAGCACTTTTTTCCTGAACAACTTTTTTATTTCGATACCATTCTCTTCTGTTGTCACCTTGCGAGAAATCAATTCAAGAAATATGTAGAGAAATGGTATGAATATAACAAACAGGATAACTCTTTCTGTGGGAGAACTACTGACAAACAGTGAAAGCAAAAGGAGTATGAAGAAGAGAAATATATCGATAGTGAAGGGGATTAATAATGCCCTCCCGATTTTATATACGCTGGTTGACATATTTTATTATTTCCTTACAAAGGTTCCACTCTTACCGCCATGTTTTGTCATTAATTTTATGTCAGACAATATTATTCCACGGTCCGCAGATTTGCACATATCGTAAATAGTCAGGGCTGCCGCACTTACGGCCGTCATGGCTTCCATCTCCACACCTGTCTTTCCCACGGTCTTCACCCTTGCTTCAATGGTTATCTCACCTTTTTCAATATCGCTTGAAAAGTCAATATTGATTTCCGTCAGTTCAAGGGGGTGACACATAGGAATAATATCGCTTGTCTTTTTGGCGGCCATTATTCCTGCAATCCTTGCAACACCGAATACATCTCCCTTTCGCATTTCTCCATGATCAATAGCTGTTACCGTGTTTGGGTTCATCAATACCTTTCCCTGGGCCACTGCCTCCCTCAGGGTGGATTCCTTGGCGCTAACATCAACCATTTTTGCACTGCCTTTTTCGTCAAGATGGGTAAATTCTACCATAGGGATAATTCTTTTGGTTGTTGTAAGGGTGGTTTTAAAGATAGTCGCCAAATTAGCACAATAAATTTTCTTAGTCAAGTTTACATATCGGTTCCACCGAAGCAAGTTTTGACAGTATGGGTTCTCCATAAAAAACATGGGCTATACGGTCAAATCTTTCGGAAATATCGGTTGTAAGAAAGACCCGTGTTCCACTCTTTGTGAGCCTTTTTTCAATTTCAGGATGTCTCAGGAGATAGTCTTTAAGGCTTTTTGCCACAAGAGGCCCCTGTTCAAGAATCGTTACATTTGAGGGGACATGCCTTTCAAAGGTTGGATAGAGGATAGGATAGTGGGTACAGGCAAGGAGGAGAGTATCGATGTCATTATTTTGATCAAATAATTCCCTCAGATATCTTTTAATAATCATATCGGTTCCTTCCCAGTCGTGTTCACCAGCTTCTACAATCGGCACCAGTAGAGGGCAGGCCTGCTGAAATATTTCAATCGAAGGGTTTAATTTGTTGATTTCTTTGGTAAAAGCTCTTGATGAGACTACCATCTCAGTCGCCAGTAAACCCACTTTATTGTTTAGAGTTCTTTTGGCGATCTCTTCGACACTCGGCCGTACAACCCCGAGGACTCTTCTTTCAGGATATGTTTTAGGCAGGTATTCCTGTTGGATTCTCCGCAGTGCCTTGGCAGATGCGGTATTGCAGGCGATAATAATCAGGGGGCACCCCTGCTTGAAAAGGAAAGCCACTGCCTGTTTTGTAAACTTATATACTATCCTCTCGGAGCGGCCTCCATAAGGCACTCTTGCATTGTCACCGAGATATAGACAGTCATATTCGGGGAGTTCCTGCACGATACTTTTCAGTACCGTCAAACCGCCAAAGCCGGAGTCAAAAACACCTATCATAAAGTTGCCACTTTTATAGAATTTCCTCCAGCTTATCCAAAGCCTGGCCTAAATTCTCAGGTTTTGACCCTCCGGCCTGGGCCATATCGGGGCGTCCACCGCCACTTCCTCCTACAATTGGTGCAATCTCTTTTACGATTTTACCGGCACTGTATTTATCTGTAAGGTCTTTTGTGACCATACATAGCAGCATCGCCTTGTCTTCTGCCTTGCTGCCGAGAAGTATTATTCCTGACCGGATTTTATCCCTCAACTTGTCACCAAAATCCCGCAGTGTTTTTGTGTCCGGTGCGTCAACAATAGTTGTAACTACCTGAACTCCTTTTACTTCCCTCGCCTGGCTGAGTAAGTCGACCGAATCCCTGGTTGTCAGTTTTCCCTTGAGTGAATCAATTTCTCTTTCAAGTTCTTTCTGGTGTTTCAGGAGTTTCTCCACTCTTTCAGACAGGTCCAGGGGATTAGCTTTTAAAAAAGAGGCCGATTTTTTGAGTTCTTTTTCGGCTTCTCTGATATATTTCAGGGCGCCTTCCCCCGTTACCGCCTCAATCCTTCTCACGCCGGCTGCTACTGCCGATTCATGAGTAACCTTGAGAAATCCGATATCACCGGTTTTGTTGACATGCGTTCCCCCACATAATTCCATACTGAAATCACCCATTTTAACAATTCTAACATCCTCACCATATTTTTCATCGAAGACGGCCTTCGCACCCGTTTTCATCGCCTCATCTCTGGGCAGCACCTCGGTGGTGACCGGGAAGTTTGCCCTTATATATTTGTTGGCGAGGATCTCTATTTTTTCCATCTCTTCGTCTTCAATCCTGGAAAAGTGAGAAAAGTCGAATCGAAGCCTTTCCGGCGATACAAGGGAACCGGATTGCTTGACGTGATCCCCAAGAACCTCATTCAATGCTGACTGCAGGACATGTGTACCTGAGTGGTTTGCTTCTGTTGACCTCCTTGCTTCTTTGTCTGCTTTAAGGGTTACGGTATCCCCAACCTTGATCTGCCCTTTTTTAAGCTTTCCGATATGGGTGAAGAGATCATCAAGAGGTCTCTGGGTATCCCAGACCTCGAAGAGAAATTCTTCTCCTTCAATGATTCCGGTATCCCCGATCTGTCCCCCAGTTTCTCCATAGAATGGGGTCTGTTCAACAAAGACTTCGGCATTCCCCCCTTCCCTTAAATAATCGACCTCTTCATCATCCCTGAGAATACCTGTAATGCGGGAGCCTGCTTCCGTTGTTCCCTCATAACCGATAAATTCAGTAGAGATGTTCTTCAAGGAGAGTTTTTTGTAGCTGTCTGAGACCGCTTCTGCTCCACTTCCCTTCCATGATTCCCTGGCCAGCTCCCTCTGGGCCTCCATGGCCTTTTCAAAACCCTCCATATCCAGGGAGAAATTATCCTTTCTGACGATGTCTTCCGTCAGGTCAACTGGAAAACCGAAGGTGTCATAGAGTTTGAAAACAACATTACCGGGGATAATCTTACTTCCGGCTTTTTCTAATAGTGCAACTTCATCATTCAATATCTTCAAACCTGTATCGAGAGTTTCTATGAAACGTTCTTCCTCGTTTATGACCACTTTTCTGACAAAGGATTCCTTATCTGTGAGATCGGGATAGGCATCTTTCATAACATCGATAACTACAGGGACTACCTCGTGCAGGAAAGGTTTGTTTATGCCGAGTAATTTTCCATGGCGCGCAGCCCTCCTCAGAATCCTTCTCAGGACATAGCCCCTCCCCTCATTACTGGGAAGAACACCATCACCCATTAGAAAAGTGATGGCACGACTGTGATCGGCGATCACCCTGGTGGAGGTATCGTATTCCTCATTTTCTTTGTATTTCTTTCCGCTGATTTTCTCGATAGAACTGATGATATCCTTAAAAAGATCAATATCGTAGTTGCTGCTCACCCCCTGCATCACTACCGCTAATCGCTCCAGACCCATTCCCGTATCGATATTCGGTTTTGGCAGCGGGTTAAGATTGCCGGATTCATCCCTGTCGAACTGGGTAAAAACAAGATTCCAGAGCTCAAGGTGGCGGTCACAATCGCATTCCAGGTTACATTCAGGCCGTCCGCATCCTACACCTTCCCCCTGGTCGTAGATAACCTCGGAGCATGGGCCGCAGGGACCGGTTTCCCCCATCATCCAGAAGTTCTCTTCCTCTCCCATACGAACAATCCTATCGGCAGGTATTCCGATTTTTTTGTTCCATATCTCGAAGGCCTCATCATCATCGTTGTAGATCGTAATCCATAATCTGTCTTTAGGGAGATCCATAACCTCTGTGAGAAACTCCCATCCCCACGTAATGGCTTCATCTTTGAAATAATCACCAAAGGAAAAATTACCCAGCATCTCAAAAAAAGTGTGATGACGTGCCGTATAGCCTACATTCTCCAGATCGTTATGTTTTCCTCCTGCCCTGACGCATTTCTGAGAGGATGCGGCCCTTGTGTAGCCCTTATCTTCCTCTCCCAGGAAGCAGTATTTAAACTGAACCATACCGGAATTGGTAAACAGAAGTGTCGGATCTTCTTTCGGGACGAGAGATGAGCTTGACACCCTCGTATGCCCCTTCTCCTCAAAATATTTTAAGAACTTTTCCCTAATATCACTTCCTGTCATTTGTAAATCCTCCCCCTGATTTCCCTAACACCTCAAAAATCAACCCTGCAGGAAAGCCTCTCCCCATCAGGTTTTGGGCCAGTCTCCTTTTTTCTTTTTCATTAAGTTCTATAACCTTTTTACCTTTAACCTTTTTTTCTATCAGTCTGTTTATAGCCTGCTTTTCACTTATTTCTTCCCTGACTTCATCGATAGATTGCAGGATTAGCTTTCGGTCAATCCCCTTTTCCGAAAGGCTTACTTCAATCCTTCTGTTTCCATAAAGCCTGTTAACGGCAAGGTTCCGGGCCCATTGGCTTGCAAATGATTCATCATCCAGGTATTTAAGTTCAATGAGCCTTGCGATAACCTCTTCCACAACAGGTTCTTCAAAACCTTTTTCTTTGAGCCTTGTTCGCAACTCCTTTATGCTTCTTCCCCTGACAGAAAGGAGGCGAAAGGCCCTTTGCTCTGCTTTTTCGAGCGTGCGATTTTTACCACCTGTTATTGAGCTTGGCAATTTTACTTCTGTTGTTCCTTTTCATCTGCGGTTGGTTTCACCGGATTTTCACGGAGATATAGACTGCCTGTGTCCCGTACTATTACGAAATCTATACAATTCTGGCAAGATAAATATCACAAAAATACATTCCGGTAAAGGTTTTAAGTAATGCCGACGCCTTTGATATTCCCGGAATCGATTTTCTGTTCGGCAGCCGGTGTCTTTGTTGAGGGAATGGAGTCAAAAAAAGTTTTTACATCTTCGACGCTATGGACAACATTCGTCTCCGGCAGTGAGGAAACAATGGTCCTGCCGTATGAACGTGAAACAATCCGTGTGTCAAGGATGGCAACCACGCCATATTCGTCACGCCCTCTGATGAGCCGTCCAAAGCCCTGCCTCAGTGTTAAAATGGCGGACGGGAGGGCAAGGTCGTTAAACCACCTGTCTTTCAGTCTCCTGCATCTTTCCTGATATACCGGATCTCCCGGTGAGCTGAAGGGGAGCTTCCCAATAATCACAAGGCTCAGATCGTCTCCTTTTATATCAACCCCCTGCCAGAATGTAGCGGTTGCCAGGAGCACGGAATTAGGAGCATTTCTAAACCACTTAATAAGTTTTGCAGGGGGCATATCACCCTGGGATTTGAAATGGTAGGATATCTTGATATTTTTCGCAACAAAATGGAGATGTTTATAAGATGTAAACAACACCAGCGCCCTGCCACGGGATGCATCGATAAGACCCTCTATTACACCGAGGCTTTCTTGCTGAAATATCTCATCATTTCCTCTATCCGGTCCCGGCAGGTCTTTGTCAACATAGAGGAGGGACTGCCTTCTGTAATCGAATGACGAGCCGATAATCTTTTCTTCAAAGTCTTCGATACCCAGCCTCTTCTTTAAAAAAGTAAATTTTCCTCCTGATGTCAAAGTAGCCGATGTCATAATCGTGCTGTCATAAATGTCTGTCAGTACTCTGAAGGCACTCCGGGATTCCACAAGGTTACTTTTAAACTCCAGGGCATTACCATTTCCCACTACATAATAAACCCTGTCTGCATCATCCTGTCCTATAAAATCATCTATATCCGCGGTAAATGACTTTACATAATCTATGGTTGTCTCTATTTTGTCTTTGAGCTCATCATCAGCCACCGATTTTCTCTGTTTTTCCAGCGTTGAAATTGTTTTGTTCAGCGCCAGTTTCTCCCTCAAGCTCTTCAGCCTTTCTATAACAGGAACGGGAATTGGAAAGACCGGCTGAAACGGCACATCTGTCTTTTTAAAGAATGACTCCGCCTCGGCAAAAAGGTGATCAACGATTATCTTCAACCCTTTCAGTCTGTAAAGCAGCCACATAGTCCTTGAATAGCTCAGGCTGCTGCCGAGGACATTGGAGATGACATCCTCGATATCGGAGGCTTCATCGATAATTAACTGTTTATGAAAGGGAAGGACATTAAAATCTGAAAGGAGGTCATAAATGAGGAGGTGATGATTAACTACCAGGATATCCTTTTTGTGGAGCTTTCGATAATGCCGGTAATAGAAACACCTGTCGTAGAAAGGGCACATTCTGCCGTTACAATCCTGTGAATCTCCGCAGACCTCAGGCCAGAATTTCGGAATGAATGAAAGCTCGGCTTTTTCACCTGTCCTAGTTTTTGACAGCCATTTGAAAGACTTTTCATAGGTCCTGCCGGCCCCCGCATATTCTTTTTCACGTTTCAGGCAGAGATAGTTATTCCTTCCCTTGAGTATCCCGAAGGAAAACTTCTGTGGAAGAGCCTTCTGAAGAAAAACAAGATCCTTCTTTACAAGCTGATCCTGAAGAGCCAGCGATGAAGTGGATACCACAGTTTTTTCCTGCGAAAGCACCGCCGGAATGAGATAGGCAAACGACTTGCCGACACCTGTCCCCGCCTCTATGAGCAGATCCTTTTTATCTTTAAGACAGCGCAGGACTTCGCCTGCCATTTCGCGCTGCTCCAGCCGGTCTTCATAGTCAGGGAAACTCTTTTTTAATATGTTAAAGCTTGATGATAATTCTTTCAAATACTTCACCACACTTCGTTAAGCAGTTTACTGTTTTCAGTTTTCGGCCCGGTAATCTATTCCAGTGAATCAAGCGGGCTTTTGACTCCCTGCCCCCCCTGGCGTAACACATGGGTGTAAACCATGGTTGTAGAAAGATCATTATGCCCGAGAAGGCTTTGAATTGTCCGGATATCAGTACCTGTCTGCAAAAGGTCTGTCGCGAAAGAATGCCGGAACGTATGGGATGTGACTCGCTTAGTAATACCAGCCAGTTTAACCGCCCGCTTAAGGGCTCTGTCCAAAGAGGAAGGGTCCATGTGATGTCGGCGTGTCACGTTTTTACGCGGATCAAGTGAGAGTTTGGTTGAAGGAAAAACATGTTGCCATCCCCATTCTTTGCCGGCATGGGGATACTTCCTGTCTAAGGCGTGCGGCAAATATACCTCACCGTAACCCTTCGCCAAATCGTGTTCGTGGATTAATTTAACACGTTCAAGATGTATGTTTAACACCGGCTTGACACTATCCGGAAGTGGAACCAGCCGGACTTTATCACCTTTGCCGCTGTGAACTCTGATTTCATTTATTTCAAAATCAATATCCTTAACTCTCAGACGGATACATTCCATCAGCCTCAGACCACTTCCGTAAAGGAGTTTTGCCATAAGCTGGGTCGTACCGCTCATAGCGTTCAGAACTCGCTGTGTTTCCTCCTTGCTCATAACTATTGGCAGACGCTGCTTCTTAAAAGATCTCACAGCATCTATCCGGCCTTCAAGAGGCATCTTGAGGACTTCCCTGTAAAGAAAAATCAATGCATTGAATGCCTGATTCTGCG